>NZ_JBWJVM010000001.1:0-467840 GCF_056428985.1 Streptomyces sp. CA189 | reverse complement strand
AGGCCTCCTTCGACAAGGTCGGCAATGGCCTGAAGGGGGTGGGGGAGCCGGATGGCCTGAAGGGCGCGACGGCTGATTCGTTCAGGGAGTCGGTGGCGAAGGAGCCGCCGCGCTGGTTCAAGGCGGCCGAGGCGTTCGGGAAGGCCGCGGACGCGATGGGCCGGTTCGCGGAGACTGTCGAGTGGGCGCAGGCGCAGGCCAAGGAGGCGTTGGAGGAGTACAACCGGGCGAAGAAGGTCTCCACCGAGGCACGCGGCGCCCACAACAAGCTGGTCGGCACCTACAACGACGCGTTGAAGGCGAAGCAGGATCCGCTGCCGCCCCGGCCTTCGGAGAATTTCACCGATCCGGGGACCGTGATCGCGACGGCCGCGCAGGACAAGCTGGATACGGCGCGCAAGCAGCGTAACGACGTTGCGGAGACGGTCCGTACGGCGGTGCGCGCGGCGCGGGATTCGGCTCCGCCGAAGCCTTCGTACGCGAAGCAGCTCGGTGACGGCATGGATTATCTGGACCTGGCGAAGACGCATCTGGCGGGTGGTGTCATCAAGGGCACGGCCGGGATCGTGAACTTCGCGCGTGCGCTGAATCCGATGGATCCGTACAACCTGACGCATCCGGCCGAGTACGTGACGAACTTGAACTCGACGGCGGCGGGTCTGGTCACGATGGCCAACGATCCGATGGGTGCGGGCAAGAAGATGCTCGACGAGTTCATGAAGGACCCGTCCGAGGGCTTCGGCAAGATGATCCCCGAACTCATCGGTTCCAAGGGCCTGGGGTCGCTGAAGAAGATCGGCTCCGCCGCCAAACACGCCGACGACCTCAAGGGCCCGGGCCGCCAGGCGCTCGACGGTGACGGCCCTGACCTGCACAAGACCCCCGACGGGGAGAGGTCCACGGGTCATACCGACCCGGTCGACCTCGCCACCGGCCGGATGTTCCTGCCGCAGACGGACATCGTCCTGCCGGGCACGCTGCCGCTGGTCTTCACCCGCCGCGCGGAGTCCGGGTATACGGCGGGCCGCTGGTTCGGCCCCTCCTGGGCGTCCACCATCGACCAGCACCTGGAGATCGACGCGGAGGGCGTCGTCCTGGTCTCCGAGGACGGCCTCGTCGTCGCCTATCCGCACCCGGCCCCCGGCATCCCCGTGCTTCCCGCCACCGGTCCGCTCCGTCCGCTGGAGCGGACCCCGGACGGCGACTGGACGCTGACGGACCCCGCATCGGGGCAGGTGCGCCGGTTCAGCCGGCCCGCGGGAGTGGCGGACGGGCATGACGGTGATCGTCCGGACGCCGTGGAGGACGGCATCGCGCCGATCGTCCAGTTGGACGACCGCAACGGCAACCACATCCTCTTCGAGTACGACGCCGAGGGCGTGCCGCTCGGCATGGCCCACTCCGGCGGATACCATCTCCGCTTCGAAACCTCCGGGGGCCGGGTCACCGGCCTGCACCTGACCGGCGGCCCGCGCGTCCTCTCGTACGGCTACACCGACGGGAACCTGACGGAGGTCGTCAACTCCTCGGGCCGGCCGCTGAGCCTCGCCTACGACGAACGCGGCCGCATCACGTCCTGGACCGACACCAACGGCAGCCGTTACGACTACGTCTACGACGACCAGGACCGCTGCATCGCCGAAGGCGGAGAGGCTGGCCACCTCGCCCTCACCCTCACCTACGACGGGCGCGACCCGGAGACCGGCCACCGCGTCACCGCGGTCACCACCGCCGACGGGCACACGCGGCGCTACGTGATCGACGAGCGGTGCCGGGTCGTCGCCGAGATCGACCCGCTCGGCGCCGTCACCCGCTACCAGTACGACAGCGCCGGACGCGTGATCAGCCGTACCGACCCACTGGGCGCCACCTCGCTCCAGGAGTACGACGAGGCGGGGCGGATCACCCGCTCGATCCGTCCCGACGGCCGCACCGCCGGCACGGAGTACGACGAACTGGGCCTGCCGGTACGGGTGGCCAACGCCGACGGCACGGTCATCCGCCAGAGCTTCGACGCGCGCGGCAACCGCACCTCGCTCAGCACCTCGGCGGGAGCCGCCACCACCTTCGGCTACGACGAGCGCGGCCACGTCACCACGGTGACCAACCCGCTGGGCGCCGTCAGCCGCTACACCACCGACGCGGCCGGTCTGCCGCTCACCCTCTCGGACCCCCTCGGCGCCACCTCCCGGTTCGAGCGCGACGCCTTCGGGCGCCCCGTGCGCGTGACCGATCCGCTCGGTGGGGTGACGGCCATGGAGTGGACCCCGGAGGGCCGTCCCGCCCGCCGGGTGGACCCGGACGGCGCCGAGTCGCTGTGGACGTACGACGGCGAGGGCAACTGCACCTCCTTCACCGACCCGGCGGGCGGGGTGACCGGCTTCGAGTACACCCACTTCGACCTGTTGGCGGCCCGGACGGGGCCCGACGGCGTTCGGTACGAGTACACCCATGACGCGTTGCTGCGGCTGACGGGTGTACGCAACCCCCAGGGCCTGACCTGGGAGTACGTGTACGACGCGGCGGGCCGACTGGTCTCGGAGACCGACTTCGACGGCCTGACCCTCACCTACACCTACGACCCGACCGGGCGCCTGCGCTCGCGCGTCAACGGGCTGGGCGAGGAGATCGCGTACGAGCGGGACGTGCTCGGCCGGATCATCCGCAAGACCTCGCCCACCGGCACGGCGACGTTCGAGTTCGACGTCTTCGACCTACCGGCGGCGGCGGTCTCCTCCGACGGCACCCGGCTGCTCCGCATCCGCGACCGGCACGGGCGACTGGTCGAGGAGCAGGTCGACGGCCGTACGGTCCGCTACGCGTACGACGAGCTGAGCCGGCCGGCCGGCATGACCACCCCCACCGGGGCGGAGACCCGCTGGACGTACGACGAGGGCGGTCACTGCACCGAACTGACCGCTTCGGGACGCCGGCTGACCTTCGAGCGGGACGCGGCCGGCCACGAACTGACGAGGCGCATCGGCGACACCACGCAGCTGCACCAGACCTTCGACGCGGCGGGCCGGCTCACGACCCGCCACATCACCGGCTCCGACCAGCGCACCCTGCTGCGCCGCGGCTACAGCTACCGGGCCGACGGAAATCTGCTGGGGATCGACGACGCGGAGACGGGTCCGCGGACCTTCACCCTGGACGCGGCCTCCCGGGTCACGGCGGTGGACGCCGCCTCCTGGTCGGAGCGGTACGCCTATGACGAGGCGGGCAACCAGACCTCGGCCGCCTGGCCGGAGCACCTCGGCACGGAGGCCGCCGGCGAGCGCGCCTACACCGGGACGCGGATCAACCGGGCGGGCCGGGTCCGCTACGAGCACGACGCCCAGGGCCGCGTGATCCTGCGGCAGAAGTCCCGGCTCTCCAAGAAGCCCGACACCTGGCGCTACACCTGGGACGCGGACGACCGCCTCACGGAGGTCACCACCCCGGACGGGACCCGCTGGCGCTACCGCTACGACGCGCTGGGCCGGCGCGCCGCGAAGCAGCGGCTCGCGGCGGGCCCTGCCGGTGTTTCACGTGAAACATCGGCCGAGCTCGCCCCGGCGGACGAGGTCGTGGCGGTCCCGGAGGTCGTGGAGGAGACGGTCTTCACCTGGAACGGCCCGACCCTCATCGAGCAGACGACGCGCTCGGCGGGCAACCCGCACGAGGTCACGCTGACCTGGACGCACTCCGGACTGCACCCGCTCACGCAGGTGGAGTCCATACGCGGGACGTCCCAGCAGGAGATCGACTCCCGGTTCTTCGCCATCGTCACCGACCTGGTCGGCACGCCGACCGAGCTGATCGACGAACAGGGCGAGGTCGCCTGGCGCACCCGCGCGACGCTCTGGGGCACGACGAGTTGGAACCGGGACGCCTCCGCCTACACCCCGCTGCGCTTCCCGGGCCAGTACCACGACCCGGAGACCGGCCTCCACCACAACTACTTCCGCACCTACGACCCGGAGACGGCCCGCTACCTGACGGGCGACCCCCTGGGCCTCGCCCCGGCCCCGAATCCGGTCGCCTACGTCTCCAACCCGCACGTGTGGGCGGACCCGCTGGGGCTCAGCCCGTGCACCAAGCCGGAACAGAAGGCACTGCCCCGGGCCCGGATCGAACGCGAGGAAACCCAGCCGCACCTGGAGGGGTCGACGATCGTCGCGCGCTTCGCCCAGCCGGGGGAGGAGTTCAACATGGTGGTCGCACCCGGTCAGCGTGGCCCGGGCGGATTCGGCACCTTCGACGACGTACCCAACCAGCAGTACGTTCGCGATCAGATGGCCCTCCGCACCGACTGGAAGCCGGACGTCTCGCTCCTGCAGCGCTACCGCATCTCTGACGGTGACCCGATCCTCGTCCAGGAGAGCATCATCGGGCCCCAGATGGATCCGAAGCTGGGCCGGCTACCCGGTGGCGGGACCCAGATTGAGATCATGGAATTCGATGACCGATCCCGACTGATTCCAGTCGGCCCAGCCACGGAGATCCCCAAGTGACAGAAGCAGATCCCGGCGTCGTGGTCACCTGGGCCCCGGGCGACACCACGGTCCGGTGGAGTGGCCCGGCGGGGAGCGTCGAGAAGTCGTACGAGCGTCCGCCGCAGGATGTAATGGCGTGGCGTGAGTACGACGAGACGCTGGTCGTGGTGGTGGAAGCCATCAACACTGCACCCTTCACCCCGTCGGACAACGCAGTGGTCTTCCGGGCCGACGGCTCGGAGCGGTTCCGGCTGCACCCGCCGCATGGCCTGGTGTACACGCCGAGCGACGTGCACGGCTTTTACCTCGCTGTGCCGCAGGACGGCCGGCCGCTCATGATCATGGTCACGCGCAACGCAGGCGATTTCCAGGGCCGCATCGATCTGGAGACCGGCGAGATCGTGGACACCAACACCTGGCGCTGAGCAGGAGGGAGAGCCACGTGACAGAAGCACAGCCCGACGTCGTAGTCGCCTGGACCCGGGGCGACACCACGGTCCGGTGGAGCGGCCCCGCCGGGACCGTCGAGAAGTCGTACGAGCTGCCGCCACGGTCCGTCACGGCGTGGCGGGAGTACGACGAGACGCTGGTGCTGGTGGTGGAAGCGCTGGACTGCGCACCCTTCACCCGGTCGGACAATGCGGTGGTCTTCCGGGCCGACGGATCGGAGCGGTTCCGGCTGCACCCGCCGCACGACCTGCTCTACAACCCGACGGACGTGCACGGATTCGACTACGCCATGCCGCAGGACGGGCGGCCGCTCATCATCATGGTCACGCGCAACGCACGTGACTTCCAGGGCCGCATCGACGTGGAGTCCGGCGAAATCGTGGACACCAACCACTGGTACTGACGCTGCCGAGCCTCCGAAGCCGGAAGTGACCGCGCACGGAGCTTCCCGGGGGTAGCCTCCCCGCCGGGAGAGGGGTGGAACGGGGTGTCCTTCGCGGAGTTGCAGGTGTGTGCCGTCGAGGCGGCCGATGCCGCGGGCGGGGTGTGCGTGGTGCGGTGCATCGGCGGGGTGGCGCGGGCCGGGCAGGTGTACGCGACCGGCGGGCTGCGGACCAGGCTGCGGTGGATCGAGCGGTACGGGCGCACGGTCGGGTCCTTCGACGCGGGGCACGTGGCGAAGGTACAGCTCACAGGGCCCGTGGTCGCGCTGCTCGCCCGCGGGCAGGTGCTGACGTACGTACCGCCGGACGGGCACGAGCTGGCCGACCTGGAGGAGTGGCTGGCCACCGGGCCCCCGTTGCCGGAGGAGCCGCATTCGGAGACGCTGCGGTGCCTGGCCACGCTCTCGATGCAGAACGCGGAGCTGCCCGACGGGGTGCGGCTGCGATGGGCCCGGGTCGCACTGGCCGCCCTCGACCGGTTGGGCCGGCCGGAGGAACGGCCTTACGTGCACGCTTACTTGATCCGGTACCTCGGGCCCGGCGAGGGCGGGGATCCCGACCGCGACCCCGCCGCCCTGTGCCGGGACGTGCTGGCCCTCTTCGAGCTGACCCCGGCGCAGGCGGCGGCGCAGGCCCGGGTCTGGCGGGACCTGCCGCGCCCCGACATCCTCCGGCTGCGCCGCATCAAGAACCTGATCCGCTGCACGGAGCCGGCCCGGCCCCACCTCGCGGCGTCCGACCCCCTGGCGGTGGCCGTGGACACCTGGGCGGCGCTGCGGCCGGGGCTTCCGTAGGGGGGTTCCGTAAGGGAGGTCCGTAAGGGCCTCAGCGGGCCGCGCTGCCGATCACCTTGGCCGGGGTGAGGCGGATGACGACCCGGACGTCCTCGGCCGGGGCGTTCGCGTACTCCGCGCCCGCGCCCGGGCCCTCGTACTCCTCCGCGAGGCGGACGGCGACGGCCCGGCCGGCGTCCTCGGTGACGGTGGCGGTGCCGCGGATCTCGGCGTAGAGGTCGGTGTTGGCCAGGTTGAAGACGGTGAGGCCGATCCGGGCGTCCCGCACGATGTTGCGCTCCTTGCGGCGGCCGCGCACGGTGGAGATCAGGACCTCGTCCCCGTCCCGGGTCACCCAGACCACCGAACTCTGCGGGCTGCCGTCGGGGTTCAGGGTGGCGAGCACCGCCGGGTGCGGGGCGTCGAGGAGCTTTC
This sequence comes from Streptomyces sp. CA189, assembly GCF_056428985.1. Taxonomy (NCBI): domain Bacteria; kingdom Bacillati; phylum Actinomycetota; class Actinomycetes; order Kitasatosporales; family Streptomycetaceae; genus Streptomyces; species Streptomyces sp. CA189. The sequence continues at coordinate 461,261 of NZ_JBWJVM010000001.1, read as the reverse complement.
GTACGGCGTCGTTCAGCACAAGAGTCATGGGGGGCACGGTAATCGGGTCGTCCGGCCGCCCCAAGCGACTTTGGCGCGGAGACGCGGCGTTGATCAACTGTGCCTTAATCTGACGGGGCTTCGACCGTCAGAGCCAGGGGTGGGGATCCATATGGCACCGCGCACGATCGTCGGCACGGGACCCGGGCGGCGGCTTCGCCCCCTGCTCGCGGCCGTCACCGCACTGCTCGCCGTCGGCCTCGCCACAGGCTGTTCCGCCTCGGGGGGATCACTGCGCGTCGTCTGGGAGGCCCCGGTCGACGGCGGCGCCATGAAGTACGGCAACGGGGCCTGGCTGGTTGGCGACACGCTCGTCCGCAGCCGGTACGACGCGGTCACCGCCTTCGACGCGAAGACGGGGAAGGGCCGCTGGGAGTACGCCCCGCCCGGACAGGAGCGCATCTGCTCCGTCAGCCGCCGCACGGCCGGCTCCGTCGTGCTGATCGCCCGGGGGAAGCCGGCGGACGCGGGTTGCTCGACCGTCGCCGCGCTCGACCTCACGACCGGCCGCGAGCTATGGCACACGCCCCGCGCACCGGGGAACCGGACCGAGACGTTCACCGACATGGTCGCCGTAGGCGGCGGGATCGCCGTCCTGCGGGACGCCGACGACATGTGGGTCCTCGACGAAGACCTGTGGACCCCCAGCACCCGGCCCACCGTGTCCGGGTCGAAGGCCCTGCGCGCCTTCGACCTGCGGACCGGCGCCCCGCGCTGGACAGCCGCCGTACCCGAGGGCTGCGTGCCCGAGCAGGTCGCCGTCGGGGAGCGGCAGGTGGTCGCCGTACTCGCCTGCGCCCAAACCGAAGTGCGGCTGGCCGCGTTCGACCCGGCCGACGGCGGGCAGCGGTGGACCGCACCCCTCGGCGGCCGGACGACGCCCCTCCCGGACGGGCAGCTGACCCTGCTGTCCGCCGAGCCTGCGGTCGTGCAGGCCGGCGGGACGACGGACGGCGGGCCGGGCGCCTTCCTCGCCTTCGGCGAGGGCGGAAAGGCCATCGGCCGCATCGCGACCACCGGCGCATACGGCATGGTCCAGGCAAACACGCCGGCCCTCGTGGCCGTCGCGGACGGGCGGCTCTATCTCGGCGCCGAGAGCAGGCAGCGCAAGGCGTACCGGGACCGGGTGGTCGCCTTCGACCTTGCGAGCGGCAGTCAGGTCTGGCTGCGGGACGTGGGCGTCGCGGGTGGTCTGCGCGCCCTGGACGTGACCGGCGGCCGGGTGACCGTCCTCGCCGACCGCGGCTCCCGCAACGACGGCCTCGACGACCTGCGGGTGCTCGACGCCGCCACCGGCGACGAGAAGGAGAGCATGGACACCGGTCTCGACGTGGACCGGGTGCGGGGCGAAGTGGCGGCCCTGCTCGTGTACGAGGACCTGGTCGTCGCCGCGCGGCGGGGTCCGGGGGTGCGCCCCTTCTCGGTGTACGCGCGCGAGTGAGGGGTCATCGGCCCTGACCCGCCGGGCTACCGTCTCCACAAGAGAGCCCACGACCACTTGGGGGATGCGGTGCCCGCGACGGCTGCTGCGCACGAACGAACCGACCGGCCCACGCGCATACCGGAGGTCGACGCCCTGCGCGGGTTCGCGCTCCTGGGCATCCTGCTGGTCAACGCGCTGATGATGGCCGGCCCGTACGGCCTCGGCCCCGCCGTCGACCCGGACATCTCCCCGCTCGACCGGACCGTCGAGGGTGCCGTACAGACCCTCGTGGCCGCCAAGTTCTACCTGATGTTCTCGTTCCTCTTCGGCTACAGCTTCACCCTCCAGCAGGCCTCCGCCGCCCGCGAGGGCGCGAGCGCCGTTCCCCGGCTGCTCCGCCGCTCGCTGGGCCTGCTCGTCCTGGGCCTCTTGCACGCCGTACTGCTGTACATCGGCGACATCCTCATGACCTACGCGCTGCTCGGCCTGATCCTGATCGCCGCACGGGCCTGCTCGCCGCAGTCGGCCCTGCGCGCCGCCCGGATCGTGTACGGCTGCGCGAGCGGCCTCATGCTCCTCCTGGGGCTGGCCTCCCTGTTCATGTCGGACGCCGAGGCGGCCGGCCTGGACGCCGAGGTCACCGCCGGCTTCGCCGGCCTGACCGCCGACTACCGGGGCGACGCGGCGTCCGTCGTACAGGCCAACCTCGGGCAACTGCCCGACGCGCTCCTCGCCGTACCGCTGATGGGCGGCTTCGTCCTGGCGGCCTTCCTCACCGGCCTGTACTGCGGCAAGCGGCGGCTCCTCGCCGACACGGGACGGCACGCGGCCCGGATGCGCCGCATCTGCGTGCTCGGCGTCGCCGTCGGCCTGCCCGGCAGCCTCTTCATGGCCGTGGCCGCCGCCGGCGCGCTCGGTCCCCGGTGGACCCTCATCGGCCCGGTCGTGGGCACGGTCACGGCGCCCGCGCTCACCGCCGCGTACGTCTGCGGAATGCTCCTCTTCATGAAGACGCCCCGGGGTGCGCGCACCGCGCTGCTCCTCGCCCCCGCCGGCCGGATGGCCCTGACGAACTACCTGAGCCAGTCCCTGGTCATGGCCCTCGTCTTCACCGCCTACGGCCTCGCCCTGTACGGCCGCCTCGGCGCGACCGTCGTCGTACTCGGCGCGCTCGCCCTGTACGGCGGCCAACTCGCCCTCAGCAAGCACCTGATGGCCCGACACCGGTACGGCCCGGTGGAATGGCTGCTCCGCGCGGTCACCCTCGCCCGGCTCCCGCGGAGCCGCGACGAGCGCCACGAGCCGGTGGCGTCCTGAGCGGTGATCGGCCAGGCTGGGGCGCATGGTTTCGGTAGTGCAGAACGTGGCGATCGACTGTGCGGATGCCTACGGGCTGGCCCGCTTCTGGAGCGGCGTGACGGGCCGTCCGGTGGATCCGGACGCCCGACCGGGTGACCCGGCGACCCAGGTCGTGCTCGCGGAGGGCCCGGCGCTGTACTTCAACCAGGTGCCCGAGGCCAAGACGGTCAAGAACCGGATCCACCTGTGCCTGCGCCCCGAGACCTCGCGCGAGCAGGAGGTGGACCGGCTGCTGGGCCTCGGCGCCGTGCTGGTCGCCGACCGCCGGAATCCCGACGGCTCGGGCTGGGCCGTCCTCGCCGACCCCGAGGGCAACGAGTTCTGCGTCCTGCGCAGCGACTCCGACAAGGCCGCCGTGGAGCCCGGCACGTAGGCGTCGGCGCCGGCGCCTTCAGCGCCGCAGATCGAGCAGCATCACGTCACGGAGGTCCGCGTCCGCGTCCGGGCCCGCGTCCGTACCCGGGGGCCGGGCCTCGGCGATCTTGCGGTACCCCCACGCCCGGTAGGCGGCCGAGGCCGCCCCGGCCTCCTGGTGGACCTTCAGCAGCACCCGCTCGGCCGTGATGCCGTCGAGCAGCGCCGTGTGCAGCCGCCGCGCGACACCCTGTCCGCGCCACGGCCCGCGCACGGCGAGCTCGATGAGCCCGAAGGTGCGGCGGCCGTCCTCGCGCCGCATGGCGGCGGACACGGGCTCGGTGAGTTCGTCCCACCACACCGCGTCGGGCGGGAGCGTCCAGCCGTAGGCCATGCCGGCCGGCTCGCCGCCGGGGGTACGGGCCAAGGCCGCGCGGAAGGCGGGCCTGCGCGTCTGGTCGGGGAAGCGGCGGAAGGCGGCGGCGACGTCCTCCTCGGTCTCGTGGTGCGGAGGCTCCGCGAACGCTTCGGCGTAGACCAGCCCGAACGCGTCCGCGGCCCGCGCCGCGGCCGGGCCGTCCATGCGCTCGGTCGTGATGATCCCTTGCTGCGTCACGTGGTTCCTTCGGGTGCCCGCCAGGAGATGTTGCGCCAGGGGCTCGCGGGGTCGGTGGTCAGGGTGAGGTGGGTGGCCAGGGAGCCCGCGTACCACTCGCCGAACTCTTCCTCGTCGAAGTGCAGGCACCGGGCCAGCGCGTACCCGGCGGAGAACTCCTCCCACGAGCGGTAGGCCGCGCGCGCCGCGGCCCCGGCGGCCAGTACGCCGCGTTCGGCCTCGGCGAGGGTGCCGTAGCGGGCGCCGAGCCCCCAGCGGGCCAGCTGCGAGGCCCGGCCGTGGTCCCAGCCCTCGACGGAGCGGACCCAGCCGTCGTCGGGGAGCAGCCCGTCGGCGCGGAAGCGCTGCTCGTAGCGGGCGATCCGGCCGATGAGGCGCTGTACGCCTGCGATTTCGCCCTCGACCTCGGCGGTCGGCCGGGGCGCGGCGAGGGTGACGCCCTCGGGGGTCAGCTGCGGTTCGGCCTCCCGTTCGGCGCTGCGGCGCAGGGCTCCCGCCGCGGCGTGCCGCCAGTGCTCCACGTCCACGGGGCCGGCGAAGTCGGAGGCGAGGACGCGGCGCACGCGCAGTGCGAACTCCCAGACGGGGCTGACCATCCCGGCCGAGAGCAGGCCGCGCAGGACCTCGTGCCAGCTCGCGGAGTCGGTGACGTCCCAGTCCCGGCGCAGGCGCTCGCGCTCCCGGGCGTAGCCGTTGCCGTGGTAGGCGAGGGCGTTCCAGAACTCCCCGTTGGTGATGGCGAGATGGGCTCCGACGGCGAGCCCGTGCGCGACCGGTCCGTGCAGCGGCCCGCCGACGTGCAGGGAGTGCACGGCGCCGGGGGCGAGGCCCCAGGCGGGGGCCACGGCGTCCCAGTGGGCGTCCCAGTGGGCGCGCCAGCGGGCGAGGTCGGCGGGGGTGGTCGTGAGGTAGGCCTCGGCGGGGGAGCCGGGGTTCACGGCGAGGTGGGGCGGGTCGGCGGAGTCCCAGGCGTTCGCGAACCAGGCGAGCGACCTGGGCAGGTACACGGTGTGCGGGTCGGGGGCGGGCAGCATCCCGCGGGTGTGGACGACGAGGCAGCGCCGGTCGGGGGTGGGGTGGAAGCGGGCCATCGTGGGCTCGGCGTCGACCTGGGCCCGGGACTGCGGCAGGAACAGCTCGCTGCGGGCGAGGGCGTCCAGGTACCCCGCCCAGTCCCCGCGCGCCTTGGCCTCGTACAGCTCGCGCTCGATGGAACTCGGCGCCGTCCACCCATCCATGTGGATCAGCCTAATGGGGGATCTGTCGCCCTCCGCGGGCCAGCTCCGCCCACACGGTCTTGCCGACGATCCGGTCCGTGCACCCCCAGTGTGCGGAGAGGGCTTTGACGATGTGCAGCCCGCGCCCGAACTGGTCGTGGTCGGCGACCGCTCGCGGTTCGGGGCGGCGCTCTCCCTTCGGATCGGTGACCTCGATGCGGAGCACTGCTCCGGTGAGGCGGACCTCGACCCGGAAGTAGCGGTCCCAGACGGAGCCGTGCAGCAGCGCGTTGGTGGTCAGCTCGCTGGTCAGCAGCGCCGCGTCCGCCGCCAGCTCGGGCTGTCCCCAGGCCACGGCGAGCCACGCGGTGTGCCGGCGGGCGGTGGGTACGGAGTCCTGGCGGGGCGGGTAGTTCCGTACGTCGTGACGCTCCATGGCTGTGCACCTCCGGTACGGGCGGTGGCATGCCGGTGCCGTCTTGTGGACAGCCCGGTGCGCTTCCGCCAACTGACTCTGTGCGGTGAGTAGTTCGTCACTGACGGTAGGGCGCGGCGCGTGATGGGTGCAAGCTCTTCCGGGGAAATCTATCTCCAAGGAGTAGTTGTGCGGTTCCGGCTGGGCACGGTTGACTGCATCCGGTACAGGGAGGTGGGCCAAGTGGCCACGGACAACCGGGTATCGACGGTGCTTGCACGCCGGCTGGGCGGGGAGCTGCTGCGCCTGCGGGACGCTGCGGGCCTGACGCAGCCGCAAGCGGCGCAGGTGCTGAGTGCCACGGCGGCCAAGGTCGCCAAGATGGAGCGCGGCTGGGTTCCGTTCCGCGACCCGGACATTGTGGCGCTGTGCAAGCTCTATGGCGTGACGGACGAGGCGGTGCTCCATGGCCTGCTGTCCCTGGCCAAGCTGGACCGAGAGCGTCGCAAGGCCAAGGGCTGGTGGCAGCACATGCCCATCGTGGGTGGCCTGGGCGAGTACATCGCGATGGAGGAGATCGCCACCCGTATCCGGACTTGGCATCCTGCCCTGGTACCCGGGCTGCTTCAGACCCCGGAGTACGTGAGGGCGTTGGGGGTCACGTCCAACTGGTCGCACCCCGACGAGATCGAGGCGCTCGTGACCTCACGCATCAAGCGGCAGGCGCGGTTGCGGGGAGACGCGCCGCTGGAGTTCCACGCGGTGCTGTGGGAGGCGGCGTTGCGCCACCAGGTCGGCAGCGTCGAAGTGATGCGCGCGCAGCTCGACCATCTGGTGCAGGTGGCGAAGCTGCCGCACGTCCACGTGCAGGTGCTGCCCTTCCGGGCGGGGAGGCACCATGGCGTCGACGGTTCCTTCAACATCGTTTCGTTCGCGGATCCCGGGGCGCTGGACGTCGGCTACGCCGAGACCATCGGCTCTACCCTGTGGGCAGAAGGGGCGGAGGCCAATGAGGCGTACAGCCGGGCGTTCGCCCGGGTGTCACGGCTGAGTCTTGCGCCGCACGACTCCGTGAGCCTGATCGATGCCATCAGCAAAGGTATGTAAGCCGTGAACGAGTTCGAGTTCGTGAAGTCCAGTTACAGCAGCGACCAAGCCAACACCGAGTGCGTGGAGGTGGCCACCAACATCGCGGGCACTGTGGCCGTCCGGGACAGCAAGCAGGGGGACGGGCCGGTCATCCGGGTCACCGCCACCGCGTGGGCCGACTTCGCGGCGACGCAGGCGGGGTGATCATCCGGACCGGGCGGCTGACCCTGCTGCCCCTGGAGGTCGCGCACGCCGAGGAGATGGCCGGGGTGCTGGGGGACCCGGAGCTGCACCGCTTCATCGGCGGGGAGCCGCTCACCGCGACGGCCCTGCGCACGCGCTACGCGCGACTGGTCGCCGGTTCGCCGGACCCCGCCGTCTCCTGGTGCAACTGGGTGGTCCGGCTCGACGCCGAGGACTGCCTGACCGGGACGGTCCAGGCGACCGTGTCCGGGGAGGCCGCCGAGATCGCCTGGGTCGTCGGTACGCCCTGGCAGGGCCGCGGCATCGCCACCGAGGCGACCCGGGCGATGGTCGAGTGGCTCGGGGCACAGGCCGGGGTGCGCACCGTCATCGCGCACGTCCACCCCGGCCACACCGCGTCCGCGGCCGTCGCCGCGCGGGTCGGGCTCGCCGCCGCGGACCGGGTCCAGGACGGGGAGATCCGGTGGGAGGGGCCCGCCTGACGGGGCATCGCCCGAGGGCGACGGCGTAGAGGCAGGTCAAGGGCGTACGTAGGCCGGTTGCGCGGCGTGTCCGCGCGGGCGGTGCGGGGGCTCAGGTTGCGGGGCCTGACGGGGTGTCGGTGAGTGGGCTGGGGCACGTCCCATGTCACGTCCCACGTCACGTCATGCTCCGGCACGTCCCATGTCGGGGCTCCTCGACAGGAGAGATTCGTTGCACCGCATCACGCGTTACACCGTCCCCGCTGCCCTCTGCCTGACCCTCCTGACCGCGTCCCCCGGTCTGGCGTCGGCGGCGGCGGAGTCGCCCGCGAAGCCGCAGGCCGCCGCCGCGTTCGTGGCGGCCGCGCCGGCCGGGAAGGCCATCCCCGGCACCGAGGCCCTGCTCGCGCAGGTGCAGTCGCTGGGCGGGGTCGGCGGGCTGCTCAAACCCGTCACCGATCTGCTGGCCGCCGTCCTGAAGTCCCCCGACGGCGAGATCCCGGAGGCGGACCTGGCCGCCTTCAAGGAGAAGATCGACGCCGCGATCGCGGAGCTGAAGAAGAGCCTGCCCGCCGCCCCGGCCCTCCCGGCACCGCTCCCGCCGGTGGACGCTCCCGCCCTCCCGGTTGACCCGCCGAAGCTGCCGGTCGAAGCCCCGAAGCTGCCCGTCGACGCCCCGAAGCTCCCGGTCGAGGCCCCGAAGCTTCCGGTGGACGCGCCGAAGCTGCCCGTCGACGCCCCGAAGCTCCCCGTGGAGGCCCCGAAGCTTCCGGTGGAGGCCCCGGCGCTGCCCGTCGAGGCGCCGAAGCTGCCCGTCGACGCCCCGAAGCTGCCCGTGGCGGCCCCCGTGCTCCCCGTCGCCGCCCACAAGGCCAGGCCCGCCGCAGGCCCGCTCGACCTGGCCACGGGTGCCATCGACAAGCTCAAGGGCTCCGTCGACGGCCTCACCAAGGCCGCCGGGCCCTGCGGTTGCTCCACCGACGCCAAGGCCAAGGCCACCGACGTGGTGACCGACCTGGTCGCCGCCCTCGTCGCCCTGCTCACCGGCCTCGGCCTCCCGGGCCTGCCCCCGCTCCCGGTCCCGGCCCCGCCGGTCCCGGTCCCGCTGCCCGTCCAGTAGCACCGCACCTGCCGCACCCCCGGCCCCGGCGCTGCCCGCCCCCAGCGGCAGCGCCCCGCCGGGTTGGTCGCCATCTCCCCCGCAGGGGGGAGGAACGCCTTGTGCCCCGGGTGGATGTGCGGAGCACTCGTGCCTCGGCAGGGTAAGGACATGCATCGACGCACCGCATCCACCGTGTCGTTCACCGGCCCGCCGCCGGCCGTCAGGCGGGCAGCGCTTGCGGGAGCCGTCGGCTGCCTGCCCTACGTGGCGATGAAGTTGTCCTGGTCGTGGGGCGGAACGGCCGGCAAACCGGCGGGCATGAGCATGGCCGAGGAATTCGCCAGGAACGGGGCTCCCCGGGTTCTCGTATGGCTGGAGGAACACGGGATCGACTTCACGGCCGTGGGCATCCTTCTGGGCATCACGCTCCTCGGAGCCCTCACCCGGCCATGGGGCCGGATCTTCCCGCGCTGGGTACCCGGGCTGCGCGGAGGGCGGGTCCCCCGATGGCTTCTCCTCGCACCCGGATGGGCCTCGGCGGTGGCCCTCACCCCCTACGGAGGCCTCGGCCTGGCGGTGATGGCGACCGGTGGGCTCTCCACGGCCAACCTGGCCGGCATGTCCCCGTGGGTCTTCGTCATCGGGTTCGTCAACTTCTTTTCCATGGGACTGTCCCTCGGCGTGTGCGCGCTGTCCTACCAGCGCCGGACCAAGCCGATGGCGCGGCACTGAACCAACCGCCACCACGCCGTGCGACCGCCGTGCCGCCGAGCGACCGTACGGACCCCCTTGACGCGCCCTCCGGGCAGGTGGACGCTCCCGGGGCTCGGATCCGTACGGTGCGTTGGGGGGCCGGAATGCCGGAGCAGTCGGAGGGGCGCGTCCAGACGGCGGGGGAGCTGCGGGCGCTGCTCGCGGCGTGCGGGGCGCGGTGGTCCGTGAGCGAGCACCTCGCCGACGGGGATCCCGTGCCGCGGCCCGCCCTGGGACTGGGGGCGAGCACGGCGGCGGCCGTCGAGCTGACCCCGGCCGGGGCCGCGCCGCCGGTGGATCTGCGGAGCCTCGTGGGCCGGGTCAGCGGCAATCCGCACCTCACCCGGCGCAGGACGGCGCACGGGCTGTTCCCCGGCACGGGCGCCGGTGCAGGCACGGGCACCGGTGCAGGCATGGGCACCAGCACCGGCAAGGCCACGGCCACGGGAACCGGGGCCCCCGCCGCCCGCCCCTCCGCCGTGGACTGGCGCAGCCGGTGGGGCCGGCCCTGGCTCACCCGGGTGAAGGACCAGGGCCCGTGCAGCGCCTCCTGGGCGTTCGGGGCGGCCGGGCTGGTGGAGTCGATGGCCCGCATCGAGCACCACGTATGGGCCGAGCGGTCCGAGGGGGACCTGCACGACGGGATGAAGGCCACCTGCGGGCAGACGGGCAGCCCCGAGGCCGCCCTCGACTGGATCCGGACCAACGGCGGACTCGCGGACCCGGGCTGCTGGCCGTACTCGCCGCCGCCGCCCGGCACCCCGGTCGACCGCCGGGAGGCCTGGCGGGCCGAGTACACCCCGAGCTGGGACCGCTCCGGGCGGACCGTCCGCATCACCGGGGGGCACGTCCGGCTCGGCGACGTGGAGCAGCAGAAGGTGTGGCTGGACACGGTGGGCCCGCTGACCGCCTGCTTCGACGTGTACGAGGACTTCTTCGGCCTCGGCTCCGGGGTCTACCACCGCACCAGCGACCGCCTGGCGGGCGGCCACTGCGTCCTGATCACCGGCTACGACGACGCGGCCGGCTGCTGGTTGTTCAAGAACTCCTGGGGCACCGGCCACCACGTGGGCGGCTACGGCCGGATCGCGTACGGCGAGGCGCGGATCGACGACTGGGCGAAGTGCGGGCTCCAGGACACCAACATCGACCCGTGGAGCAAGCGCCGGCTGCACACTGGCAACGTCTACGAGAGCGGCAACGGCCGCGCCCACCGCAACTTCGAGCTGGCGGCCCTCAGCGGAGCAGGCGGCTCCCTCCGCCACTGGTGGCGCGAGGGCGACGCCCCCTTCGCCTGGACCCCCGCCCAGAGCTTCGCCTCCGATGCCTCGGGCCAGCCCGCCTTCACGGGGACCACGTACAACCGGAACATGGAGTCGCTGCACGTCACCACCGGCGGCCGGCTGCGCCACTGGTACTACGAGCACTTCGGCGGCGCCTGGCGCGACGGCGGCGCCTTCGGCCCCGGCGACGCGGCGGTCGGCTCGACCCCGGCCTTCATCCAGAGCGACTACGGGGCGCCCGGCAACTTCGAGGTGGTCGTCCGCACCGCCGACGGCCGCCTGGGCCACTGGTGGCGGATCAACGGCGCCCCCTGGACCTGGAACGACGGCGGCCGCTTCGCCTCCGGCATCGCGCACTTCGGCCCGGCTCTGGTCCAGACCCGCGCCCGCCGCCTCGACCTGGTCGCCACCCGCACCGACGGCCGGATGCAGCTGTGGTGGCGCGACGACCCGAACGGGTTCGTCTGGCGCCCCGGCGAGGTCTTCGCCTCCGGCATCACCTCGGCGCCCTGCCTGATCGAGGCGCAGTACGGGGCGGCCGACGAGGACACCGCCGGGAACTACGAGCTGTGCGTGACGGGCGCGGGCGGCCGCGTCGAGCACTGGTGGCGCGGCAACGCGGGCGGCGCCGCCTGGCAGCGCTCCGCGGTCTTCGGCCACGACGTGCTGGCGGTCACCGGGATGCTCCAGGGCAGCTTCGGGTTCAACCTGGAGGTGATCGTCCTGCGCACCGACCGCCTGCTCCAGCACTACTGGCGCGACGGCGCCGGCTGGCACGAGGGGGCGGTGGTCGGCCCGGCCTGATTCTCCGCCGGGGCCGTCTCCACAGGAGAGGAGTCCGCGTGGAGGTGCGCGAGGTGGTGCTCGCGCCCGGTGAGCCGTACGAGCTGCGGCTCACCGGGCGCGGTGCGCGCGGCTACGTCTGGACCTGGCGGGTGACGGGCGACACGGACGCCGTATCGGTGGCAGAGGGGCCGCAGGCCGCCGCCGCGCCGGAGCCGCCGGAGCCGCCCCCCGGGGCGACGGTGGAGCGGGTGTACCTCGTACGGGGGCGGGTGGCGGGCCGGGCCAGGATCCGCTTCGCGCAGGTCCGTCCGCCGTATCCGGACGAGGCCGCGTACGACGAGTTCGTGCTGGACGTCACGGTGCGGTGAGGTCGGGCGAGGGTCCACATGGTGGACGGCCCCCGGGTTGCACCTCTGTTGTATCTATGCTGTGCGCATGCCGCCCGCCAGTACCGCCGCCACCACCGTGACCGCTGCCGAACGCGTCTACCGACACGTCAAGCAGGCCGTGCTCGACCGCCGCTACGAGGGCGGGGTGCTGCTGACCGAGGGCGAGCTCGCGGTCGCCGTCGGGGTCTCGCGCACACCGGTCCGCGAGGCGCTGCTGCGGCTGGAGACCGAGGGGCTGCTGAAGCTGTACCCGAAGAAGGGCGCCCTCGTCCTCGCCGTCTCCGCCCAGGAGATCGCCGACGTGGTCGAAACCCGGCTGCTGGTGGAGGAGTTCACCGTCCGCCGGGCGGTGCCCGCCCCGGCCGGGCTGCTGGAGCGGCTCGCGGAACTGGTCGAGGAGCAGCGCCGGCTCGCCGCCGCGGGCGAGCTCGGCGCGATGATCGCCGCCGACCGGGCCTTCCACGCGGAGATCGTGCGCAGCGCCGGCAACCAGATCCTCTGCCGCCTCTACGACCAACTGCGCGACCGCCAGCTCCGCATGGGCGTGGCCCTGCTGCACGCGCACCCCGAGCGGGTGGAGCGGACGCTGGCCGAGCACCAGGAGATCCTCGACGCCCTGCGCGCGGGCGACGCCGACACGGCCGCCGCGGCCGTACGGGCCCACGTGAGCCGGGTCGGGGAACTGGTGCGGGGGTCCGCCCGATGAGCTCCGCCCCCGCCGCTTCCCCCGGGACGACGGTCTTCAAGGACCCTCCCCCAGACTTCGTCCGGGGGGACCCCCAGGGCGGCCGCAAGGCGGTGCTCGTCTGGTCGATCGGCGTCGCCGTCTACTTCGTGGCGGTCATCTTCCGCACCAGCCTCGGCGTCGCCGGGCTGGAGGCCGCCGACCGCTTCCACGTGAACGCCTCGGCGCTGTCCGCCTTCTCCCTGCTCCAACTGCTGGTCTACGCGGGCATGCAGATACCCGTCGGCCTGATGGTGGACCGCCTCGGCACCAAGAAGGTGCTCACCCTCGGCGCCGTGCTCTTCACCGCCGGCCAGATCGGCTTCGCGCTCTCCCCCTCCTACGGGATGGCCCTGGCGGCCCGCGCGCTGCTGGGCTGCGGGGACGCCATGACCTTCATCTCCGTGCTGCGGCTCGGCACCCGCTGGTTCCCGGCCCGCCGGGGCCCGCTGATGGCGCAGTTGGCCGGCCTGGTCGGGATGGCCGGCAACCTGATCTCCACGCTGGTCCTGGCCCCCGTGCTGCACGGGGTCGGCTGGGTGCCCGCGTTCGCGGGCAGCGCGGTGGCGGGACTGGTCGTCATGGTCCCGCTCGTGCTGTTCCTGCGCGACCACCCGGAGGGACACGAGCCCGCGCCGCGGGCGGCCGGCGGGGCGGGGGGCTCCGGCGCGGGGGGATACGTACGGCGCCAGATCGCCGACTCCTGGCGGGAGCCGGGCACCAAGCTCGGCCTGTGGGTGCACTTCACGACGCAGTTCCCGGCGATGGTGTTCCTGCTGCTGTGGGGCATGCCGTTCCTCGTCGAGGCCCAGGGGCTCTCGCGGACCACCGCGGGCGGGCTGCTCACGCTGGTGGTCGCCTCGAACATGGCGCTCGGCCTGGTCTACGGCCAGATCGTCGGCCGCAGGCAGTCCTCCCGGATCCCGCTCGCCCTGGGCACGGTCGGCCTCACCGCCCTCCTCTGGGGCTCCGTCCTGGCCTACCCCGGGGACCACGCGCCGATGTGGCTGCTGGTCGTGCTCTGCCTGGTGCTGGGCACGTGCGGGCCGGCGTCGATGATCGGCTTCGACTTCGCCCGGCCCGCCAACCCGGCGGAACGTCAGGGCACCGCCTCCGGAATCACCAACATGGGCGGTTTCATCGCCTCGATGACGACCCTCCTGGTGGTGGGCCTGCTGCTCGACGCCACCGGGGACAACTACCGCATCGCGTTCTCGTCGGTCTTCGTCCTGGAACTCCTGGGCCTCGCCCAGATCCTGCGCCTGCGCGGCCGCGCCCTGGCCCGCGAACGCGAGCGTGCGGGGACGGGTGCGGCGCCCCCGGCCCTCCACATACCCCCGCAGTCCGGGTCGGTCACCCCACCGGCCCCGGTCCCGGCCGCCACCGCCGTGGCCGCCTCCGGGGCCGGCGCCCCCGTCGGCACCCCTGCCGACCCGCGGCCGGCCCGGTGACGTCCGGTGCCGGCCCGGCATGCGCGTAGGCCCCCGTACCGCGGAGGACGGGACCGGGCGGGACAGACCCCCGTCCTTTCCCACCCATCCGTCCGTCCGCTCCGCGGAGTCGGGTTCCGGCCAACGCGTGCCGAGCCTATGAGGGCTCCGCGCGGCGGCGTGTGCACTGCGCGCAGGGACCGTTGACAATCCGCGCAGCGGGCTAGATCGGGGGCCCGACTGTGCTCCCGGCCGCGGCCTCCTCCACCGCCGCGCGGCGGAACTCGCTGGGACTGGCCCCGTACGTATCGCGGAACAGGCGGCTGAACACCGAGGCGGTGGTGAATCCCCAGCGCACGGCCACGGTGTGGACGGGGACGGTGAGCTGCCCCGGGTCGGCGAGGTCCTCGCGGCAGCGCTCCAGCCGGCGCCGCCGGATCGCGGCCGCGACGCTCTCCCCGCGCTCCCGGAACAGGAGCTGGAGCCGGCGCAGCGAAAGGCTGTGCCGGGCGGCGACCTCGGACGGGTTCAGCTCGGGATCGCCGAGGTTGTGCCCGATGAAGGTGTCGATCCGGGCCAGCAGCGCCCGGGTCCGGCTCTCCTCGGACAGCTCGTCCTCGGCCCCGATCTGCGCGGCGAGGCAGGCGCCGGCCAGGTCGAGGGCGACGGAGCCCAGCTGTTCCAGCTCGGCGGGCGCGCACTCCTCCCCGTGCGCGGCCAGGGAGCGCATGTACTGCGCGAGGATCGCCCCCATTCCCCGGTCGGCGGGGATCCGCTCGGCGAGCACCCGGTCCACCCGGTCCGACCGCAGCGGGAGCGCGGTGCGGGGGAGCGAGAGGATCACGGCCCGGACCGGCTCCGTGCCAGGGACGGCCGACTCGAAGGGGTGCGAGGTGTCCCACAGCACCAGGTCCCCCGAGAACGGCCCCGATTCGTGCCGGTTCTGCGCGATCCACATGGACCCGCTGGTCACCAGCCCCAACTGGTACTGCTCGGGGTCGCTGCTGCGGACGTGCGCCGCCGTGCGCCGGGCGCGCAGCGGGGCGTAGCCGAACTTCGACACCTGCACGGAGCCCAGGTCCAGCACGGCGGCCTCCGCCCGGAAGTCCCCCGCGTGCTCGCTCCTGATGGACGTCGACACCAACTGCTGCGCCACCACGTCGGAAAACCAATCGAACCGGTCCGCTGCCGGTACGGCAGCGGACGACACCACGGACCACACCAAGGTTTCTCCGGCCTACGGAGTCACGGAGTCACGGAGTCACGGAGAAGTGGGCCAGGATGGCCTCGGCCAGCGCCGGGTCGCCCTCCACCTTCACCCGGTCGGCCACCGTGTGCGCGCGCACCCGGCCGGCCGCGAGGCGTACGTACGTCTCCCAGTCCAGGGTCAGCGTCACCGCGGGCCCCAGCGAGGGGGCCTTGTCGATGGTGCCGCGGCCCTCCGCGTCGACCCGTACGGTCCGCATGAACTCCAGCGCCCCGTGCACGTCGATGACGACGGCCGAGTTCGCGGGCGCGCCCGCCTTCTTCGCGACCACCTTCGGGAGCCCGGAGAGCAGGACGTCCCTGGCCACGTAGGCCCCCGGCGAGTCCCAGTTCCCCGGTGCCCCCAGGGCCGCCCGCAGGTCCTGCTCGTGGATCCACACGTCGAACGCGCGCAGCCGCAGCGAGTGCTCCAGGGTGGCCGGCTCGCCCAGCGGGCCGCGGACCATCGTGTCCGGATCCCGCTTCTCGTTCCGCAGCTGCCGGGAGCGGCGGATGATCGTGTACTCCAGCTCGGAGGTCATCTCGGGCGCGGTGTGGTGCCGCCGCACGTCGACCTGCACTTCCATGTACCGGGAGAACTCGTCGACCACGTGCCGCAGGTCCCGCGGCAGGGTGTGGATCGGCCGCGGGTCGCCCAACTGCTCGCAGTCGATGCCGATGACGTGGGAGACGACATCGCGCACGGACCAGTTCGGGCAGGGCGTCGCCCGGTTCCACTCGCCTTCCGTCAACGGAAGGACCAGCTCGGATATCGCCTCGACGGAGTGGGTCCACGCGTCGGCATAGGGCTGAAGGCTGGGATGCGGATGGACGGTCAACGGGACCCCTAGCGTGCTGATCATTGGCCTGTTGGCGCGTTGGCTCATTGGCGCGTTCTGGAAGCGTGTGCAATGGCTTCAAAACTACGCTGCCGGTGAGCACCCCGGCAGTGCTTTCGTGTGACGATCGTAGGCCCGAGTTGACGGCTTGAAAGCCAGGACGGTGGTACTGTGCGCGCTTCCCTGATCCAAATCGCGGTGAATGATGGGGAGTCGGTGGTTTCCCGCCGCTCCCGTGCCGCTGACCTCGTGCGCGAACAGTCCGGCTCGGACCTCGTCGTCCTGCCCGAGCTGTGGACCGTGGGCGCCTTCGCCTACGAGCAGTTCGAGACGGAGGCCGAGCCGCTGGACGGACCGACCTACGGGGCCATGGCCGCGGCCGCCCGCGACGCCGGCGTCTGGCTGCACGCCGGCTCCTTCGTGGAGCGCGCGGGCGACGGCTCGCTCTACAACACCGCGCTCGTCCTCTCCCCGACGGGCGAGCTCGCCGCCACGTACCGCAAGATCCACCGCTTCGGCTTCGACCAGGGCGAGGCCGTCCTGATGTCCGCGGGCGAGTCCCTGACCACGGTCGCCCTGCCGGAGCAGACCCTCGGCCTGGCCACCTGCTACGACCTGCGCTTCCCGGAGCTGTTCCGCGGCCTGGTCGACGCCGGGGCGACGACGCTGGTCGTCTCCGCGGGCTGGCCGGCCCGCCGCCGGGGCCACTGGACGCTGCTGAACCGGGCCCGTGCCGTCGAGGACCAGTCGTACGTCCTCGCGTGCGGGACGGCCGGCACCAACGGGGGCGTGGAACAGGCCGGCCACAGCCTGGTCGTGGACCCGTGGGGCGAGGTCCTGGCGGAGGCGGGCCCGGGGGAGGAGATCCTGACGGTGGACCTCGACCCGAAGAAGGTCGCCGAGACCCGCGAGCAGTTCCCGGCCCTGAAGGACCGCCGCCTGGGCCTCTGAGCCCGCCAAAGGGCCCGCCGCACGTGCGTGCCGACGGCGGTGCTTTACTCGGCGGGAGCCCTCCGGGGACGAGGACACGGACGGGGTACGGCGCATGACGGACGGAACGACGGACCCGGAAGCGAGACCGGTGGCGGGACCGGTGGCGGGATGGGAACCGAGACCGGTGGCGGGATCGGTGGCGACGCTTTCGGCGCGTGCGGAACCGGCGGAAGCAGTCCCGGCGGAACGCGTCCACTGGCTCCAGCGCTCGACGGCCGGCCTCGCCATCCTCCTGGCCGCCGCCCCGGCGGCCTGGGCGATGGGGTCCCCGCTCGGTGTGGTCATGATCTTCTCCCTCATCGCCGGCACCTGGACCTTCTTCGTCCGGGACCTCGCGGACTTCCGTCTCCTGTGCCTCGGCTTCGGTGTGGGCGGGATCCTCATGGGCATCGTGCTGGGCATCTTCGGCATGTTCCCGCTGATCCCGCCGGCGATCGTGCTGCTGCTGGCCCGCTCGGCCGATCCGCGCCGCCGCCCGGACATCGCCGCCGTGTGCGCGTTCGCCGCCGCGCTGGTGACCGCGACGGTGGTGATCGTCGTCGGCTGGCTGGCGTACGAGACCTGGCTGCGGCCCTCGCACGCCTACTTCGTGGACATTCCCAGCTCCCTGTACAGCGACGAAGGCGTCCCCAGGGTGGACCTCCGGCTGCACGGAGTGAAAAGTGTCCATCAGTCGTTCGTCGATCCCGTGACCCGCGTGGAGGTGACGTACGACGAGAGCCTCACCGGACCCGAGCGCGCCGCCCTGCGCGCCGCCCTGCGCGAGGCCCTCACGGCCATCCCCGGCGCGGGCCCGCTCAAGGACTGCGGCCGCGGCCAGTGCGACTGAGCGGACAGTGCGACTGAGCGGACAGCGCGACTGAGCGGGGCTACGGCTCGCCCGGGCCCTCCCGCTCCTTCTCCGCCATCCGGATGACGCACACCGCGACGGCGATGAGCAGCGAGGCGTCGGCGTCCTCGCGGACCACGTCGACGGCGTACGTCTCGCGGATCCGGTACCACTGGCGGGAGATCAGGGCGAGCAGCTCCCCCTCGTACTCGACCTTGAACTCCCGGTCGAGGATCCGCCCGCTGACATCGAGCTCGGTGCCCTCGTTGAGCGTGACCAGGTAGTGGTTGCGCAGCAGCGAGAGCCGCTTCTTCCGGATCACCGCGAGCCGCCGCTCGTCGCGCTCCAGCGTCATCGCGTCGCGCAGGGCGAAGAGCTTCTCCCGCAGCGTGATGAGGATCCGCCCGTCGGGATCCTTCAACTCCAGGGTGTCCCGGAACCGCAGGGCCTTCCCGTCGACGAGGAAGGCGTGCCGGCCGTCCTCGTCCTCGATCCAGTAGTCGTCGCCGACGGCCAACATTTTGTCCCGTACCAGGTATTTCACGCCCTCATCGCTGCCCGCGATAGGTTCCGGTCATGCCACTCCTCTACGTGACCGACCTGGCGTACCCGGCGCGCGGCCGCCGCTACGGCGACGAGGACGTCTTCCTCACCGCACGCCTGCGCGAGCACTTCCCGCTGGCCCTCTGCCACCCCCTGGACGCGGAGGCCCTCCTCCCGGCCTTCGACACGGTCGTCGTCCGCAACAGCGGCCCGGTCATCCACCACCAGGAGGCCTACGACTCCTTCCGCGCGGCCGCCCTCGCCGCCGGCACCCGCGTCTACAACCCCCTGACGGGCCGCGGCGACATGGCGGGCAAGCAGTACCTCGTCGACCTGACCGCCTCGGGCCACCCGGTCATCCCGACGATCGACGACCCGGCGCACCTCTCGGTGCTCCCGTCCTCCCCCTCGTACGCGGTGAAGCCGAAGCAGGGAGCGGACTCCATAGGCCTGACCTTCACCCCGCACCCGGACTGCGCCCCGGGGGAGTTCCTGATCCAGCCCCGCATCGACTTCTCCTACGAAGTCTCCTTCTACTTCGTGGACGACACCTTCCAGTACGCCCTGTACGCCCCCGACCCGGCCCGCCGCTGGGAGCTGATCCCGTACGACCCCACCCCCGCGGACCTCTCCTTCGCCCGCGCCTTCATCGACTGGAACACCCTCACCCACGGCATCCAGCGCGTGGACGCCTGCCGGGCCCCCTCGGGCGACCTCCTCCTGGTCGAACTGGAGGACCTCAACCCGTACCTCTCCCTGGACCTGCTCCCCGCCGAGGTCCAGGACGCCTTCGTCACCGCCCTCGTCCGCTCCCTGCACAGCTTCGAAGCCTGATGTCAGACCCGGCTGCGAGCCTCGGGGCATGGACACGCAGACGTTCTGGAAGCTGATCGAGACGGCCCGCGCGCAGGCGGAGCCGGACCAGGTGGCCCGGCGCGCGGCCGCGCTGCTCGCCGAGCACCCCGCGGCGGAAGTGGCGGCGGCCCAGCAGGTGCTGTGGGACCTCCTGGCGGAGTCCTACCGGGCCCCGCTCTGGGCCGCGGCCTACCTGATCAACGGCGGCTGCTCGGACGACGGCTTCGACTACTTCCGGGGCTGGCTCCTCACCCAGGGCGAAGCGACCTTCGCCGCCGCCCTGGCGGACCCGGACTCCCTGGCGGACCACCCCGGGGTCCGCGCGGCGGCGGCCGGGGGCGAGTACCTGGAAGACGAGAGGGCCCTGTCCATAGCCTGGACCGCCTACGAGACCGCCACGGGCCACGCTCTCCCGTCGGGCTCCTTCACGATCACGTACCCGCCCCTGGACCCGTCCTGGGACTTCGACTTCGACGACCGCGAGGAGCTCGCAACCCGCCTCCCGAGCCTGGTCGCCCTCTTCGCCTAGCCCTGCGCGCCCCTGGCGGCGGTGCGCAGCCGCGCCACGTAGCGGAGCATGGCCCAGATCGCCGCGGCGTTGACCAGGGCGCTGAACAGGACCGCGCCGTAGAAGCCGAACTCGGCCCCCATGTCGAGCTTGCCGTCGTAGGACGTGTCCGGTGCCACCCAGTCCGAGGGCGGGGCGGACTCCGGTGCGAACGCCGTGGGCGGCGGCTCGGGCGGCGGCTGCGAGCCCTCGTAGACGGGCCCCTCGACCGGGGCCGACTCGTCCAGGGCGTCCGCCGCGGGTCCGAAGGACATCATCAGGATGAGGCTGACCGGGGCCGTGGCCAGGATCGGCAAGGCCGGGAACATCCCGATGTCCCCGGTCCGGCTGCCGACCGCGACGTAGACCAGCATCGCGACCACCAGCGCCAGGTACGCACCGGGCACCCACATCTCAGCCTTCGACCAGCGCCGCACCATGACGTTCCCCATTTCCCGTTCTGTGTTCCGCTTCGTTCGTTCTGTTGCCAGTCTCGAAGCTGCCGGGTCCCGCCACCTGAGTACGCCTACTCATCCTGTACCGCCCTGCGTACCTGGTCAGAGCCGTGCGGGGCCGGGCACGGGGGACACCGCAGGACGTATCGCCTCAGAGCCCGCTGGTGTCGAGGTCGATCCCGAACGGCTCCGGGAGGCGCACCGGGGTCCCGAAGGGATGGGGCCCGTCGACCTCGGTGTACCCGAGCCGCCCGGGCCCGGAGAAGAGGGTGACGGTCTGCGCCGTCCGGTCGACGAGGAGGTAGAGCGGTGCCCCGTACTCCGCGTACCGCTTGCGCTTGACGACGCGGTCGGTCTCGTCGCTCGCGGCCGAGGTGACTTCGACGACCAGGAGGGTCTGGTCGGGGAGCAAGGCCCCGGCTCCCCGCGCCAGTGCGCTGGGGACCACGGCGAGGTCCGGGACGTACCAGTTCAGCGAGCCCGGCAGGTCGAGGTCGCCGGAGCCGGCCATGCACCCCAAGGCCTCGACCGCATCCGACAGCCGGTCCCGCAGGACGCTCCGGGCACGCTCGTGACCCCAGTCGGCCGGCACGTAGTCGACGACCCCTTCGAGTACCTCGGCCCGCTCCCCGCGGAACCGCTGCACGGCGTACCCCAGCGCGTGCTCGGGGTCGATGCCCTCGCTGTAGTCGTGCGCGGTGGTCATGCGGGACGCCTCCTTCGCTGCCTGCCCGCCCAGCGTCCCACGGGCTCCCGCCCGGCGTCGTCACTCCGAGGAGTGCCCTTCGCCGACTGCGAGGGCAGATCACTATCCTCGATTTTCGGATTTCCTGAACCAATGTGTGCACTCCTCGCTAGCGTGGGGACGTGCACCAACACCACTGCTGACCTGTACTTGCGTCTGTCCCTTGACCGGGAGGGCAAGACTGCGATCGACCGCCAGGAAGCCGACTGCCGGGCGTGGGCGGAGCGCAACGGACTGACCGTCCGCAAGGTCCACATCGACCGTGGACGCTCCGGCTACAAGAACGTCAGCCGCAAGGGGTTCGACGCGGCGATGACAGCCGTCACGGCCGGAGTCGTGGCCGTTCTGGTCGTCTGGAAGCTCGACCGGCTGTCCCGCAAGGGCATCGGAGAGGTCGGCAAGGCGCTGGACGACATAGGCCGGGTCGGCGGACGGCTGGTCTCCGTCATGGACGGGCTCGACACGCAGAACGACAGCGCCCGCGTCGCCCTCGCGATGCTGGCGGAACTCGCGCGCAACGAGTCGCGCAATCTCGGAATGCGTGTCGGCAGCGCAAAGCGATATCTGCGGCAACGGGGGCAATGGATCGGCGGGCAGCCGCCCTATGGGCTCCTGGTGGACCGGGAGACGAAGAAGCTCGTCCACGACCCCGAGACTGCCGTCTACGCCCGGCTGATAGCCGACGAAGCACTGTCCGGGAAGGCGCTCGTCCACATCGCCCGGCTGCTGAACGAGCACGGGGTGGAGTCGGCCCGTGGAGGCGAGTGGAACTCGTCCAGCGTCATGCAGCTCCTTCGGTCACCGACCTTCGCCGGTCTCATGCCGCAGACCGAGTGCGAGGAGCAGCCGGACGGGACACGCACATACATGAACCGGGTCTCTCCCTACCGGGATCCGGAGACGCTCGAAACCGTGAGCATCGGTGAGGGGATCATCACGGTCGGGGAGCGTGAGCTCATCCTCCGCCAGCTCGAAGCGCGCACGTTTCCTCTGGCGGGGAAGCGACACGGTCACAAGCAGGGCAAGTCACTGCTCACCGGGATGGCGCGATGTGGCCTCTGTGGGGCCCGGATGAGCAAGGCAGGCACGTCGTACCAGTGCTCCAACTACCGGATGGGGCGAGGATGCTCCGGTGTCTCGGCTCGGGTGGGGAGCATCGACGACTACGTGACCCGGGCGTTCCTCTCGCACTTGCCGTCCCTGGAGCCTCAGGACCCGCTGCTCGCTGTGATCAACGATCGCTGGGTGCAGAGGGAGGATCCGGAGACGTTCGCGAAGCGGGACGCGATCGAGGCGGAGATCGCGGACGAGAAGGTTCGTCTGGCGGACTTGGAGGAGGCCAGGTACGTCCGCGGCGAGTTCGCCGACGCTGACGCGGTCGACCGGTACAACCGGCTCGCCGGACGACTTCGTACCCGGATCGAGGGGCTCTGCGCAGACCTGCTGCGGATGCCCACCCCTTCCGTGGACATCTCTCCGCTCATGGACGCCGGCCTGCTACGGGAAGCTTGGGACGCCGACGATGCGGCCGGAAGACGTGAACGCCTTGGCCTCGCCATCGATCGAGTGGAAGTCCGACGAGGGAGGGTGGGGGTGAGGTTCGACGGTGACGAGCGTTGCCGGATCGTCTGGGCCGACGGCACCGTACAGCCGTGATCTGGTGTTCATGGCCAATGGCAAGCTTGAAGTATGAACGATGCTGCCCCGGCGCCCACCTCTGCGCCCGCGCCCCGCCGTGCCCGTGTCCGTGCCCCCGAGCTGATCGGCAAGGGCGGATGGATCAACACTGGCGGGAAGGACCTGAAGCTCGCCGACTTTCGAGGTCGCGCATTGATCTTGGATTTTTGGACCTTTTGCTGTGTGAACTGCCTCCACGTGCTCGACGAGTTGCGCGAGCTGGAGGAGAAGCACCGCGACACCGTCGTGATCGTCGGGGTGCACTCGCCGAAGTTCGTGCACGAGGCCGAGCACTCCGCCGTCGTGGACGCCGTCGAGCGGTACGGGGTGCACCACCCCGTGCTCGACGATCCCGAGCTCGCGACCTGGAAGCAGTACGCCGTCCGCGCCTGGCCCACGCTCGTGGTGATCGACCCGGAGGGGTACATCGTCGCGCAGCACGCCGGCGAGGGGCACGCGCACGCCCTCGCGAAGCTCGTGGAGGAGCTGGAGGCCGAGCACGAGGCCAAGGGGACGCTGCGCCGCGGGGACGGGCCGTACGTGGCGCCCGAGCCGGTGGCGGGGGACCTGCGGTTCCCCGGGAAGGCGCTCGTACTGCCCTCCGGGAACCTGCTCGTCTCCGATACGACCCGGCACCAGCTGGTGGAGCTGGCCCCCGACGGGGAGAGCGTCGTACGGCGCGTTGGCGGCGGGGAGCGGGGGTTCGGGCCGGAGGCCTTCAGCGAGCCCCAGGGGCTGGCGCTGCTGCCCGACGGGTCCGTGGTCGTCGCCGACACCGTCAATCACGCGCTGCGGCGGTTCGACCCCGCGACCGGGGCCGTGGAGACCGTCGCCGGGACCGGGCGGCAGTGGTGGCAGGGGTCGCCGACCTCAGGGCCGGCCCTCGACGTCGACCTGTCCTCGCCGTGGGACGTGGCCTGGTGGCAGGGCAAGGTGTGGATCGCCATGGCGGGCGTCCACCAGCTGTGGACCTGGGACCCGGAGAGCGACACCGTGGCCGTCGCCGCGGGGACGACCAACGAGGGGCTGCACGACGGTCCGGCCGCCGAGGCCTGGTTCGCCCAGCCGTCCGGGCTCGCGGCCACGGAGGACCGGCTGTGGATCGCGGACTCCGAGACGAGCTCACTGAGGTACGCGGAGGTGGGCGACGGCGGCTATGACATCCGTACCGCCGTCGGGTCCGGCCTCTTCGACTTCGGGCACCGGGACGGCGACGCCGCCCAGGCGCTGCTCCAGCACCCGCTCGGCGTCACCGCGCTGCCCGACGGGTCGGTCGCGGTGTGCGACACGTACAACCACGCCCTGAGGCGGTACGACCCCGCCACCGGGCAGGTCACCACCCTCGCCACCGACCTGCGCGAGCCCAGCGACGCCGTGCTCGTCGGGGACGACATCGTGGTCGTGGAGTCGGCCCGGCACCGGCTGACCCGGCTGCGGCTTCCCGAGGAGGCCGTACGGGTGGACGCGGTCGCCCACCGCACGCGGCGGGCCGCCACCGAGGTGGGCCCCGGCACGCTCCGGCTCGACATCGTCTTCCAGGCGCCGAGCGGCCAGAAGCTCGACACCCGCTACGGGCCCTCCACCCGGCTCCTGGTCTCCTCGACGCCGCCCGAGCTGCTGACGGCGGGCGAGGGGGCCGGGACCGACCTGTTCCGGGAGCTCGCGCTGAACCCGGAGCTGACCGAGGGCGTCCTGCACGTCTCCGCGATGGCGGCCTCCTGCGACGACGACCCCGAGAACGAGTACCCCGCCTGCCACGTCCACCAGCAGGACTGGGGTGTGCCGCTGAGCATCACCGCCGGCGGCGCGACCCGACTGCCGCTGGTGCTGGCGGGGATGGACGACTGAGCGACGCCACTGCACTGCGACTGAGTCGCCGCGCCGCGACAACGACCGTGCCCGCCGGGGGAGATCCCCCGGCGGGCACGGTCATGACGGTGTGGTGACGCGGGTTCAGTTCTCCAGGAACGCCAGCATCACGTTGGCCAGCAGGTACGGGTCGTCCGCCCCGCACAGTTCGCGGGCGCTGTGCATGGAGAGGATCGCCACGCCGATGTCGACCGTCTGGATGCCATGGCGGGCGGCGGTGATCGGGCCGATCGTCGTGCCGCACGGCATCGAGTTGTTGGAGACGAAGGTCTGCCACGGGACGCCGGCGCGCTCGCAGGCGTTCACGAACACCGCCCGGCCGCTGCCGTCGGTCGCGTAGCGCTGGTTGACGTTGACCTTCAGGATCGGGCCGCCGTTGGCGCGCGGGTGGTGCGACGGGTCGTGCCGCTCCGCGTAGTTGGGGTGCACGGCGTGGCCGGTGTCCGAGGAGAGGCAGATCGCGCCGGCGAAGGCCCGCGCGCGGTCCTCGTAGGTGCCGCCGCGCGAGAAGACTGAACGTTCCAGCACGTTGCCCAGCAGGGGCCCGTCCGCGCCGGTGTCCGACTGCGAGCCGTTCTCCTCGTGGTCGAAGGCGGCCAGGACCGGGATGTGGTCGAGGTTGGCGGCGGTGGAAGCGGCGGCCAGGGCCGCGACGCCCGCGTGGACCGACAGCAGGTTGTCCATGCGCGGGCCCGCGAGGAGTTCGCGGTCGCGGCCCAGGTAGGCCGGGGGCTCGATCGAATGGACCATCAGGTCCCAGCCGGCCACCGAGCCGCGGTCCAGGCCCTCTTCGTCCTCCAGGAAGGCGATCAGGTCGCCCTCGTGGACGTCGCCGAGGCCCCAGATCGGCTGCATGTGCCGCTGCTTGTCGAGCTTGAGCCCGTCGGTGTTCACCGACCGGTCCAGGTGCACGGCGAGTTGGGGCACGCGCATCAGCGCACGGTCGATGTTGACGAGCCGTTCGGTGCCGTCGAGCAGGGTCAGCCGTCCGGCCAGGCCCAGGTCGCGGTCGAGCCAGGTGTTGAGCAGGGTGCCGCCGTAGATCTCCACGGCGATCTGCCGCCAGCCCTGGGTGCCGGTGTCGGGCAGCGGCTTGACCCGGAGGTTGGGGGAGTCGGTGTGCGCGCCGATGATCCGGAACGGGGTGTGCGCGGCCGCGCCTTCGGGCACGTACCAGGCGATGATCGCGCCCCCGCGGAGTACGAACTTGCCTCCCGTGCTCGCGTCCCACGCGTCGGTCTCGGCCAACTGCCTGAATCCGGCCTTCTCCAGCCGCTCGGCCGCGTTGGCCACGGCGTGGTACTGCGACGGACTCGCCGCCAGGAAGGTCATCAGGTCGTCGGTGTGGCCGCGGTCGAAGCGGGCGGCGGGAGAGCTCATGTAGTTCACCTTAACGACGGTCGTGTTCGTCATGGCCGGACTGCGGCGGATAGCCGGAGGATGGGGCCGCGGGCGGGTGGCCCGGGCGCCCGGAGCCTGGTCAGCCCGGCGGACGGTCGAAGCGGCGCTGCAACTGTCTGCGCTCGCCCCGGCGGATGCGCGGGAGCATCTCCGGGGTCTGCGCGGAGCGCTGCGCGCGCCTCTTGCGTCCGGCGCAGAAGATACAGGCCTCACCGGGCGGGGCGTCGGGATCGATGGGTGCGCCGGGGTGCTCGGAGCAGCCCGAGGCGTTGCGCGGCCGGGACAGTTCGCGGGCCACGATGAAGGCGCGGTGCAGGTCGTCGGCCATCGCGACGAAGTCGTCGGGGGGCGAGGACAGGCTCAGGTGGAAGCGCCGCTCCTCGACCGTGCGCAGGCGGGTCTGCAGCGCCTGGAGCGTGTACGGGGGCTCGGGCACCGGGTACCCGAGCCGGCGCTGCTCCCCGGCGGGCGGGGTGGCGGCGGACGCGGCCCGGGCGCCCTGCGCGCGCAGTCCGAGGCGGCGCCGGTCGTTGCAGATCAGGCAGCGCCCCCAGCCGTCGGGCGCCTCGGGGTCCAGCGCGCCGTTGGGGTGCTCCGGGCAGCCGGTGTAGCTCTTGGCGGGGGCGAGCCCGGCGGCGGTCTGGAAGGCGGTGTAGAGGGCGTCGGCCACCGATTCGTACTCGGTGGGGTGGGCGCCCTCGTAGAGCTCCTTGAGGTGGTCTCCGAGGCTGCCCACGGCGGACTGCAGCTCCTTGAGGGCATAGGGGCGCCCGGTCGGGACCGAATACCCCCTGCTGCCGCGCTGCTGCTCCTGTGGACTCATACCCACGAGCGTCCCACGAACCACCGACATCCCGGGAACCCCGCAGCCCACAGGCGGTACGGGGCTGCGCGGGGGAGCTGGCGCCGCGCGCACGCCGACGGCCGGGCCCCCGTGCGGAGGACCCGGCCGTCTGCGCGTACGTACACCGCGTACAGCTGGGGGATGGGTGCCGAGGACTTAGAAGGCGGCCTCGTCGAGCTCCATCAGGGTGTTGTCGACGGCCTCGGCGAGCGCGCGGGCCACCGAGACGCCCGGCAGGATCTGGGAGGCGAAGAACTTCGCCGCCGCGATCTTGCCGGTGTAGAACGGCACGTCCTTGGCGGAGGCGGTCGGCAGCTTCTCGGCGGCCACGGCCGCGCCCTTGAGGAGCAGGTAGCCGACGACCACGTCACCGGAGGCCATCAGCAGCCGGGTGGTGTTCTGGCCGACCTTGTAGATGTTCTTGACGTCCTCGCCGGTGGCGGTGAGGTCGACGATCATCTGGCCGACGATGGCCTCCAGGTCGACGGCCGCCTTGGCGAGCGCGTCGCGGGCCGGGGCGAGGTCCTCGCCGCCGGGGCCCTCGGCCAGGAACTTCTTGAACGTCTCGGAGAGGACGTTCAGGGCGGCGCCCTGGTCGCGGACGATCTTCCGGAAGAAGAAGTCCTGGCCCTGGATGGCCGTGGTGCCCTCGTAGAGGGTGTCGATCTTGGCGTCGCGGATGTACTGCTCGATCGGGTATTCCTGCAGGTAGCCCGAGCCGCCGAAGGTCTGGAGCGACTGCGCGAGCTGCTCGTAGGACTTCTCCGAGCCGTAGCCCTTCACGATCGGCAGGAGCAGGTCGTTCAGCCCGACCAGGGACGCGGTGTCCTCGCCGGCGGCCTGCTTGACCTGGATCTCGTCCTGGATTGAGGCGGTGTACAGGACCAGGGCGCGCATGCCCTCGGCGTACGCCTTCTGCGTCATGAGCGAGCGGCGCACGTCGGGGTGGTGCGTGATGGTGACCTTGGGGGCCGCCTTGTCCATGAATTCGGCCAGGTCCGGACCCTGCACGCGCTCCTTGGCGTACTCCAGCGCGTTCAGGTAGCCGGTCGACAGGGTCGCGATGGCCTTCGTGCCGACCATCATGCGGGCGAACTCGATGATCATGAACATCTGGCGGATGCCGTCGTGCTTGTCACCGATCAGCCAGCCCTTGGCGGGGTGCTGGTCGCCGAAGGTCATCTCGCACGTGTTGGAGGCCTTGAGGCCCATCTTGTGCTCGACGTTCGTCGCGTAGACGCCGTTGCGCTCGCCCAGCTCGCCGGTCTCCCAGTCGAAGTGGAACTTCGGGACGAGGAAGAGGGACAGCCCCTTCGTGCCCGGGCCGTGGCCCTCGGGGCGCGCGAGGACGTAGTGGAGGATGTTCTCCTCCATGTCGTGCTCGCCGGACGTGATGAAGCGCTTCACGCCCTCGATGTGCCAGGAGCCGTCGGCCTGCTCGACCGCCTTGGTGCGGCCGGCGCCGACGTCCGAGCCGGCGTCCGGCTCGGTGAGGACCATGGTGGAGCCCCAGCGCTTCTCCACCGCGAGCGCGGCGATCTTCTTCTGTACCTCGTTGCCCTCTTCGAAGAGGACGCCGGCGAACGCCGGACCGGAGGAGTACATCCACACGGCCGGGTTCGCGCCCAGGATCGTCTCGGCGAAGGCCCAGATCAGCGAGCGGGGCGAGGTGGTGCCGCCGATCTCCTCGGGCAGGCCCAGGCGCCAGTACTCGGAGTCCATGAAGGCCTTGTAGCTCTTCTTGAAGGACGCCGGGACGGGCGCGGTGTTCGTCGCCGGGTCGAAGACCGGCGGGTTGCGGTCGGCGTCCTCGAAGGAGGCGGCCAGCTCGTTCTCGGAGAGCTTGGCGATCTCGCTGAGGATCGTCTTGGCGGTCTCGGTGTCCATCTCACCGAACGGGCCAGTGCCGTACACGTTGTCGCGGCCGAGTACCTCGAAGAGGTTGAACTCGATGTCGCGGAGATTCGACTTGTAGTGCCCCATGGCGACGGCTCCGTTAAGGCTCGGTGAGAGTGGTTCCTCGTGCATACCAATCGGTAACGTAATGATGCTACCCGCGGGTAATAACGGCAACCCTTCCGTGGTGACTGTGACCAGGGTCAAGTTCGAGCTCGCACCAGACGGTCTTGCTCCCCGGGCCCTGGATGACCCCCCATCGCGGCGCGAGCGCGTCGAGCAGAGCTAGGCCGCGGCCGGATTCCTCGTCGTCGGCCGCCTGCCGCAGTACGGGCCGTGCGTGCGGGTCGGAGTCGGTGAGCTCTACCCGCGTACGGGCTGCCCTTCCGGTGATCCGCAGCGTGACGGGCGTGCCGGTGCCCAGGTGGGTGAGGGCGTTGGTCAGCAGCTCGCTGACGCAGAGCTCTACGTCGGGGCTGCCCAGGTGTTCCCGTACCGCGTGGCGGGCCAGGGGGATGGCACCGGGGGTGACCAGGAGGCGGAGCGTGAGGTCGCTGTTCATGGCATGGCCAGGGCGTCGGCCAGGCGCTGCGCGGTGGCGGGGTTGCAGTTGCCGAGGGCGATGAGGGGCGGATTCGCGTACCGCCCGGCGTAGGAGAGGAGGTGGAGGTCGAGGGAGGGGAGGGTGATGCCGTGTGTGGCGAGTGCGGCGCGGAGGTTGTCCAGGGCCTGGGTCGCCTCGTGGTCGTGGGGGTGGTCGCTCATGGTGGGGTCGGCCTTTCGCAGCGGGGAGTGACGAACCGCTCACAGCGTGGCGCTGCCCGGCGTACCGTTGGAAGGGTTTCGAGTTCCGCTGGACAAGTGGCAAATGGCGGTGGTGGGTTGTGCCCGCTCGTAAGGACCCGGACGCATCGGCGAATGTGCCGTCCTTCTATGGCGCCGAGCTGCGCTACAAACGGGAATCCGCAGGCCTCACGCTGGAACAGTTGGCGGAGGGCAGCTTCAGGGGGGTGCCGTTCCTGAGCCAGATCGAGCACGGCGAGCGCCGGATGCCGCCGGACCTTGCCCGGCACGTGGACGGGAAGCTGGGGACGGACGGGTTTTTCGAGCGCCGCTGTGAAGATGCGCGCAAGGCGAAGCAGTCCGGGCATGCGGAGTACTTCGCGGACGTCGCGGAGATGGAGCCGTTTGCCGAGACGATTGAGGAATGGGCTCCGATGCTCGTGCCGGGGCTGTTGCAGACGGAGGCGTACGCGTCGGCCGTGATCCGGGCCGGGATGCCCTGGCTGCCGCCGGAAACCGTCAGCAAGCAGATCGCCGCACGCATCCAACGAGCGGTGCTCTGGGAGCGGGAGGTGCGCCCGGCGTTCTGGGTGATCCTTGACGAGTCGCTGATCCGCAGGCCGCTCTTGGGGCCGGAGGCGATGGCGGAGCAGCTGGACCACATCGCGCGCGTGGTGCGTTCCACGCAGAGCATTCTGCAAGTCCTTCCGGAAACGGCTTCAGCCCACCCGCTCATGATGGGCATGATCAAGGTCATGGCCTTCCCGGATGCGCCACCGCTCGTGTACACGGAGGGGCTGCACAGCGGGCAACTCATCGACTATCCGGCGCTCGTGAAGGACTACCGCAGGTCGTACGATCTGCTCAGGGCTGCCGCGCTGTCACCTGGGGCGTCCCTGGCGAGGATCGACGCAGCTGCAGAGGACTTCCGAAATGGCAAGCACCGAGATTGACTTGACGTCCGCCTGCTGGCGCAAGAGCAGCTACAGCAACGCGAGCGGTGGCGACTGCGTCGAGGTCGCCGACGGGCTCGCCGGGACCGTCCCCGTCCGGGATTCCAAGGTGCAGGGCGGGCCCGTCCTCATGATCGGGGCCACCGCCTGGGCGGGCTTCGTTACGGGGCTGAAGTCCCACTGACCGGAACTCGTCGTCCCGGCGGGCCACCGCCTCGGTAGGCTTCGGGCCATGTACGGCTACGACCAGAACGTGAGCGCGGGGCAGCAGGGCGGCTACGCCCAGCCCCAGCAGGGCTACGCGCAGCAGCAGCCTCAGCAGCCGCTGTACCCCGAGCCCTCGCCGCCCTCCCTCGCGGACGCGGTACGCGCCTTCACGACCGGGTCGCTGTCCGCCGAGGACTTCCAGCAGATCTTCGCCTCCTCGAAGGTCTACTGCCCGCGCGGCGACACCCCGGGATTCCTCGCGCTGCACAACACGCAGCAGCCGGTCATCCCGATGTTCACCACGCTCAAGGAGCTGCGCCGGTACGCCGGCAAGGAGTCCAAGTACTTCGTGATCACCGGCGCCGAGGTGATCGACCTGCTGCCCACCGGCTACGGCTTCGTCCTCGACATGGAGGGCGACCACCGGATGGTCTTCGACGCGAAGGCGGTCGAGCAGATGGTCGACTTCGCCATGCGCCGCATGTACGGCTAGGTACACAGGGCCCGGGGGCGGACATGCTGCGCGTGCACTTCGAGGCCGAGGACCTGCTCAACGTCACCTTCGCGAGCGAGCCCCTGCCCCTGGTGGAGCTGGCCCTCGCGCTCGTCGCGGCGCAGCGTACGGACCAGCAGGCGGTTTTCGGCCGTTGGCGGAGCCTCGCCGCGCGGGACCTGCCGGGGCGGGTGCGGCCGCTGTTCGACCTGCTGCGGCCCGACGGGGACAACCCGCACTTCGTGGAGCCGTACGCGCGGAGCCTGGAGGAGGGCCTCAGCGTCATCCGGGACCGGGTCCCCTTCCTCACCCCGGAGGGGCTGGCCCGCGCGGCCACCCGTGCGCCCGGGTCCCCGTCCTGGCTGCGCGCCCTGTGGGGCCAGGACCGGGAGGCCTGGGAGCAGCTCGACTCCGCGATCCGGTCCGCGTACGACGTGCTCATCGCCCCGCACTGGCCGCGGATCCGGCAGTCCTTCCAGGCGGACGTGGCCTGGCGGACCCGGCTGCTGGCCGCGCACGGGATCAAGGCCTGCCTGGCCAGCACCCACCCGGCGGCCGACTGGTCGGGCCTGGTCTTCGAGGTGGGCCGGCCGCCGGACTACGAGGTCCGGCTCGGCGGGCGCGGGCTGGTGCTGATGCCCTCGCCGTTCTGGACGGGCCGCCCGCTGCTGGACGACACCCCGGACGGGACGTACGTACTCCTCTACCCGGCGCTGACCCCCCTGCCGCTGGTGTCCCCGGACCGGGCGGACGGCGCGCTGGACGCGCTGCTGGGGCGGACCCGGGCGGCCGTGCTGCAGCTGCTGATCGAGCAGCGGACCACGTCCGAGCTGGCCCGGGACCTCGACATCAGCCTCCCGTCGGTCTCGGAGCACACCCGCACCCTGCGCGCGGCCGGCCTGATCACCACGGCGCGGGACGGCAAGGCGGTCCTGCACTCCGCGACGGCGCTGGGCGTGGACCTGCTCCACAGCGGCGGCTGAGCGCAGGTTTCGGCGGTACCCGAAAGGATCGCGGCGGTGGTGGCCGCGGGCCGAGAGTGGGCGCAGCGGGGAGCTGGAAGCACGGGGGCCCCCGCCTCATCCACTAGGAGGCATTGATGGCTCGTACGCGTACATCCATCCGCACGAAGGTGACCATGTCTGCGCTCGCGGGGGTGCTGGCGCTGGGTACGGGGGTCCTGGCGGCGGGCCCGGCGCAGGCGGCCGACTCCTTCGGCTGCCCGTCCGGCGCGGTCTGCATCTACAAGGGCACGAACTGGTACGAGCCGGTGCCGTGGAACCAGAGGTACACGAGCGCGGGCGTGCACCAGCTCTACAACCAGGAGGGGCAGCACATCGTCTACAACAACCAGACGGGCGGCTGGACGGTGAAGCTGTGCCGCAACAGCAACGGCACCGACTGCCTGCCCAAGATGCGCCCGGGCGACGGCTGGCCCGAGAACCTGTCGCCCATCAACTCCATCGTGATCGCGACCTGGTAGCCGTGCGACGCGGGATCGCCAGGGCGGGGGCGGCGCTCGCGCTCGCCCTGGGCGCGGTGGTCACGGTCGGCGTGGCGGGGGCCGAGGCGGCCGTGCCGGTGCAGGGGTGCCCGCCGGGCACTGCCTGCCTCTACGCGGAGGGCGGGGGCTGGTCGGGGGGCCGGCCGTCGCTCGTGCTGCAACCCGGCTCCGCCTACTTCTTCCACTCCTATGCCGGGTCCCTCCGGGTGCTCAACAACCGTGACACCGGCCTCGTGCGGGTGTGCGGCCTGGCCACCGGTACTCCCAGCGGGTGCGTGGAGATCCTGCCCCACGGCTGGGCGGACGTCCTGGCGCCGAACACGATCGCGGTCATGTACTAGGACTGGTGCGGGTACGTCCGTCCAGCCGCGCGGATCGTCACGCGGCAGGGACGGTGTCGGTGGCGGGCGCTGGTGCCCGGTCGGATCCTGAG
Organism: Streptomyces sp. CA189; assembly: GCF_056428985.1. Classification (NCBI taxonomy): domain Bacteria; kingdom Bacillati; phylum Actinomycetota; class Actinomycetes; order Kitasatosporales; family Streptomycetaceae; genus Streptomyces; species Streptomyces sp. CA189. The sequence goes on along the minus strand of NZ_JBWJVM010000001.1, from coordinate 428,506 downwards.
ACCCCGGGGGAATTCCCCCGGGGTCTTCTCTGTTCTGTCGGGTGGCAGAAAGTTCGGGTTTCAACTAAACTCGACGCCAGAAGGAGGTTCCGACCATGCCTGCAGTGACTGTGGAGAACCCGTTGACGCTCCCGCGCGTCGGGGAGCCGGCCCAGGAGACGACCGCCCGCAAGGTGCTGGCCGTCACGACCGCCCCGGGTGGCTTCGAGGGTGAGGGATTCCCGGTGCGCCGTGCGTTCGCCGGGATCAACTACCAGTACCTCGACCCGTTCATCATGATGGACCAGATGGGCGAGGTGGAGTACGCGCCGGGCGAGCCCAAGGGCACCCCCTGGCACCCGCACCGCGGCTTCGAGACCGTCACGTATCTGATCGACGGAACCTTCGTCCACCAGGACAGCAACGGCGGCGGCGGAGTCATCAACGGCGGCGACACCCAGTGGATGACCGCGGGCAGCGGCCTGCTGCACATCGAGGCGCCGCCGGAGTCGCTCGTGCTGTCCGGCGGGCTCTTCCACGGCCTCCAGCTGTGGGTGAACCTCCCCGCCTCCGACAAGATGATGCCCCCGCGCTACCAGGACATCGGCGGCGGCCAGGTTCAGCTGCTGTCCACCCCGGACGGCGGCGCCCTGCTCCGCGTGATCGCCGGCGAGCTGGACGGCCACGAGGGGCCCGGCATCACCCACACCCCGATCACGATGATCCACGCGACGGTCGCACCCGGCGCGCAGATCACCCTCCCGTGGCGCGAGGACTTCAACGCCCTGGCGTACGTACTGGCCGGGCGCGGCTCGGTCGGCGAGGACCGGCGGCCGATCCAGACCGGGCAGACCGCGGTCTTCGGCGAGGGCGGCTCGCTGACCCTGCGGGCGGACGAGGGTCAGGACTCCAGCGCCCCCGCGCTGGAGATAGTCCTGCTCGGCGGGCAGCCGATCCGGGAGCCGATGGCGCACTACGGGCCGTTCGTGATGAACAGCAAGCACGAGCTGCAGCAGGCGTTCGACGACTTCCAGGCGGGCCGGCTGGGCCGCATCCCCACCACCGCCCGCACCGGCCTCGGCCACCGCGGCACGGGCGAGGCCGACACCGAGTAGGAGGCCGGGGTCCGACCTCGGCGTGAGTACGTCAGCACGTCAGCACGTCAGTACCTCAAGTACGTCACCGGCCGGCCGGGCGCGAGCCCGGACCGGCCGGGGTGTTGGTGCCACCGATGGGGACGTCGGCCCGCGACGTTAGATCGTCACGGGTTCGAGCCGCAGCCGCCGGGTCGGCCAGGGTGGCGGCTCCGCGGGGCCGAACCAGAGCCGGACGTCCTCCCCTGTGCGGACGGGCAGGCGGGGGTAGTCGTTCTCGGCGTGCTCGGTACGGTGCAGTGCATGGCCCGGGCCCAGGTGCCGGGTGGCGTACGCATCGAAGGCGGCCGCGTCGGACGGACCGCAGGCGGTCGCGACCACTTCGCGGGTGCCCGGCTCCGGAGTGAAGCCCGGTCCGCGCAGCAGCAGTACGTCGTCGCTGTCGATCAGGGTGGCGTTGGCCGCGTCGCGGTGCTCCCGCCAGACCGGGCCGGTGTAGAAGGCCTCCAGCGCGCGCCGACGGTGCGTCATGTCGGGGAACGCGCGCAGCCAGACGAATCGGTCCGGGTCGTCCAGGTCGCGGAATCGGCCCCCGACGGTGATGCCGACCGACTCCTGGCCGATCACGAACTCGCGCTCGAACAGCTCGATCAGTGTTTCCCGGGCTCCGGGGTGCAGGGTGTACTGCCGGAGTTCGACGATGTTCATGGGCCGCAGGCTAGGGGTATTCCCCTGACACCTGCTGTCAGGGGAATGTCGAATGTCATGCGCGCGAGCGCCGGGCGGGACCATGGGCTCAGGCGTCCGCGCCCAGCAGGCCGATCAGCCGCGAGCTGCTGTCGGCGCCGAAGCCCGCGGCGACTCCGCGGCGGTACAGGTCGGCGTGCGCGGCCAGGATGCCGGTGTCCACCCCGGAGTCGGCGGCGGTGTGGAGGATGTGCTCCACGCTCGCCGCGCACATCGCGAGGCGTTCGTACGTGCCCTCGTGCGCGTCCGCGTCGATCAGCGGGGCGCCCCCCTCGTAGAAGCCGCGCATGCTGTCGGCCGTGTAGCCGGCGTACGGCACGATGTCCGCGGCCGTCAGGCCGTTGGCCCGCGCCACGGCGACGGCCTGGTACCAGCCGGTGTACGCGGTCCAGAACATGATCATGTTGAGCTGGTAGTAGAGCTGCGCGTGCCCGGCGTCGGCGCCCCGGTAGTCGGTGGCGGCGAGCACGTCGAGTGCCGCGCGGTGGGCGGCGTAGACGTCCTCGGGTCCGCTGACGAAGACGGACGAGCCCTCCTGGCCGATGCCGGAGGGCGGCACGTTGACCCCGCCCGTGAGGTACGAGGCTCCGCGCTCCTGCGCCCAGCGGGCGGCCGCCCGGGCCTTTTCGGGCACGTCGGAGGACAGGTTGGCCAGGACCCGGCCGCCGAGGTCGGCGTCGCCGAGGGCCGTGTACATGGCGTCCACGTCGATGAGGCTGAGCACGGTCAGCCCGCTCGCCGCGACGGCGTCGGCGGCGCTGCCGGCCCGCCGCGCTCCGCGCGCCACGAGCTCGGTGTCCTTGCCGGGGCTGCGGTTCCAGATGGTGACCTCGTACCCGGCGTCCAGGTAGGCGGCGGCCATGGCCCGGCCCATGGGGCCGAGCCCGATGACGGTGACCTGGTGCGGGGCCTGGTGCGTGACCTGGTTCATGGCAGAGCTCTCCTCGGGTCGATGCGGCTGCGGAGCTAGAACGAACGCTCTATCCAGCGCTCGGAACGAACGTAGCACGCACTAGAACGAACGCTCTATCTAGATCCGGAGGTAGGGTTCCCTTCATGGCAGCAGCGGAAACAGCAGAGGCGTCGGCGACGGCGACGGCGGACGGACTCGGGACGCGGGAGCGGCTCGTCCGCACCGCCTCGCGCCTCCTCCAGCACGGCGGGTACGAGAACACGCCGGTCAAGCAGCTCGTCCGCGAGGCGGAGGCCACCCTCGGCTCGCTGTACCACTTCTTCCCCGGCGGCAAGCAGGAGCTCGCGGTCGCCGCGATCCACTTCGGCGACGAGGAGTTCGCCGAGATGCTCCGCGTCGCGCTGTCCGCGCACGCGGACGCGGCGCGGGCCGTGGAGGCCGTCGCGGAGCTGCTCGCCGAGGCGCTCGAAGCGTCCGACTGGCGCGACGGCTGCCCCGTGACGCCCACGGCGCTGGAATCGGTCGGCCGCCTGCCGGAGCTCCAGGCCGCCTGCGCCCAGGCCTTCGCGAACTGGCAGCAGCTCGTCGCGGCGAAGCTCCTGGCCTGCGGCCACCCGGAGGCGGAGGCGTGCGAGCTGGCCGTCACCGTGATCAACACCCTGGAGGGCGCCGAGATGACCTCTCAGGTCACCCGGGACCGCGCCCCCCTCCTCCTGGCGGGCCGCCACCTGTCGCGCCTGGTCTCCTCGTACGCCACCGGAACCGCGCAGGGACGATCGGACTGATCATCGGGACCTTTGACGGGCCACGGCGGGAACTGGAGGCTGTTGGCTTATCTGTGGCATACACGCACAGCCGATCAGCCCACCGAAAGAGCCCGAGTTGAACACCGAACCCCTTCCCTACCCTCCGGCGCACCACATCGGCCCGTACCCCTCGGGGGCCGGCGGCGCGTACGCCCCGCCGGCGATGCCGAAGGCGGTGAAGACTGCGCGGATCGCGCTGTTCGTCGGGGCGGGCCTGAACTTCGTGATCGGGCTCTCCATCCTCGTGCTCACCTTCGCCGGGACGGTCGCGGACGAGACCGGCGAGGCGGGGCTCACCGCCGGGGCCCTCCTGGTCGTCGGTCTGATCACCCTGCTCACGGCCGTCGCCTGTCTGGTGATCGGCCTCAAGTTCCGCAAGGGTGGGAACGGCGTCCGTATCGCCGCCATCGTGATCGCGGCACTCATCGGCGCGAATGCCCTGCTCGGGCTGATCTCCGGAGACGGCACGTCCGGGCCGAGCGTCGTCTTCACCGCCGTGGTGCTGTCCTGCTGCCTGAAGAAGGAGAGCGCCGCCTGGTTCCGGCGGCCCAGGGCGTAGCCGGGCCGCGACGGCGCGCCGGTGGGCCCCGGTCCCGGCGTGGTGTCCTCCCCGGGTCCCGCCCGGCCCGGCAGAGTGGGAGTCAGCCATGCCCGTAGAGCCCGAGTTCCGCCCCGTGGCGCCCGATGGGGCGCAGCCCCCGTACGTCCTGGCCAAGCAGGCCCTGGCGCACGCCATCGCGGCCGGCGCCCTCGCCCCGGAGCAGCGGCTGCCCTCCGAGCGGTACCTGTGCGAGCAGCTCGGCATCAGCCGCTCCACCCTGCGCCGCACCCTCAAGGAGCTCGGCGAGGAGGGGCTGGTCGAATCCTCCGAGCGGCGCGGCTGGCGGGTGAAGCGGGTCGGCTTCAGCCACTCCCCGGACGCCACGGCCCTGGTCGGGTTCGCGGACCTGAACCGGAGCCTGGGGCGGGCGGTCACCGCCCGCGTCCTGGCCGCCCGTACCCGCCCGGCCGGCTCCGAGGAGGCCGAGCGGCTCCAGGTCGCCACCCGGGCCGAGCTGTTCGAGCTGCGCCGGGTGCGCTTCCTGGACGGCCTGCCGGTGTGCGTCTCGCACGACCTCGTCCCGCTCGCCGTGGCCCCGGCCGTCGCCGGGGCGGACTTCACCACCGCGTCCCTCTTCGGCCTGCTGGCCGCCGCGGGCCACGTGCCCGTGGGCGCCCGGTACACGGCCCGCGCGGCCCTCGCCGACGCCGAGCAGAAGCGGCTGCTGGACCTGAGCGGTCCCTCGCCCGTACTGAACACGCGGCGGCTGTCGCTCGACGCCGCCGGCCTGCCGTGCGCCGACAGCCGGGAGACGTACCGGGCCGACCGCTACGAGGTGCGGCTCACCCTCGGCAGCTGAGGCCGGGACCCCCGCCCCTGTGCGCCGCCGGGTCCTTGGTCGCCAATCGGGCCGCCGAATTTCCCCTTCTGGTAGTTGTGTAAGCAACTGCCCCTTTTGTCGGCTATACCTGAATCATCTGGTCTGTATCTGGTGTAACCGGAAGAAGGGCAGGAGCAGCCCCGTGAGTACGTACGACCTGTCGGCGGCGCGTCGGCGCAGTGCCGAGCTGGAGGAGCGGATCGGGGCCGATCCGGGGCGCTTCAGGGTGCTCACCGGGGACCGGCCGACCGGGCGGCTGCACCTGGGGCACTACTTCGGGACCCTGCAGGGCCGGGTACGGCTCCAGGACCTGGGCGTGGACACCTTCGTGATCGTGGCCGACTACCAGGTGCTCACCGACCGGGACGTGGCCGAACACCTCGGCGAGCACGTCGAGGAGCTCGTCCTCGACTACCTGGCCGCCGGGATCGACCCCGAACGCTCCACGGTCTTCGCGCACAGCGCGCTGCCCGCCCTCAACCAGCTGCTGCTGCCCTTCCTGTCCCTGGTGTCGGTGGCGGAACTGGGCCGCAACCCGACCGTCAAGGACGAGATCGCGCACTCCCGGCAGGCCTCGGTGAGCGGGCTGATGTTCACCTATCCGGTGCACCAGGCCGCCGACATCCTCTTCTGCAAGGCCGGAGTGGTGCCCGTGGGCCAGGACCAGCTCCCGCACCTGGAGGTCACCCGCACCATCGCCCGCCGCTTCAACGAGCGCTACGGGGCTGACGGGCCGGTCTTCCCCGAGCCGGAGGCCCTCCTGTCCGCCGCGCCGCTGCTGCTCGGCACGGACGGCACCAAGATGAGCAAGTCCCGGGGCAACGCGATCACCCTGTCGGCCACCGCCGACGAGACGGCCCGCCTCCTGAAGGGCGCCAAGACCGACGCGGTCCGCCGCATCGACTACGACCCGGCCGCCCGCCCCGAGGTCTCCAGCCTCGTGCTGCTCGCCGCGCTGTGCCAGGGCCGGGACCCGGAGTCGGTCGCGGAGGAGATCGGCGACGGCGGCGCGGCCCAGCTGAAGAAGGTCGTCACCGAGGCCGTCAACGAGTACCTGGCACCGATGCGGGCGCGCCGTACGGAGCTGGCGGCCGACCGCGGCCACGTACGGGACGTGCTGCGGCGCGGCAACGAGCGCGCGGGCGCGGTCGCCGAGACCACCCTGGCCGAGGTCCGCGCCGCGATGGGGACCGCGTACTGATCAGGCGGCCTGATCAGGCGGCCTCCGCCGTGTACCGGGACCGCAGCTCCGAGACCACCCCGAAGAAGGCCGCGGTCAGCGGTACGGCCAGCAGCATTCCGAGGATGCCGGCGACGCTCGCTCCGGCCGTGATCGCCAGCATGACCACCGCCGGGTGCATCTGCACGGTGCGGCTCTGCACCATGGGCTGGAGGATGTAGCCCTCGATCATCTGGACCGCCAGCACCACGCCCAGGGCCCACAGGCCGATCACCCAGCCGCGGTCGGCGAGGGCGACGAGGACCGCCACCGCGCCGGAGAGGAAGGCGCCGAGGTAGGGGATGTAGGCGGTCACGAACACCAGGGCGGCCAGCCCCACGGCGCCGGGGACCTGGAGGATCAGCAGGCCCACGCCGATGAGGATGGCGTCGACCAGGGCCACGAAGGTGGTCCCGCGCATGAAGCCCTCGACGGCCCCGTACGCGCGCCGCCCCATCGCCTCCATCAGGTCGCCCGAGCGGGTCGGCACCATCGAGCGCAGGGTGCCCACGGCCCGGTCGGAGTCGCGGAGGAAGAAGAAGATCAGGACCATGGCGAGCAGGGCCGTCGCCATCATCGCCGCGACCACGCTGAGCCCGGTGACCACGCCCGAGGCGGCCGTTCCGCCGAACTTGGTGAGCAGGTCCTTGGAGTTCTTGGCCACGTCCTCCAGCGAGGTGCCGAGCGCCCCGAAATGCTTCGCGAGGTCCGTGCCGGCCTTCCGCAGCGAGTCGATGATCTGGTCGCCGGTCTCGATGAGCGCGAGGACGACGACGTAGCCGGCCCCGCCGACCACGGCGGCCACGGTCAGGCAGGTGAGGGCCGCGGCGAGCGAGCGGTTGACCTTCATGCGGACCAGCCGCCCGTGCATCGGCCCGAGCAGGGCCGTGCCGAGCACGGCGAGCAGAACGGGCGTGACCACCGTCCGGAAGACGGTGCACAGCCACACGACGAGGGCGAGGACGGCGGTGGCGAGGAGGACGACGACGCACCAGGCGGCGAGGCGGCGTACGGGCTCGGGCAGCAGGGGAGTTGTCGGCACGGCTCATCCAAACACGGGCGGGGCCCGCCGCCCAAAGGTCAGTCCAGCGGGTCGGGTTCGGGTTTGGAACGTTCGTTCAGTACGAACCACGTGGACTTGCCCTCGCCGCGCGGGTCGACGCCCCAGTCGTCCGCCAGCATCTCCAGCAGCAGGACGCCCCGCCCGCTCGACGCCATCTCTCCCGGATGCCGCTTGTGCGGCAGCTCGTCGGAGGCGTCCGCCACCTCCACCCGCAACCGGCGCGAGCCGAGCTCGCCCACCGCCTCGGCGATCAGCAGCGCGTCCCCGTCCGTGTGGACCAGTACGTTCGTCAGCATCTCGGAGACCATCAGCACCGCCGCGTCGACCTGCTCCGGGTCCGCCCAGTCGTGCAGCAGCTCCCGGATCTGCTGGCGGACCCCCGCGACCCGCTCCGGCTCCGCCTGGGCGACGGTCGTCATGGTGCGCCGGGCCGGCCGTGACGGGTGCAGCAGCGGGGTCTCGCAGCCGCAGCCCTCGCCCTCGCGGCAGAGCAGGACGACGGCGATGTCGTCCTCGCGCCGGTCGGCCAGCGGGCCGGTGGTGTGGTGCGAGGACGGGCCGTGCACCGCCTGGACCAGCAGGTCGGCCAGCCGTTCCAGGTGCCGGGGCTCCATGTCCTGAGAACCGTGCGTCTCGGGGTCGGGGGTCTGCGATTCCAGGATGGCCCGCAGCCGGGCCCAGCCCGTGTCGAGGTCGTGCCCGCCCGTCTCGATGAGCCCGTCGGTGCAGAGCATCATCGTCTCGCCGGGTTCCAGGGTGAACCGGGTCGTCGGGTAGTCGGTGTCCGGCACGATGCCGAGCGGCAGCCCGCCCGCCGTGGGCCGCATCAGGACCGTGCCGTCGGCCATCCGCACCGCCGGGTCGGGGTGCCCGGCGCGGGCCACCTCCAGCAGGCCGGTCTGCGGATCGCACTCCACGTAGAGGCAGGTCGCGAAGCGCGGGCTCTGGAAGTCGGAGTCCGCGCCGCCCCTGCCGGTGCCCGGGCCCGTGTCCGGCCCCGTGGCCGACCCCGTGTCCTGCTCCGAGCACAGGCCCGCCAGGAAGCGGGAGGCGCGCGAGAGCACCGCGTCGGGCCGGTGGCCCTCGGAGGCGTACGCGCGCACCGCGATCCGGAGCTGGCCCATGAGCCCGGCCGCCCGGACGTCGTGGCCCTGGACGTCGCCGATGACCAGCGCGAACCGTCCCGACGGCAGCGGGATCATGTCGTACCAGTCGCCGCCGACCTGGAGCCCGCCGCCGGTCGGCACGTACCGCGCGGCGAGGGTCATCCCGGGGATCTCGGGGCCGAGCTGGGGCATCATCGAGCGCTGGAGGCCGGTGGTGAGCTCCCGCTCGGATTCGGCCACCCCGGCGCGCTGGAGCGCCTGTGCGAGCATCCGGGCCACCGTCGTCAGGACGGAGCGCTCGTCGGGGGAGAAGGACACCGGGTGCTTGAACGCGGCCATCCAGGCGCCCATGGTCCGTCCCGCGACGATCAGCGGCAGGAAGGCCCAGGAGATCCGGCCGAAGCGCTGGGCGAGCGGCCAGGTGGCCGGAAAGCGCCGCTTGTAGTCATCGGGGCTCGGGAGGTAGATCGCCCGCCCGGTGCGGACGACCTCCGCGGCCGGGTAGTCGGTCAGCAGCGGCATGTCCGCGAAGGGGCCCTCGTCCCCGGGATCGTGCCCGTGGTGCCCGATGATCGACAGCCGGTCGCCGGACACGCCGAAGACGGCCAGCCCGTCGGGGATGAACCCGGGCATGGACAGTGAGGCCGCCACCCGCAGCACCTCGGCGGTGGAGCGGGCCTCGGCCAGCGCCCGCCCGGCGTCGAGCAGGAACGCCTCGCGCGAGCGGCGCCAGTCGCCGGTGATGGGGGTGTGCACGGCCGTGGTGCCGGGCTGGGCCTCGGCTATCTCCTGGATGGTGCCGATCAGTTCGTAGTCGAGGCGGCCGTCCGGGGCGCGGTTCTCCAGCGGCTTCGAGCGGCTGCGTACGGTGCGCAGCACGCGCCCGTCCTCGTCCATGATCCGCAGCCGGGCCTCGGCGAGGGTGCCCTCGGCGACCGCGAGGTTCACGATGCCGTTGATCTCGTTCCAGTCCACCGGGTGGAAGCGCGAGCGCACGGCGACCTCGGGCAGCGCGACGGGCTCGGCGGGCAGCCCGAGCAGCCGGGCGGCCTCGCTGTCGAGGGTGACCGTCCCGGACGCGTTGTCCCATCGCCACAAACCGGTCGCGATGGCGGCCAGGACGTCCTCTGTGCGCACCCGGTCATCTTTACAGGTCATCCACCTGACGTGCCTGTTCACCACCCCGGGCGGGCGGGCCCGCACGGGCTTCCGTCCCGGACGGTAACCTTGGGACGGTTGAATCCACCCTGGTATCACGTAGAACTGGATGACTGATGCATCGGTACAGGTCCCACACGTGCGGCGAGCTTCGTGCCTCCGACGTCGCCTCCGACGTCCGGCTGAGCGGCTGGCTGCACAATCGTCGAGACCTGGGCGGCATCCTCTTCATCGATCTGCGTGACCACTACGGCATCACGCAGCTCGTCGCCCGTCCCGGCACGGCCGCGAACGAGGCGCTCAGCAGCGTCACCAAGGAGACCGTCGTCCGCATCGACGGCAAGGTCGTCTCCCGCGGCGCGGACAACGTCAACCCCGAGCTCGCCACCGGCGACATCGAGGTCGAGGTCACCGCGGTCGAGGTGCTCGGCGCCTCGGCCCCGCTGCCCTTCACCATCAACACCGACGACGGGGTGAACGAGGAGCGCCGTCTGGAGTACCGCTTCCTCGACCTGCGCCGCGAGCGCATGCACCGCAACATCATGCTGCGCTCGGCCGTCATCGCCTCCATCCGCTCCAAGATGGTGGCCCTCGGCTTCAACGAGATGGCGACCCCGATCCTCACCGCGACCTCCCCCGAGGGCGCCCGTGACTTCGTCGTCCCGTCCCGCCTGAACCCGGGCAAGTTCTACGCGCTCCCGCAGGCGCCGCAGCAGTTCAAGCAGCTGCTGATGATCTCCGGCTTCGACCGGTACTTCCAGATCGCGCCCTGCTTCCGCGACGAGGACGCCCGCGCCGACCGCTCGCCGGGCGAGTTCTACCAGCTCGACGTCGAGATGTCCTTCGTCGAGCAGGAGGACGTCTTCCAGCCGATCGAGCGGCTGATGACGGAGATCTTCACCGAGTTCGGCAAGGGCCGCGAGGTCACCTCCCCGTTCCCGCGGATCCCGTTCCGCGAGTCGATGCTGAAGTACGGCAACGACAAGCCCGACCTGCGCTCCAAGCTGGAGCTCGTCGACATCACCGACGTGTTCGAGGGCTCGGAGTTCAAGGCGTTCGCCGGCAAGCACGTGCGCGCCCTGGCCGTCCCGGACACCGCCGCCCAGCCGCGCAAGTTCTTCGACGGCCTCGGCGAGTACGCGATCTCGCTGGGCGCCAAGGGCCTGGCCTGGGTCCGCGTGGGCGAGGACGGCGCGCTGACCGGCCCGATCGCCAAGTTCCTCACCGAGGAGAACGTCAAGGTCCTCACCGAGCGCCTCGGTCTGGCCGCCGGTCACGCCGTGTTCTTCGGCGCGGGCGAGTTCGACGAGGTCTCCAAGATCATGGCGGGCGTCCGCGTCGAGGCCTCCAAGCGGGCCGGGCAGTTCGAGGAGAACGTCTTCCGCTTCTGCTGGATCGTCGACTTCCCGATGTTCGAGGCGGACGAGGAGACCGGCAAGATCGACTTCTCCCACAACCCGTTCTCCATGCCGCAGGGCGGCATGAAGGACCTGGAGGAGAAGGACCCGCTCGACATCCTGGCGTGGCAGTACGACATCGTCTGCAACGGCATCGAGCTGTCCTCCGGCGCCATCCGCAACCACGAGCCCGAGGTCATGCTGAAGGCCTTCGAGATCGCCGGTTACGAGGCCGAGACCGTCGAGCGCGAGTTCGCGGGCATGCTGCGCGCCTTCCGCCTCGGCGCCCCGCCGCACGGTGGCATCGCCCCGGGCGTGGACCGCATCGTCATGCTGCTCGCCGACGAGCCGAACATCCGCGAGACCATCGCCTTCCCGCTCAACGGCAACGCGCAGGACCTGATGATGGGCGCGCCCACCATCCTGGAGGAGTCCCGCCTGCGCGAGCTGAACATCGCGCTGCGCAAGCCGGTGGAGACGAAGACGAGCGAGCCGGTCGACAAGGCCGTCAAGCCGCACCAGTAGGCCTGAGTACGGAAGAAGGGCCCGGGATCCGTACGGATCCCGGGCCCTTCTTCCGTTGCTCCTAGAACTTCTCCAGCAGGCCCTTGAGGAGGGCCGCCGAGGTCAGTTCGGCCGGGGCGGGGCCGGCGTGGAAGAAGCCGGCGTTGTCGGCGTCCAGCTTGCGCAGGAAGTCGAAGGCCTTGGCGTCGTGCTCGCCGAAGGCGACGAACTGCCAGTGGATGCCGGGGGCCGCGGTGGCGGCGTCGGTGATCGCCTGGCGGGCGGGGCGGACGTTGTCGGGCGCGCCGTCCGTCTGGAACACGACCAGGGCCGGGCCCTCGCCGCCGTCCTTCTGGTAGCGCTCCACGACGGCCTCGACGGCCACGTGGTAGCTCGTGCGGCCCATGCGGCCGAGCTCGGCGTGGCGGGCCTCGACCCAGGCCTCGTCGTGGCCGTCGAGGGTGAGGTCGGCGGTGCCGTCCACGTCCGTGGAGAAGAAGACCGTGTGGACGGTGGCGCTCTCGTCGAGGTGCGCGGCGAGGGCGAGGGCGTGGTCGGCGAGGTGCTGGACGCTGCCGTCCTTGTAGAACGGGCGCATCGAGCCCGACCGGTCGAGCACGAGGAACACGGTGGCGCGGGCGCCGGCCTTGCCCTTGGTGCGCAGGGCCTGTCCGGCGGCCTTGTACGCGGCCGCGAGCGCGGGCGCCTGCCGCTTGAGGGCGGCGAGGGTGTGCGCGGGGCCGCCGTCTGCGGCGGCGTCGGCGGTGAGGAGCTCGGCGTTGGCGTCGGCCTCGGCCGGGGCGGGCTCCGCGTCGGCCGAGGCCGCCACGGGCTCCGCCTCGGTGATGGCCTCGGCCGGGACGGGCTCCGCCTCGGCAGTCTCCGCGTCCTGCGCCTGCGCCTGCGGCTCGGCGGCCACGGGCTCGGGCGCGGCCGCCACGGGCTCGGCGGTCGCCGGCTCGGGCTCGGGCTCGGTGACGGCCTCGGCCTCGGCCGCGGCGGGCTCCGCCTCGGGCTCGGTGTCCGCTTCCGGGGCGGCTACGCCGGCCTGCGGCTCGGCGTCCGCCTCGGCGGCGGGCTCCTCCTCGGGGGCGGCGGCCAGGGCCGGTTCGGCCCCTGCCTCAGCTGCAACCGGCTCGGCCTCGGCCTCGGCGGCGACCGGTTCGGCCTCGGCTGCGGCCGCCGGGGTGGCGACAGGCTCGGCTTCCGGCGCCTCGGCTGCGGCCTCGGGCTCGGCCGCGAGGGGCTCCGGCTCGGTGGTGGCGGGCTCCGGCGTTGCCTCGGCGGTCTGTTCGGCCTCGGCTGCCGCCTCGGCCACGGTCTCGGCCTCGGCGGCCGGTTCCGCTTCGGCGGTGACGGGCTCCGCTTCGGCGGCGGCCGGGGCCGTCGTGGTGGCCGGAGCCGCGGGGGTCGCCGGGGAACCCCCGGTGGGGGACCGGCGGGCCTCCGGGACCGTGGGGTCCGGGTTGGGGGCCGGGGCCGGGGCGGTGAGGACCGTACCCGGTTCGAGGTCCCGGGGGGTGGACTGCGGCGGAACGGTGGGGTTGTCGAAGGAGGCGGCGACCAGCTCGGCCGCCGCGTCCAGGGGGGTGCGTTCGGTCTGGCTCGGGAGGGCCGCCGAAGTGGTGCCGGTCGTCTCCGGAACCGATTCAGAGGTCCGTCCGAACACCTTGCGCAACAAGCTCCGAATACCCATGGGCCAGGCCTTTCGCATGAGTGCGTGCATCATTTGTCCGTGCTGCGCGGTAGATCCCTGCCCAGAGTGGACACGTAAGGTTATCGGCCCCTTGGCTGGAACTTCGGGAGGGGCACCTTTCGTGGCGCCCGCTGGTCAAACACACCTGTTCCGCCCCCGAACTGCCGCCCCGACGTGCCGGATTCACCGGGCGTTCACCCAGCGGCCGCCGCTTCGGCGCAACCCGCCCATAGCGTCACCGACGGATTGTTCCGACACGTTGTCGGGGACCGTGCATCTACGGAGGACACTCGTGCGCAAGCTCCTGCCGCTCATCGGCACTTCTCACGGGGGCGGCCGTTCCGCTCTCACCTGCCGCTACCGCTGCGGCGACGCCTGCTTCCACGAGGTGCCGAACACCAGCGACAACGAGTACGCCGGCGATGTCATAGCCCGCGCCTACTCCCGCCGCGCGATGCTCCGCTCGGCCGCCGTCGTCACGGTCGCCTCGGCCGCCGGCACGGCCATCACGCTGAGCGGCAACGGTTCCTCCGCCTCCGCGGACCCCACGGTCGAGGTCCAGCGCGCCGGCGCCGGCGGGGTCAACGCCGAGGGTGCCCGCGGCCTGCGCTTCAAGCCGGTCGCGCCGAACACCGCCGACCAGGTCACCGTTCCCGAGGGTCACGAGCAGAACGTGGTCATCCGCTGGGGCGACCCGATCATCAAGGGCGCGCCGGGCTTCAACCCGGACAACCAGACCGCCGCCGCCCAGGCCGGTCAGTTCGGCTACAACAACGACTTCCTGAGCCTGCTCCCGCTCGGCGGCGCCTACGAGCGCCAGCAGCTGCTCGTGGCCAACCACGAGTACACCGACGAGCAGCTCATGTTCAAGGCGTACGACGCGGCCAACCCGACCCGCGAGCAGGTCGAGATCGCCTGGGCCGCGCACGGCCTGTCCGTGGTCGTGGTCCAGGAGGACCACCGCAGCGGCAAGCTGACCGCCGTCAACCGCCACCGCCTCAACCGCCGCCTGACCACCACCAGCGAGTTCAAGCTGACCGGTCCGGCCGCCGGCTCCGACCTGGTGAAGACCTCGGTCGACGCCACCGGCACCAAGGTGCTCGGCACCCTCAACAACTGCGCCGGCGGTACCACCCCGTGGGGCACCACCCTCCACGGCGAGGAGAACTTCAACCAGTACTTCGCCAACGCCGGCCTGGTCACCGACCCGACCCAGGCCGCCCGCCTGAAGCGCTACGGCGTGACCTCCGGCGCCACCGAGCGCAAGTGGGAGCGGTTCGACAAGCGCTTCGACGTCGCCCAGGAGCCCAACGAGTCCCACCGCCACGGCTGGGTCGTCGAGCTGGACCCGTACGACGTGAACTCCGTCCCGCGCAAGCGCACCGCGCTCGGCCGCTTCAAGCACGAGGCCGCGCAGCCCCGCCTGACCGAGGACGGCCGCCCGGTCGTCTACATGGGCGACGACGAGCGCTTCGACTACTTCTACAAGTTCGTCTCGTCGAAGCAGATGAAGAAGGGCGACTCGCGCGCGGCGAAGGAGCACAACCTCACGCTGCTCGACGAGGGCACCCTCTACGTCGCCAAGCTCACCGGCGACTCCCCGGCCGCCGAGATCGACGGCTCCGGCAAGCTCCCCTCGGACGGCGAGTTCGACGGTTCCGGTGTCTGGATCAAGCTGGCCACCGGCAACGTCTCGCATGTCGAAGGCATGACCGCCGAGGAGGTCTACGTCTTCACGCGCCAGGCCGCCGACAAGGTGGGCGCCACCAAGATGGACCGCCCCGAGGACGTCGAGCCGTCCCCGCGCACCGGCCGCGTCTACATCGCGCTGACCAACAACAAGGACCGCGGCGCCGCTGGCAAGGCCCCCGCCGACGAGGCCAACCCGCGCAACCTGAACAAGCACGGCCAGATCCTGGAGCTCGCCGAGAACTTCGACGACCCGGCCGGCGACGGCTTCGCCTGGCGCCTCTTCCTGGTCGCGGGTGACCCGAACGACCCGGCGACCTACTTCGCGGGCTTCCCGAAGGACAAGGTCAGCCCGAT
The DNA here is from genome assembly GCF_056428985.1 of Streptomyces sp. CA189. NCBI lineage: Bacteria > Bacillati > Actinomycetota > Actinomycetes > Kitasatosporales > Streptomycetaceae > Streptomyces > Streptomyces sp. CA189. Next base: position 413,357 of record NZ_JBWJVM010000001.1, on the reverse strand, counting down.
CTCCTGCCCGGACAACGTGGCGTTCGACCCGCACGGCAACCTGTGGATCTCCACGGACGGCAACCAGCTCGGCTCGCACGACGGCCTCTTCGGTGTCGCGACCGCCGGTGACCGCCGCGGTGAGCTGAAGCAGTTCCTGACCGTTCCGCGCGGTGCCGAGACCTGTGGCCCGATCATCCAGGACAAGCGCGTCCTGGTCGCCGTGCAGCACCCGGGCGAGCTCGACGGCGCGTCCGTCGAGAACCCGCAGTCGGCGTGGCCTGACGGCCCCGGCAAGCTCGTCCGCCCGTCGGTCGTCTCGGTGTGGCGCAAGGACGGCAAGAACATCGGAGTCTGACGTCTGACGTCTGAGCCGAGGTGAGTTGACCCGAGGGGCGCCGGTCGATGTTTGTTGATGTGTCACGTGAAACATCGACCGGCGCCCCTCAACTGCCTTCCGGCAGGCGCCCGACCGGCAGCAGGAGCGTGGTCACCGCGCCCCCGTCGGGGGCGTTGGAGAAGCTCAGCTCGATCTCCAGCACCGCCGCGTGTCCGGAGGCGATGGTCAGGCCGAGCCCGTGGCCGCGCCCGCGTCCCGGATCACCGGTGCGGAAGCGCTGCGGGCCCTGCTCGATCAGCTCGGCCGGATAGCCGGGCCCGTGGTCCCGTACGGTCACCAGCGGGCCGGTGACGGTCACTTCGATCGGCGGCCGCCCGTGCTTGTGGGCGTTGGCCAGCAGGTTGGCCAGGATCCGGTCCAGCCGGCGCCGGTCGGTGAGCACCACCGCGTCCCGCTCGATCCGCACCGCGACGGGCAGCCGGGTGCCCGCCGCCGCCCGCTCCACCGCGCGGCCGAGCTCCACCCGGGCCAGGTCGGCCCGTTCGACGCCGGAGTCCAGCCGGGAGATCTCCAGCAGGTCCTCGGTGAGCAGGTGCAGGGCGTTGAGCCGGTCGTTGATCATCTCCTTGGGCCGGCCCTCGGGCAGCAGCGCGGCGGCGGCCAGGGATCCCGTGAGCGGGGTGCGCAACTCGTGCGCGACGTCCGCCGTGAACCGCTTCTCCGCCTCCAGCCGGGCCTGGAGCGATGCTGCCATCGAGTCGAGGGCCTGCGCCACGTCCCGTACCTCGTCGCGGGAGCGCGGTCGGGTCCCCTCCGCGCCGGCCGGGAATCCGACCCTCGCGTCGAGGTCCCCGGCGCTGATCCGGCGGGCCACGGCGGCCGTGGTGGCGAGCCTGCGGCTGATGCGGTTGGCGAGGAAGAGACCGGCGAGGGCCACCAGCCCGGCGGCGAGGACGGCGGAGACCAGGATGGCGGCGTCGGTCTCCCGGAGCCGGGTGCGGGTGCTCTCGTAAGGGACCCAGACGGCGAGGGCCTTGCCGTCGGCCGGCCCGGCCGCCCACATGACGGGTTTGCCGTCCTGGGTGCCGGTCATGCTGCCGGTCATCCCGCGCGCGACCAGCTCGCGCAGCGGGGCCGGGAGGCCGGGCGGGTCGAGGGCGCTGTTCCCGTCGCCGTGCGCGGTGCCGTACTCGTACTGGCTCAGGGCGTAGTCCAGCTCGCGGTCCACGTCCTTGCGGACCTCGCCGACGAGCTGGCGGGCGACCACGTTGTGCACGAGGATGCCGAGCACGGCCGCGACGGCGCAGCACACCGCGGTGGTGGTCATGGCGATCTTCCAGCGCAGGCTACTCGTCCGGCCCATCGTGGTCCCGGCCCCCCTCAGCCCGTGCCGGCACCCGTGCCCGGGGCCGGGCAGGGGGAGGCGTCGCCCTGGTTCGGGCACTCGTCGAGGGTGAGCTGGTCGAGGTTCATGATCTCGGCCTCCGGGTCCCACACGTAGTCGGAGATGGAGACCTTCTTCGGGTTCGAGGTCGGCTCACGGACCGCCAGGTGCTCGGCGGCGACCTCCACGCCCTCCAGGACCCCGCGCCGGGACAGGATGCGGGCGATCGTCCCGTCGTCCCGGACGGTGTAGACGCGCAGTTCGCTGACCCGGCCGTCGATGTCCAGGGCGGTGATCAGCTCCGCCCTGCCGTTCCCCGTCACATCGGCGAGCACCGCGGGCCGGACGGGGCAGTCGGGGCCGCCGTCCACAGCCTGTGTGCAGAGCGCGACGCGCTGGATCGCGCGGGGGTCGACGAGCCGGCCGGTGCCGGCGTCCGCGGTGGTGGCGGCGGTGACGTCGGCCCGTACGACGTCCACGGCGTTCACGCCCCGCATGGACAGCTCGGGCACCTTGGCGAGGCCCGGGACGGCGGTGGCCGTGCCGGGCTGCTGGCCGGGGGCCGGGGGGTCGGGGCGGATGTCCTTCCACAGGGTGCGGGGGGCGCGGGCGGTGCCGAGGTCGCCGTCGCTCTGGAGGCCCTCCACGTCGGCGCAGCCCGCGGCTGCCGACAGGGCGGCCGCCAGGAGGAGGGCCCGGCTGCGCCGGAGGAAGGGCCTCATGTGCTGATGCTCTCCCGCCTTGGGCGGGGTGGCCCGGGGGCGGGGCCATTGGGGGGACGGCTCGGCGCCGCTGCCTGGGGCTCCGCCCCCGGGCCCCCGCGCCTCAAACGCCGGCGGGGCTGGATTTGGGCACGGCCCGGTGGGTGTGTGCGGCGCCGTGCCGGGGGCCAGCCCCCGGACCTCCGCGCCTCAAACGCCGGCGGGGCTGGATTTGGGCCCGGCCCGGTGGGTGCGCGCGGCGCCGTGCCGGGGCCAGCCCCCGGACCTCCGCGCCTCAAACGCCGGCGGGGCTGGATTTGGGCTGGGTTCAGTCGCGGGTCGGGTTCGCGATGGCTCTGGCTGCTGCCAGTTCCTGGCGGACCGGGGAGAGGACGGAGGTTTCGTCGACCTCGGGGGGTGGGGTGGGGCGGAGCAGGGTGGGGGTGTCGACTCGGCGGACGCCGTGGGCCAGGGCGCGGAGGTCTTCGGCGATCGCCTCGACCTCGTGCGGGCCCGGGGGGTGTGCGCCGTGGTTGACGCGGACGCGGGCGGCCGTCGTCGCATCGACGATCCGCTCGACGGCGACCACCAGCGGCCACCACGCGGCGGCCCGTTCCCCGGTCGGCGGCGGCTCGGTCAGCGCCCGCTGGAACTCGCTGCGCACGCCCGACAGCTCCCGGTAGATGCGGCGGCGGGCCTGGAGCCGGGCGGTACGGGCCGCCCGCTGGCCGGCATCCGTGTCGGGGGCGGAGCCGAAGGCGTGCTCCACGTACCGGGCGGCGTCGTCCACCGCGTCGGCGAGCCGGTCGCCGATCCGGGTGTGCCAGCTCTCGGGCCAGAGCAGGTACCCCGCGATCAGGGTGATGGCGCAGCCGATCAGGCTGTCGAGCAGCCGGGGCCGGACCAGGTCGAAGCCCTGGTGGTTGAGCAGGTCGGACAGGAGCAGGATGACCGGGGTGATCGCCGCGGTCTGGAAGGCGTACCCCTTCACGGAGAAGACGGGGATGAGGGCCGCCAGGACCACCATCACCGGCACGTCCCACCACCCCCGCGGCACCTCCGAGAGCACGGCGGCCGCGACGACGAGCCCGCCCGCGGTGCCGAGCGCGCGCAGCACGGCCCGGGAGAACACCGAGCCGAAGTCGGGCTTGAGGACGAAGGTGACGGTCAGCGCGACCCAGTAGGAGCGCTCGATCTCCACCACCGATACGAGGGACTGCGCCAGCCCGATGCACAGCGCGAGCCGCAGCCCGTACCGCCAGGAGGCCTCGGAGAACATCATGTCGCGCACCGCCCGGCGGGCCCGGACCCGGAGCGCGGCGGGGCGGCCGAGCCGGTCGTCGACGTTGTGCATGTCCGGCTCGGCCAGCGGCACGATCGTCGCGGCGTGCCGCAGGGCCGCGTCGATGGCCCGCTCGGACTGGCCGTCCGGCGCGGGCAGGTCCAGTACGGGGGTGTCCGTGCGGCCCTCCTCGACGGCCGCCGCCAGGTCCCGCACGGCTGCCGGGATCGCGGGGGAGAGGGGCCTGCGGCGCAGGTGCGCGGCGGGCGCGGCCTCGACGAGCGGGATCAGCACGTTCAGCTGGGCCAGCATCCGCACGAGCGAGGGACTGTGGCCGTGCACCCGGGCCCGGCGGCCCAGCACCAGGTCGTAGGCGTGGTTCAGGGCCTGGGTGACCTGCTGGCGGCGCTCCTCGTACGCGGGTCCCGGTCCGCCCGCCGCCTCCAGGGTGTCGGCCAGGGCCCGGTACGCGGCGGCCACCGCGGCCCGCTCCGGCTGCCGGCCGCGCAGCGGCCAGCCCAGCAGGGTCAGCAGCAGGACGAGCAGTCCGCCGGCGCTCAGCAGCAGGGGGGCCGTCCACCAGGGACTGGGCATCGGCAGGCCGGCGCCGACGACGGCGTTCAGCAGGAGCAGCAGCCCGGAGACGGAGGCCACCGTGCCGATGGAGGAGATCATCCCGGAGACCAGGGCGATCAGGGTGAGGACGCCGACGGCGACCCAGCCGTGCCCGAAGACCAGGGTGCCCAGGGCGACGCCCACGGCCCCGAAGAACTGGGGCACGGCGATGTTCAGGATCCGCATCCGGTAGGCGTCTGCGGTGTCGCCGATGACCCCGGACAGGGCGCCCATCGAGACGAGCGCGCCGTACTCGGGCTCGTCGACGGCGAAGCCGACGGCCAGCGGCAGGGCCAGGGCGACGGCCGCGCGCAGCGTGGCGGCCCAGGGGATCGGCGCGGAACTCGGCCGCAGCCCCTTCAGCAGCCAGGCGGGCGGGGCCAGCGGACTGAACCGTCCGGCCGCCTGCCCGGCCCGCCCGGGCGGTATGTCTTCGGTGCGTTCGGTGCTCATTCCCGCTTCCGTGCCGCCGCTCGTGAATCGGTTCTTCTGTGCTGTTCTACGGGATGTTCTACGGATTTGCGTGCCAATCCGCCGTTCCGAGCTTATGGGGTGCGGCGCAGTCGGCCCGTCAGCCAGGCGGCCAGGGCGACGGTCAGTCCGACGGCCAGCACCACCCAGGTGGTGGTCCGCAGGAACGCGGTGAGCGCGTCGTACACCGCTTCGGCGGCCGCCCGGTCGATGTCGGCCGGCAGGTCGTCCAGGGTGAGGCGGCGGCACAGGACCACCGCCGCCCACAGCAGGACGGCTCCGGCGGCCAGCCCCAGCCCGGTGGCCAGGACGGCCCGGCGGCGCCGGACGGCGACGGCGATGGCCGCCGCGGCCAGCACCACGGTGAGCACGGGAAGCCAGACGCCGGCGATCTGGAGCATGCGGAAGCCCTTCCGGAGCGCACCGAGGTTGTCGTACTCCATGACCTTCACCGAGAGGTGGGTCTCGGGGATGCGGTCGGCGAACGGCACCCCGTTGTCAACGAGATCGCCCTTGACCCGGGCGATCACGGGCGCGAGGTCGATGGTCACGGCGTTGCCGTCGCCGGTGGTCAGTGCCTGGAGGAAGGCGCCGTGGGCGGCGCGGTTCGCGGCGTCCCAGGCGGTTTGGTAGGCCGGGGTGCCGACGAAGGAGTGCAGGGCCTCGCCGAGCAGGGCGTCGACCCCGCCCTGGAAGGGGCCGGCGTCGATCTGCCCGGAGAGGGCCCGGCCAGCCTGGGTGACGACGAGGTTCTGCACGGCGGGATCCGAGGCGAGCGGGGACATGGCCGCGGTGTAGCGGTCGGCGCTGCCGAGTTCGTGATCGGCCCAGTACGCGACGGCGCTCGCGGGCACCAGCAGGGCCACGAGCGCGATGAGTACCGCCGAGAGGAAGGTCCGCACGTCACCAGGGAAAGGGGGCGGGGCGCGCGGCGCGAGCCGGGTTGCTGCGCCCGGGTGGTGCGGGCCGGGCGTGTCTGCCTTGCCTCCCTTAATCTGGACATCTAATATCCAGATTATGAAGATGAGCGAGGGCGTCGAATGGGCCCTGCACAGCTGCCTCAACCTGGCCTGGAGCGGTGAAGGCCGGGCGGTCTCGGCGGCCCGCCTGGCGGCGTGGCACGAGCTGCCCGCCGCCTACCTCAACAAGCAGCTCCAGGCCCTGGCCCGGGCGGGCATCGTCACCTCCACCCCGGGCCCGCGGGGCGGCTTCCGCCTCGCGCGCCCGCTCGACTCCATCTCGCTCATGGACGTGGTCGCCGCCGTCGAAGGGCCGGACGAGGCCTTCCGGTGTGCGGAGATCCGGCAGCAGGGCCCCGGCGGCCCCGGCGGCGGCGAGGAGCCGCCCGCGGCCGACTGCGCCATCGCCCACGCGATGGGCCGGGCCGAGCTGGCCTGGCGCCGGGCGCTGGCCGCCCAGACCCTCGACGAGATCCGGCAGCAGGCCGAACGGCAGGCCCCGGAGGCCCCCGAGCGGCTCCGCGCCTGGCTGGCCGCCGCCCGCTAGCCACCCTTCGGACAACTGACCCAGGAGCTTGGAATGACGCGCAGCATCACCAACCCGGCAGAACTCCACGACCCCACCGGCTACGGCTACAGCCACATCGTCTCCGCGCCCGGACAGCAGGTGTTCATAGCCGGCCAGTACGGCTCCGACCCGGCCGGTCACGTGGTCTCCGACGTGTTCGACGACCAGGTCGGGCAGGCCTTCGCGAACCTCCGCACCGCCCTGGAGGCCGTGGGTCTGGGCCTCGGCGACGTGGTCCGCATCGGGACGTACGTCGTCGGGCACGACCAGCGGAAGCTGGAGGTGCTGCTCAAGCACCTGAACGCCGCCTGGGGCACCGAACTGCCCGCCCAGACGCTGATCGGCGTGGCCGCGCTCGCCCTGCCGGACATGCTCTTCGAGATCGACGCGGTGGCGGTGCGGGCGTAGGTCGCCGACTGCTCCGGTTGCCGGTCCCGGGTTGCGGGTGTGCCCTGGAGGATGGGAGAGAGGAGCCCGTCATGGCACATGCGGCACCCACCGCCCCCCGGGGGCACCGGCAGCCGGCGTCCGGTACGGCGGCCCACACGAGCAGGTCCGCCCTGGCGCGACCCCTGCTCATGGGACTGGTCTACGGCGTCTACGCCGCCTTCATGAAGCGTCAGATGGGGCCCGTCGACGCGGGCAACGTCTTCTACGGGATCCTGTGCGGCGCGATCTTCGCCGCCTGCCTGGTGGCCCTGGCCCGGATCGGCCCGCGGCTGGCGCAGGAGCCGCACGCGGCGGCGTACGCGATCTTCGCGGGGATCTCCTTCGGCTACCTGTACAGCCTGGCCGGCGAGTCCATCCTGAAGAGCTCCGGCCTGGGCCTGCTCGTCGGCGCGGGCGTCGGCGCGGCGGCCTACTACCGCTATCACACGCGCAACGCCTCGTAGGCCGTCCACCCGGCCCGCGTACGCCGGAGCCCCGGCCACCCGCCGCGTGCGGGGGCCGGGGCTCCGGCGTACGTGCTCGGGGTGGGGTCAGCCGGTGGTGAAGTAGCCGAGGAGGTCGGTGATCACGTGGTTGGAGCCGCCGTAGCTGTTGAAGATGCTGACCTTGCCGCCGGTTCCGACGGGGGTCATGACGTGGTTCGGGACCGTGACGCCAGGCAGCGTGTTGAGGCTGCTGGCGCCGGGCCGGGTGGCGCCGAAGGCGTACGCGGTGAGGAAGCCGGGTCCGGTGGAGTCGGTCGCGGTGACGTTCAGGGCCGCGCCCACGGCGTTCGCCGGGAGGCCGGGGACGGTGGTGGTGGCGCCCGGGGCGACCTTGCCGGTGGTGCGGGTGTCGGCCAGGCGCTTCGGGATGGCGGGAGTGAAGAGGGTCTTCCCGCTCATGCCGTAGTAGCCGACGGTGTCGAGGACCAGGTGGGTGGAGCCCGAGTTGGTGAAGAGGGTGATCGTGCCGTCGGGGCCGACCGGGACGATCGCCTGGTTGGACTTGTCCTTGCCCGGCTCCACGTTCAGGTTCGAGGTCTTCGGACGTTTCGCCGGGTCCGGGTAGGCGATCACGTGGGCCTGCTCGGTGGCGCCGGTGCTCGTCAGGTTCAGAGTCACGGCGGTGGCATCGGCGGGGACGCCGTTGACGCCGGCCACCTTGACCGTGCGGGTCTTGCCGCCGCCCAGCGCACCACCCGACGTACGGGTGTCCATGACCCGGCTCGGGGTGAGCGGGGAGAAGCGCCGCCCGGAGTTCGGCTGGTAATAGCCGACGAAGTCCACGATCAGCGAAGCCTTGCCGGAATTGAGCTGGGCCTGGACGGTGCCGCCCCAGCTGACCGGGACGGTGACGGTGTTGGAGGAGGTGCTGCCTCTGACGACGTTGACGTTCGAGGTCTCGGGGCGGGGCTGGCCGGAGGGCCAGACGGTGAGGTGGGTGTCCTCGGTGGCGTCCGTGACGGTGACGTTCACGACCGCCGCCGACATGCTGAACCACGGAGGGATGCTCGGCCCTTCTTCGGTGCCGAACTCCACGAGCCTGGGGACCCCACCCTGGACGGGCTGCTTGGTGATACGGGTGTCGAGCACGCGGAGCGGTTCTTCGGCCGTGTAGCCGGACGGCGCGTAGCCCACCGTCACCCTGCACTTGGCCGTGGACTTCACACCCTTCAGGTCCTCTACGGTGGCCGTCACTTCGTACGTGCCGGGCAGCTTGTAGGAGTGGCCGAAGGCGCCGAGATCCGAGCGGTAATCGCCGGTGCCGTCACCGAACTGCACGTCCACCCGCTTGATCGGACCTTGTGAGGAGGTCATGGTCGTATCGACCCTGACACCCAGCGGGTGGACATACAGATCCGGGTGATCCGGGTCCGGCAGGCTCGGTGTGGCGGTGACGACGGTGGTCAGAGGGCCGGGGACGGTCGCCCGGATCTGCTGCTCCTCGGAGACCTTGGTACCGGCGCGGTTGTACGCCGTCATCTTGACCGTGCAGAGGCACGGGGAGCTGTACGCGTGGGTGGCGGTGAACTCGGCCGTGCCGCCGGGGCGGACGACGGCGGGGGCCGTCCCGTCACCGAAGTCCACCTTGTACGTCATCTCCGTGGGCCAGATGCTGTCCGAGCCGCCCCGTACCGTCACCGGTGTGCCCACCGTGGCCCAGGGCTGGTCGATCTTCATCCATGCCGAGCTCAGGCCGTCCTGGGCCTCGCGGGCCCCGCGGTCCAGGTAGCCCCCGTTCTTGCCGGTGTTGGGCACGCGGGGGTCGTCCGCCATCGGCTCTTCGGTGAAGTCGACGGGCAGTACACCGGGTGCCGTCGCGTCGGCGGAGTCGACGAGGATCGAGCTGGCGGTCATGCCCACGTGGGTGGGGAGCAGGATGTCGTGGGTGCCCTGCCCGGTGGCGGCCAGGAACGCCGCCGCGCTCGGGTACGCGGTACCGGCCCAGCGGTAGGGGACGGTCGACACGCCCTCCGCGCCCGCGATCAGGTTGTAGTCCGCGCGGGTTCCGGCTGCGGCGCTCTTCGACACGGAGAGCTGGGTGAGCGTGCAGTCCACGTGGTCCGAGTCGGTGCGGAGCAGGTTGTTGAACAGCGAGGAGCCTGTCGAGGTGCCGCTGATGGAGAGGGTCGTCGGGCAGTTGCCCTTGCCGCTCGCGGGGTGACTCGCACTGAAGATGCTGTTGTTGGTGATGACGGTGCCCGGAGCGTCCACCACAGAGAGAGGCGGTGAGGCGCTCCTCACGTAATTGCGGCTGAGGACGGTGCGCTGGGACCCGCCTTCGATCCGGGTGCCGCCGATGCTGCTCCGGCTGACCCGCACGTCCGTGCTTGCCCCGCTGACCGAGAGCGAGGGTCCCTCCGGATAGTGGGAGACCCTGTCCAGCACCACGTTGTGGGAACGGCTGATGTGGATGCCGTCGCTGACCCGCCCCCCTCGGAACACGATGTGGGAGGCCCCGCTGATGGCCAGGGTCCCGACGTTGTCGGTCCAGCCGACGCCATCGTCGACGAAGGCGAATGTGATCGGCTTGCCCGGCTCTCCGGAGCGCTCGATCGTGAGGCTGCTCACGTACTGGTCGTGCGCGTTGATCCGCACGGTCTGCCCGGGCCGGACCACCTTGATCGCTGCGCCGATCGTGCAGAAGGGGGTGTCCTTCGAGCCGGACAGGTGGTCCCGGCAGTACCTGTCCTGCTTGTCCACATACAGGTAGGGCGGGGGCTCGGCGGCGGCCGCGGAGGCCGGTATGCCGAGAAGGGCGACGAGGCCTGCGGTGAGCAGGGCGGTCGCGCGGGCAGGACGCACCAGCGAAATCCTTCGGCGAAGAGCGGTGGGGATCGAGCGGGAAGCGCGGCGCCGAGCGGCGGTTGCCCCGCCGTTCCCCCCTGCAACGGCCGAGCGCATACGGAACCCCGAGATGCGGCTCATGATCGCTGGTCAGGGCAGGTTTTGTCACGGGGGACAACTCGGCTGAGCAGTACTTTCGGCCGGGCATATCGGAACATAAGGCGGAGGTTCGTGGGTGTCGGATGGATGAGACTGAATGAGGCGCCGGTTCCCGCGCTCCGTGGTCGAACCTCACGTGACCACTCTCCGTTGCCGAGGGCGCGGGAACCGGTGCCTCCTCATGTCGTGATGCCGCTGCGCGACGCCCTACGCGGCCGTGTCGTCTCCGGCCGGGGTCTCCGCGGTGGTCTGGGCGGTCTTGGCGGACTCGGGTTCCTGCTTGCGTACGGGCGGGGCCGGCGGGGAGAAGCGGGCGGCCTCGGCGCGGAGCATGGCGTTCAGGGCGAGGTACGGGTCGAAGGGCATGGCGGAACCTCACGGTGTTTCGGGGGTGTGGGGGGACGCGCGCCAAGGGCACGGGGGTGTGCCGGGTGAGCCGGCTGTGCGGGGCGCGCGGTGCTGCTGCTCGGCCTCTCCGTCCGGTCAGCAGCGCAGCACCACGCTCCGTACCGCCCGCAGGGATGCCGGCGGTGCGCCGGTCCCCGCCGGGCGCGGGTCCGGCGCCGTGGGGCCGGACCGGGGAGGTTTCACGTGAAACACGGGCCGCTGCAGTCCCCGGACGCCGGGGACCCCGCGCGCGGGACCCCGTACCGCCACCCGTACTTCGGGATCGCCGGCCGGATCGGCCGGTGACTCGGTGGGCTCGGCCGGGGCGCTGGGGGCGGAGCGGGCACCTTCGGCCGTCGCGCCGGACGGACCGGATCCGCCGAAGCCGAACAGGCACAGCAGCACGGCGCAGAGCACGGTCAGGGCCGTCATCAGGGCCCTGTCCGATGCCGTCTGCGCACGCCGGTTACCGCTCATGCGGAGGGTGTGCCCCGACACGCGGGCGGACTCTCCAACGGGGCCGCAGCGTCCCCCGACCGGGGGACGAAGACACCCCCCACGGCCGTCAGGTGGCCGCAGGGGGTGTCCGTCTTTCGGGTGCCGCCGCCGGTCAGCGGGGGGTGCGATGGTGGCCGGTGAGGCGGGCCAGGACGGCCGTTTCGCCGCTGGTCAGCCGGAGTTGGGCCCGGCCGGAGGATGTGCCGCGCTCGGAGATCCCGGTGGGGGAGACCCGGTACACGGTGAACACGGCCGTACGCCGGTCGACGCGCGGTACCTCGATCGTCTGCCCGCGCCGGAGTTCGCCGATCCGGGGGAGGTCGGCGGAGACCGCGGCGGTGCCGGCCGAGCCCGGTGCCGGGCCCGAGGAGTCCCAGACGGCACTGTCCGGGACGGGCGGTTCGGCATCGGCGGCCCCGGGCTCCGAGTCCGCCGCGCCCTGTCGCCCCTCCGCCCCGCCCGGCGGGGTACCGCCTGTCAGCGGTACGTCCGTTCCGAGGCCCGGGATGACCAGGCGCAGCGGCCGCGAGGCCGGAAGGGCCGCGGCCGCCGACCGCCCGGGCCGCCGGGAGCCCTTGCCGGTGGTGTGTCCGCCGGAGTGCTCCAACTGCCGGGCCAGCCGGCGCGGGCCGGACAGCCCCAGGACCCGCGAGGTAAGGGCGTCGCCCGCGGTCGGGGCGGCCGGCCGGCCGCCTTCGGTGGTGTGCAACACCCCTAGGCCGGTGCACAGCAGAGCCACCGTCAGTACACCGGCCACCCACTTGGCGCGGGGCATGGGGAATCCCTCCTGGTCCGGCTCGGGCGGCCGGTCCCGAGAGCAGTGGACCCCGCCACGCTCCCCGGAGGGGCGCCTCACACGGTGAACTGACGGCAAGTCACTGCCGTGTCGTCCTCTCCCGGGCGTGTCTTCGCAGATGGAGGCCGGTGGGCGCGGGTGCGGACCGGCCGTGGGGGGTGTGCGCCCGAACGGGTGAGAACGTCAAGGGCGGGCCTTGGGCGTGTCGGATCGGCGGCACGTTCTGCCACATGCGAAAACCTGTCAAGCGGGGCGATGTGACGCGTCGTCGGCTTGAGTTGCGGGGGTGGGCCGGGCAGCTTGTCCTGGAACCATGAATGATCCATACGCATATGCCCTGGCCATGGCGCCCCATTACTTCCCGAGCCTTCCGGACCTTCCGGACGTTGCGACCCGGTCCGCCTCGGATGCCCCGGGCACTGCCGCCGCCGATGCCGACGCAGCCTTCGCCGGCGTCCGCCCGCTGCCCAGGAAGCGTTCCGAGGCCGCCTCCCGCAGGGCGTCCGCCAGGCCGTCCACCACGCGCCGCTCCCGCCAGGGGCGCCCGGCCGCGCTCACACCCGCTCCGGTGTCCGGGCCGGCTGCCGGGAGGGCCTCCGGACGGGAGGCAGGACGGGTGCCGCAGCCCGGGTGAGGTACCCGGTGCCGAGCGGCGGGGCGTCCACTTCGGTGGTGGCGGCCGCGGGCTGGAGCCCCGACAGGCGCCGCAGCAGGCCCGGGGCCAGCTCCGGGCCGACCGCCCGGGTCAGCTCCGAGGGCTCGGTGGGGTGGGCGTGCACCCAGCCGACGCGGCGCAGCCCCGACCAGCCCGTTTCCTCGGCGGCCTCCGCCAGGGCGCGGGCGGCGGGGGCCAGGGGCAGCAGGCTGACCGGAGCCGGGGCCCCCGGCTCCGCGGCCCCCGCCGGAACCGGCCGGACCGACTCGGCCACCGCGAGCCGGGTGAAGGCCGGCCGGGGCAGCTCCGCGTGGTCGGCCAGGTCGCTGACGGTCGGGGCCAGGCAGTGCACCCCGGCCGGGAACCCGTCCCGTACGGCCGCGGCAGCGACCGTACGCCCGGCCGGACCCGAATCTCCGACGGTGACCAGGTGGAATGCCGTACGCCCCTCCCCCCCGGAGGCGAGCGGCAGCAGCGCCGCCGCGGTGGCGGCGGGCTGCTCCACGCACCAGACGGCGTCGAAGCGGCCGGTGGGCGCGCCGGCCGGGGCGGGCGCCGCCCCGGCCAGGACCTCGGCGCCCCGGCGCGCGTCGAGGCGGGCCGCGAGGAGGTCCACGTACTCGGGATACAGCCCGATCAGCGCGAGCTGACGGGCCAGCAGGAGCCTGCTCTGCCGTACGTCGGTGGCGGTGAGCAGGGTCAGGTGGTGGCCGCGGCCGAGCAGTTCGGCGGCGAGCCGGATGCCGGTGGGGCTGGCCGCCCCGGCGAGGGCGATGTGCACGGCGGACTCGTTTCGAAGGAGGTGGGGCGTGCGTCTACGCGGTGGCGGTGCTTCCGGGGGCTCCGGGTGCCGGGGCGGCCTGGACGGCCTGGACGGCCCGGGCGGCTTGGGCGGCTCGGGCGGCTTGGGCGGCTCGGGCGGCCCGGGCGGCTCGGGCGGGCTCGGTGGGCTGGACGGCCTGGACGGCCCGGGCGGACTGGGTGGCCCCGGCGAGATCGGTGGCCCCGGCGGTCTCGGCGGCGGCCGGGACGGGCGGCAGCGGTGTGGTGACGGTGACCTCGCCCGGGATCGCCACCCGCGCGAGGAAGGCCCCGCGCTCGGGACCTGCGCCGATGACGGAGAAGCAGACGGTGTCGCCCGCGCCGACCAGGCTGTTCACCACGTCGGTGTAGAAGAGCACCGGGGTCGCGGAGGTGACCAGGTTGCCGAGTTCGCGGGCGTGCGCGGGGGCCTTGCGGGTGTCCAGGCCGGCGAGCTGGTGGTAGTTCTCGACCAGCGCCGGGCCGGCCTGGTGCGTGTAGATCCGCCGGACCTCGTCCACGAAGCCGGGGCGGTGGGCGTCCATGGTCTCCTGGTTCAGCATCATGCCGCGCGAGTAATAGCGGGCCAGTTCCGGTCCGTTGAGTCCGAATGCGGAGAGCTCCGCGGATCCGGGAAAGCCCGGCGGGTGGGCGGCGCCGCCGCCGGGGTAATGGATGAGCGGATCGCTGAATCCTGGCTCGCCCCCGAAATCGTGGGAATCGCGCGAATAGAAGCCGAGGCCGCCCTCGAAGCTTTCGTCCCGCTCGAATACGAGCGCGGTTGCGGCATCGGAGAACAACGCCCCGGAACACCACAGGGTGTGCGCGAAGGGATGCTCTCCGTCGGCGCCGCTGTACTGGGAAATGATGCCGTTCTCGTCGATTCCGATGGGGCTCGCGGCGTTGTACGAGATCACCAGTGCGCGGCGGGCCCCCGACCGGGCCAGGTGCGCGGCGACGCGGGAGAGCCCGCCGCAGCCGGCGCCGAGCTGGAAGGGCGGCACGCTGTCCGGGATGCGCAGGCGGCGCAGCAGGTTGAAGGCGTCCTGGTCGAGCATGATCTCGTACGGGGTGCACGTGGCGACGAAGACGGCGTCGATGTCCTCGGGTTCGGCAAGGGCGGAGCGCAGGGCGGCGCGGGCGACGTCGACGACGGTGTCGAGCGAGGCGAAGCGCTCCCGGTCCCAGCTCTTGGAGGTGACCCCGAGTATGCGCTCGATATCGGAACCGCTGATTTCCTCGCCGGCCCGCTTGCGGTGCGGGATGTGCGCGAGCCGGGCCCATTCCTCGACGGAGATGACCTCGCCGATCTGGGCGCCGACGCCGGAAATCCGATAGGGGAACGGGTACGCGTACGCGGCGGGTGCGGGGGGATTGGCCGTTTCCGAGGCAGACATGCTTCTCCGGTCCGTGGAATCCGATGGGGACGGCTCCAGCGAACACCAGGGAGCGGACGGGGAGAAGGCAATGCGGGGGGTGCAGTGGTGAAAGCGTTGAATACGGGATCCCGCCCGGGGCGGGCCGCGTGAGCGGGCGGCGGGTGGCCAACGCCCGGCTGGGGGACCTGCTGGCCGAGGCCGGGTGGAGCGGGGCGGAACTGGCGCGGGCGGTCAACGCGCTCGGGACCCTGCACGGGCTGGCCCTGCGCTACGACCGGACCGCCGTCGCGCACTGGCTGTCGGGCACCAGGCCGCGCCGGCCCGTGCCCGAGCTGATAGCGGCGGCGCTGACGGAGCGGTGCGGGCGGCTGGTCACGGTCGCGGAGGCGGGGATCGGCGGGGGCGCGGAGGGGCCGGGCGTACGGGGCGGGCCCGGTCCGGGGGCGGCGGCGGCCGAAGACGGGGGAGAGGGGCTGCTCCGGCTGGCGCTGCAGGCCAGGGCGGACGTGGACCCGCACAGCAGGGCGCCGCTGCTGCGCAGCCCGTACCAGCCGGTGCCGGTGCCGGCCCCGGTGTGGGACCCGGATCCGGCGGAGGGCAGCCCGGGCGAGGCCGCCGGGGGCACGGGTGCGGGGGTGGGTGCGGCTACGGGTGCGGGTGCGCGTACGGCTACGGGTACGCGTACGGCTGCGGGTGCCGGCATCGCGGAGCTCGCCGCGCGGCGGCACCTCGCTGCGCACGCCGAGCAGTTGAGGGCCCTCGCGGCGAGTTTCTCGGGCCTCTACCTCACCCACGGCGGTGTCCACACCCGCGCGGCCCTGGCGGCCTGGCTGGCCCAGGACGCGGGCGCCTTCGCGGCCCGCCACCCGGACCGCCCGGGGCCGGCCGTCCGCGGCCGGGCTCGGGCTGCCGGACGGGGGGTCCCCGGACTGGCGGTGTCGGGGCCGGGGTGCGGGGCGGCGGACGTATGGCGCGGGTACGCCCAACTAGCGCACCTGCTTGCGGAGATGACGGCCGACGCCGGCTACCACGGGCTCGCGCAGGAGTACCACGGCATCGCCCTCGGGCTGGCCCGGCAGGCCGGGGACCGGCGGATGTACGCCATCACCCTGCGCGCGATGAGCGCGCACGCCGGCCGGCTCGGGCAGCCCGCGCACGCGGTACGGCTCGCCAGGACGGCGGTGGAGACCGCGCCCGCCGACGGGGAGCCCGGCACGCTGGCGTTCCTCCTGGTCCAGCGCGCGGCCGCGCACGCCCATGCCGGTCAACGGGCGGCCGCCGCCGCGGATCTGGCCGCCGCCGACCGGTTGCACGGGCGGCACGCGGTGAAGCCGCCCGACGGGCCCTTCGATTCGTACGCCCGGGCCGATCTCGACTTCGCCCGGGCTCGAACCCACCTCGCACTCGGCGAGTTCCCGGCCGCGGCCGACGCGTTGGAGCGGTCCCTGCGCGGCCGCGCGGCCGGCCAGCACCGGGCCACCGCGCTCACGCACGCCGCCCTCGCCGAGACCCTGCTGCGCTTGGGCCACCTCACCCGGGCGTGCGAGCACTGGCGGGCGTTCCTCACGGCGGCCCCGGCGGTGCAGTCGCGCGCGGTACGCGAGGCCCTCGGCCGGCTGCTGCGCGACCTGACCCCGTACCGGCGGACGCGGGAGGCGGTCCCGACCGTCGCGATGGCCCGGGCGCTGGCGGAACGGCTGCCGTGACCCCCGGGACGGCGCGGCGGCCTCCGGGGCGGTACGGCGGCCCTCGGACGGCGCGGCGGCCCCCGCGGCCGCTCAGTGCGAGGCGGCGGTCCGCCGGTAGCGGAGCTCGGGCACCGGGAAGCCGTCCGCCTCGTCGACGTGGACACCGCCGTCGGGGCGGAAGCCGGCGCGCTCGTAGAAACGGCGTGCCCGGGCATTGCCCTCGAGCACCCACAGCCGCACCGCGGGGTAGGGCGCCCGGCGCAGCACCTCGGTCAGCAGGGTGCGGCCGACCCCGGTGCCGATGACGTCGGGGCGTGCGTACAGGGCGTACAGCTCGCCCTCGTCCGGCGCCGTGCCCGCGGTGCCCGCCGTGCCCGCGCTGTCCTCGACGGCCTCACCCTGCGCGGGGCCGAAGGCGGCCCAGCCGAGGACCGCCCCGTCGGGGCCCTCGGCCACGAGGTTGGTCGCGGCGTTGGCCGGATCGGCGAAGGCCGCGCGCCGCTGCTCGGCGTACGCGGCGACGCTGAGGCCGTCCAGGTACGACTGCGGCATCAGCCCGGCGTAGGCGTGGCGCCAGCCGCTCACGCGCAGGGCGGCGACGGCGTCGATGTCGGGCTCGGTCATCTCGCGTACGGAATGGCGGGTCTCATCCGCGCCGGTGGCGTCGTCCATGCGGGGAGTGTGCCAGCGGAGCCCGGCGCCCGGCACCGGGATTTCAGGGCCGGCCGGGACCGTCCAGCCAGGGCCTGCGCCCCGGTCCGGTCGGGTGGGTGCCGGTGACTCCCATGACCGCCGAGTAGAGGCTCGTCTCGGCGGTGATGAAGAGCCGGTTGCGCTTGACCCCGCCCCAGGCGACTGCACACCCCCGGTCCCGGTCTGGCCCCACGGCAGCGGGTAGGCCGTCGCCTGGCGGCGTCTGCGAGAGCTGACGCTCTTGGGCGAGTTGACAGCGTGGAGAGGGCGACCTTCGGTGGGAAGGTCGCGAGTAGGTGCACGTGGCGCAGTGCCGACGCGTACGGATGTTCCGATATTCAGCCATAAACCATCTGCAATACGCTGATCGCCATGCAGCTCAGGTACTCCTTCCGGATGTATCCGAACGGTCCTCAGCGCTCGGCGCTGGCCAGGGCGTTCGGGTGCTCGCGGGTGGTGTACAACGATGCGCTGCGCGCACGTGAGACCGCCCGCACCGAAGGTGCGCCGTTTCCGAGGACCGGGGACCTTTCGAAGCTGCTGATCACCGAGGCGAAGAGGACTGAGGAACGGTCCTGGCTCGGGGAGGTCTCCGCCGTCGTGCTCCAGCAGTCCCTTCGGGACCTGGACACCGCGTACCGGAACTTCTTCGACGGCCTCAAGGGCAAGCGCCCCCAGACGGGTGCGCCGCGGTTCAAGTCCCGCAAGGACAACCGGCAGGCCATGCGGTTCACCGCCAACGCCCGTTGGAAGATCACGACCGGCGGCGACCTGTCGTTGCCGAAGATCGGCGATGTCCGGGTGAAGTGGTCCCGCACGCTGCCGTCCACGCCGTCCACGGTGACCGTGATCAAGGACGCGACGGGACGGTACTTTGCCTCATTCGTGGTCGAGACCGGCACGGATGAAGCGCTGCCCCAGGTGTCCGGTCAGGTCGGCATCGACCTGGGGCTCACGCACTTCGCGATCCTCTCGGACGGTACGAAGATCGAATCCCCGCGCTTCCTGCGCCGGGCGGAGAAGAAGCTGAAGCGGGAACAGCGGCGCTTGTCCCGCAAGGCAAAGGGCAGCAACAACCGGGCCAAGGCCCGTATCAAGGTCGCCCGCGCTCATGCACGGATTGCCGACGCGCGGCGCGAGTTCCACCATCAGCTCTCAACAAGAATCATCCGCGAGAACCAAGCGGTTGCCGTTGAGAACCTGGCAGTCAGAGGACTCGGCCGCACACGCATGGCCAAGTCCGTTCAGGACGCCGGATGGTCGGCGTTCATCGCCATGCTGGAGTACAAGTCCGCCCGTTACGGGCGCACCCTCGTACGCATCGGCCGCTTCGAGCCGACTTCACAGGTCTGCTCGCAGTGCGGCTTCAAGGACGGACCCAAGCCGCTGCACATCCGCGAGTGGGAGTGCAAGGCGTGCGGGTCCGTCCTTGACCGGGACATCAACGCGGCGGTCAACGTCGCCAAGGCTGCCGGACTGGCAGTGTCAGCCTGTCGAGCGCTGGTAGGACCGGGACGTGTCCCGGCACAGCGCGAAGAAGCAGGAACCCACCGAGACGGTCGGACGACCGTGGTAGGAATCTCTTCCCCTTAGGGAGGAGAGCGGAAGTCAACTCGTGCTGGTCACCTCCACCACGGGCACGCTCGACGCCTACAGCCAGCCGGTCACCCTCACCGCTTGAGGTCCCGCAGGGCCGTGTTCAGCTCCAGGACGTTGACGCGCGGCTCGCCCATGAAGCCGAGGGTGCGGCCCTCGGTGTGGGCCTTCACCAGCTTCGCGACCTCCGCCACCGGGAGCCCGTTGCGCTGTGCGACGCGGGCCGTCTGGAGCTCCGCGTACGCCGGGGAGATGTCCGGGTCCAGGCCGGAGCCGGAGGAGGTCACGGCGTCCGCCGGGATCTGGGCGGGCCGCGGGGCGTAGCCCGGGACGGTGTTGTCGAGCAGGATCTTCGCCTTGGCCTCCCGCACCGACTTCAGCAGCTCCGGACTGTCCGCCGCCTTGTTGGTGGCGCCGGATACCAGCAGCTCGTACTGGGTGTTGACGGTGTTCTCGGCGAGTCCCGCCGCCGGGCGGCCCTGGAACCAGCGCAGGTCGTCCCCGTACGACTGGCCGATCAGGGAGGAGCCGACGACCTTGCCGCTCGCGTCCTTGATCTCGGAGCCGTTGGCCTGGTGGCCGAAGGCCGCCTGGGCGATGCCGGTGATCGCGAGCGGGTAGAGGACCCCGCACAGCACGGTGAGGACGAGGAGGGCGCGCAGCCCGGCGCCGAGGAGGCGGGCGGTGTTGCCTACGGAGTTGTTCATGGGGATCAGCACGCTCCTAATCAGCGCAGGCCGGGGATGAGGGAGACGACCATGTCGATGAGCTTGATGCCGATGAACGGGGCGACGAGGCCGCCGAGTCCGTAGAGGGTGAGGTTGCGGCGGAGCATCTTGTCGGCGCTGGTGGGCCGGTACTGGACGCCCTTCAGGGCGAGCGGGACCAGGGCGATGATGACCAGCGCGTTGAAGATGACGGCCGAGAGGATCGCGGAGTCGGGGGAGTGCAGGCCCATGACGTTGAGCTTGTCCAGGCCCGGGTAGACCGCCGCGAACATGGCCGGGATGATCGCGAAGTACTTGGCGACGTCGTTGGCGATGGAGAAGGTGGTCAGGGCGCCGCGGGTGATCAGCAACTGTTTGCCGATCTCGACGATTTCGATGAGCTTGGTGGGGTTGGAGTCCAGGTCCACCATGTTCCCGGCCTCCTTGGCGGCCGAGGTGCCGGTGTTCATGGCCACGCCGACGTCGGCCTGGGCGAGGGCCGGGGCGTCGTTCGTGCCGTCGCCGGTCATCGCGACGAGCTTTCCGCCGGCCTGTTCCCGCTTGATGAGGGCCATCTTGTCCTCGGGGGTGGCCTCGGCGAGGAAGTCGTCGACGCCCGCCTCCTCGGCGATGGCCTTGGCGGTCAGCGGGTTGTCGCCGGTGATCATGATGGTCTTGATGCCCATGCGCCGCAGCTCGTCGAAGCGTTCGCGCATGCCCTCCTTGACCACGTCCTTGAGGTGGATGACCCCGAGGACGCGGGCGCCCTTCTCGTCCTCCACCGCGACGAGCAGCGGGGTACCGCCGGCGCCGGAGATCTCGTCGACCTTGGCTCCCGCGTCCGGGGCGACCGTACCGCCCTGTTCGCCGACCCAGGCGGTGATCGAATTGGCGGCGCCCTTGCGGACCTTGCGGCCGTCCACGTCGACGCCCGACATACGGGTCTGCGCGGTGAAGGGGATCCATTCGGCGCCGGTCAGTTCGCCCTGGTGGCGTTCGCGCAGGCCGTACTTCTCCTTCGCCAGGACCACGATGGAGCGCCCCTCGGGGGTCTCGTCGGCGAGGGAGGACAGCTGGGCCGCATCGGCCAGCGCGGCTTCCGTCGTGCCCTTGACGGGGACAAACTCTGACGCCTGGCGGTTGCCGAGGGTGATGGTGCCGGTCTTGTCGAGGAGCAGGGTCGAGACGTCACCCGCCGCTTCCACCGCGCGCCCCGACATGGCCAGGACGTTGCGCTGGACGAGTCGGTCCATGCCCGCGATGCCGATGGCGGAGAGCAGGGCGCCGATGGTGGTCGGGATGAGGCAGACCAGCAGCGCGGTCAGCACGATCATCGACTGCTTGGCGCCCGCGTACATCGCGAACGGCTGGAGGGTGACCACCGCGAGCAGGAAGACGATGGTCAGCGAGGCCAGCAGGATGTTGAGCGCGATCTCGTTGGGGGTCTTCTGCCGGGACGCGCCCTCGACCAGGTTGATCATGCGGTCGATGAAGGTCTCGCCGGGCTTCGTGGTGATCTTGATGACGATCCGGTCGGAGAGCACCTTGGTGCCGCCGGTGACGGCGCTGCGGTCGCCGCCCGACTCGCGGATGACCGGGGCCGATTCACCCGTGATCGCCGATTCGTCCACGGACGCGACGCCTTCGACGACGTCACCGTCGCCGGGGATGATGTCCCCGGCCTCGCACACGACCAGGTCGCCGATACGGAGATCCGTGCCCGGCACCTGCTCCTCGACGGCGCCGTTCAGGCGGCGGGCGACGGTGTCGGTCTTGGCCTTGCGCAGGGTGTCGGCCTGGGCCTTGCCCCGGCCCTCGGCCACCGCCTCCGCGAGGTTGGCGAAGATCGTGGTCAGCCACAGCCAGGCGGTGATCGCCCAGCCGAAGAGGTTGCCGGGGTCGGAGATCGCCAGCGCGGTGGTCAGTACGGAACCGATCAGCACCACGAACATGACCGGCGACTTGACCATCACGCGGGGGTCGAGCTTGCGCACCGCGTCCGGGAAGGACTTCAGCAGCTGCTTCGGGTCGAAGATCCCGCCGCCGATCTTGGCCTTCTCGGGCTTGTGACCGCTGGGCAGGTCCCCGTGCGGGGCTCGGGTGGGGGTGACGGTGCTCATGAGGCGAGCCCTTCGGCGAGCGGGCCCAGCGCCAGGGCCGGGAAGTAGGTGAGGCCCGTGACGATGATGATCGTGCCGACGAGCAGGAAGGTGAACAGCGGCTTCTCGGTGCGCAGGGTGCCCGCCGTCGCCGGGACCGGCTGCTGTTCGGCGAGCGAACCCGCCAGGGCCAGGACGAAGACCATGGGCAGGAAGCGGCCGAGCAGCATCGCCAGACCGGTGGTCGTGTTGAACCACTGGGTGTTGGCGTTCAGGCCCGCGAAGGCCGAGCCGTTGTTGTTGCCGGCCGAGGTGTAGGCGTAGAGGATCTCGGAGAAGCCGTGCGCGCCGCCGTTGGACATCGAGTGCCCGGGGGTGGGCAGGGCCATCGCCAGGGCCGTGAAGCCGAGGACCAGGGCCGGGGTGATGAGGATGTAGCAGGCGGCGAACTTGATCTGGCGGGTGCCGATCTTCTTGCCCAGGTACTCGGGGGTGCGGCCGACCATCAGGCCGGCGATGAACACCGCGATGATCGCCATGATCAGCATGCCGTAGAGCCCGGAGCCGACGCCGCCGGGCGCGATCTCGCCGAGCTGCATGCCCAGCAGCTGGATCCCGCCGCCGAGGCCGGTGTAGGAGGAGTGGAAGGAGTTGACGGAGCCGGTCGAGGTCAGCGTCGTGGCGACCGAGAAGATCGCGGACGCGCCGATCCCGAAGCGGGCTTCCTTGCCCTCCATCGCGCCGCCCGCGGCCTGGAGAGCCGGGCCGTGGTGGCCGAATTCCGTCCACATCATCAGGGCGGTGAAGCCGAGCCAGATGGTGACCATCGTGGCGAGGATCGCGTAGCCCTGGCGGACCGAGCCGATCATCCGGCCGAAGGTGCGGGTGAGGGAGAAGGGGATGAGGAGGATCAGGAAGATCTCGAAGAGGTTCGAGAAGGGGGTCGGGTTCTCGAAGGGGTGGGCGGAGTTGGCGTTGAAGTAGCCGCCGCCGTTCGTCCCGAGTTCCTTGATGGCCTCCTGCGAGGCGACCGCCCCGCCGTTCCACTGCTGTTTCGCGCCCAAGAACTGACCGACCTCGTGGATGCCGGAGAAGTTCTGGATGACCCCGCAGGCCACCAGTACGACCGCGGCGATCACCGCCAGCGGGAGCAGGATGCGGACGGTGCCGCGCACGAGGTCGGACCAGAAGTTGCCGAGCTCGCCGGTGCGGGAGCGCGCGAAGCCCCGTACGAGGGCCGCGGCGACGGCCATGCCCACGGCGGCGGAGAGGAAGTTCTGCACCGCCAGGCCGCCGGTCTGGACGAGCGGGCCCATGGCCTGCTCACCGGCGTACGACTGCCAGTTCGTGTTCGACACGAAGGAGGCGGCCGTGTTGAAGGCCTGGTCCGGCTTGATGGAGACGAAGCCGAGCGAGCCGGGCAGGTGGCCCTGCAGGCGCTGGAGCAGGTAGAGGAAGAGGACGCTCACCGCCGAGAAGGCGAGGACCGAGCGCAGGTAGGCCGGCCAGCGCATCTCGGCGTTCGGGTTGGCGCCGACCGCCTTGTAGATCCACTTCTCGGGGGCGTAGTGCTTCTTCGAGGAGTAGACGTGGGCCATGTAATCGCCCAGGGGGCGATAGGCGAGGGCCAGGGCCGCGACGAGCGCGAGCAGCTGGAGCACCCCGGCGAGGACGGGACTCATCGGCGCTAGAACCTCTCCGGGAAGACGAGGGCGACGACGAGGTAACCCAACAGCGCGACGGCGACCAGCAGGCCGATGACGTTTTCGGCGTTCACAGCTTGGACACCCCCTTGGCGACGAGGACCACCAGCGCGAAGACCGCGATCGTGGTGACGACGAAGGCCAGATCGGCCATCGTGAGCTCCCGGAGGGTTCGAGGGCGGGCGTTTTCAGGACACCTCTGAGTGGAACGCCTTTTCGGCTCCTCACAGGCTTCCTTGACGGGGCCCATACGCCCGGTGGCGCGGCCTTGACGGGTCCCTAACGCGGGTGGACGTGCCGTTCGCTCAGGGTAAGTGGATGTGTGCCGATATGCCTGGTGTGTGGCGATAAAGCCCCGGAGGGTGGAAGATCGAATTCCGTATATTGGAAATTCTTTTCCGGTATGCGATATTCGCGTTATGCTCCGGGCGTCCGTACGTGGAAAGCCGGCCCCTGCCAGGAGGAATGCCATGTCCGAGAGTCGTGTCGCCCTGATCACCGGGTCCTCCTCCGGCATCGGCGCCGGCATCGCCCGCAGGCTGGCCGCGGCCGGCATCCGCGTGGTCCTGAACTCGGCGCGCAGCGAGAGCGCGGTCAAGGCGCTCGCCGCCGAACTGTCCGACGCGGTCTACCTCTGATCTTGGCCAGTGCTGCGCCCTTCCCGGCGCCGGGAAGGCCATCCTTGGGTCGGAGGCGCGGCGCGCCGGAGTGCTCTGCGCTTGTGTGGTGACGGTCAGAGGGGGCGCTGCTGGTTCTTGCGAGCTGGGCTTTCGGCGGGTAGTGCACGAGCAGGTGCACGTGGTCTTGTTCCCCGTTGAACGAACGCTTTCCGCCTGTACTTGGTGGCGAAAACCAAGTGAACGTGCAGGTTGTAGAAAACGTGGCGACTGGTTCTGACATCGGGATGAGGGTTCCAGCGCGGTGACGTAAACCCCTGCTAGGTTCCGGATCGTGAGTCAAGGCACCCTGGTCAAGCGGCAGTTCGGGCACCGTGCCCGGCTCGCGCTGTCGCCTGCCGAGGTGTTGAAGACTGACGGTCAGGCGCACGCGGCCCGCACTATGTGGAACTGCCTGCACGCCTGGTGGCAGATGATGCCGAAGGATAAGCGGACTCTGGCGAATGCGGATGCTGCGATCCGGCAGGGCCGCGAGGAAATTGACTTTCTTGCTGTTCTTCCGGCCCAGGCAGCGCAAGCAGTACTCAAGACGTATTTCCAGGCATGGAAGAACTGCTGGGACGGCCACGCCGACGCCCCCAATTTCAAGGGCCGGTTCCGCACGGTGATGTCCGTGGACATTCCGCAGGGCCGTGACCTGAACATCACACGTGTGCATCGCCGCTGGGGAATGGCCAATATTCCCAAGGTGGGCCGGGTCCGTTTCCGGTGGACCAAGGACCTGCCCGTTGGCAAGCACGCCAACGGGGAGAACCGGATCACCGGGGCCCGGCTGGTCAAGGACGCGCTGGGCTGGCACATCGCCTTCCGCGTCCAGGCCCTGGAGGCCAAGCCCGACCGCCACCAGGGGCCTGACATCGGCATCGACGTGGGCGTCACCGTCCCCATAGCCCTCTCCGACGGCGAAACCTACGAGCACGGCGAGTGGCTGACCGGCAAGGAGCAGGCGAACCTCCTGCGTCTGGAGCAGCGCGCCGCCCAGCGCAAGGCACACCGCAAGCCCGGCGAGCGCACCAGCCGCCGGCTGCACCGCACCTACGACCAGATCGCAGGACTCCGCGCGAAAGCCAAGCGCAGAGCCCTGGACTGGCAGCACCAGACGACCACCACCATCGCCCGCACCTACGGCACGGTCGTGGTCGAAGCACTCACCATCACGAACATGGTCAAGTCCGCCAAGGGAACCATCGAGGCGCCGGGGAAGAACGTCGCCCAGAAATCCGGGCTGAACCGCTCCATCAGCGGGGAGGCATGGGGCCGGACGGTCGCCATACTGACGTACAAGACCGCCCGGCACGGCGGCACCTTGGTCAAGGTTCCCGCCCCCGGCACCTCCCGGCGCTGCTCCGTCTGCGGCCGCACCACGCCCGGCAGTAGGGAGTCCCAGGCCGTGTTCGTGTGCAAGAACCCGGACTGCGGCTGGTCGGGCAACGC
Organism: Streptomyces sp. CA189; assembly: GCF_056428985.1. NCBI lineage: Bacteria > Bacillati > Actinomycetota > Actinomycetes > Kitasatosporales > Streptomycetaceae > Streptomyces > Streptomyces sp. CA189. The sequence goes on along the minus strand of NZ_JBWJVM010000001.1, from coordinate 388,067 downwards.
CGACCGCAACGCGGCCCGCAACGTCTTGCACCTGTACCGGATGGGCCTCGCGCTCGTCCCGGCTGCCGGAAGGGCAGTCGTCAGGCGCGCGAAGCGCGTCAAGCCCGCTGCCGCGAGGTAGGCAGGAATCTCCCGGACTCAGCCGGGAGAGCACTTCAAGTACGGGGCGACGTCGCGGACGCCGACGACGCGCGGCGGATCGTCCGGACGGCGATCGACGCGTACGGACGGCTCGACATCCTGGTCAACAACGCGGGCGTCACCCGGTTCATCCCCCTGGGCGACCTGGACGCGGCCGACGCCGACGCCTGGCGCGAGATCTTCGAGGTCAACGTCATCGGCACCTGGCAGATGATCACCGCCGCCACCCCCCACCTGCGGGCGTCTGAGGCGAACGGCTCCGGGGCGGGCTCGATCATCAACATCTCCTCGGTCTCCGCGGCCCGCGCGCTCGGCAGCTCGATCCCCTACGCCGTGAGCAAGGCCGCGGTCAACCACATGACCCGGCTGCTGGCCTCCCAGCTCGGACCCGCCGTCCGGGTGAACGCGATCGCACCCGGCCTGATCGACACACCCTGGTACGAAGGCGAGGACCAGGTCTGGGAGAGCTCGCGGGAGTGGATCACGGAGAACACCCCGCTGCGCCGCGTGGGCACCCCGGAGGACGTGGCCGACGCCGCGCTCTACCTGGTCGACGCCGCCTACACGACCGGCGACGTGCTCACCGTCGACGGCGGCCGGCACGTCGTCTGACCCGGCTCCGCCCCGGCGCGGACCCGGCTCCGACACCGCCCCGGCCGGCTCCGGCCCCATCCCCACCGGATTCCACATCGTGGACAACTACCCTCGGAATATGAACGCAGAAGCCGACGCACGCGACGCCGCCACACCGGCCACCTCCGCCAAGGCCACCGTGAAGGCCGACGACCGCAGTCACGTCTTCCACTCCTGGTCGGCCCAAGAGCTCATCGACCCGCTCGCCGTGGCCGGTGCCGAGGGTTCCTACTTCTGGGACTACGACGGCAACCGCTTCCTCGACTTCTCCAGCGCCCTCGTCTACACGAACATCGGCTACCAGCACCCGAAGGTGGCCGCGGCCATCGCCGAGCAGGCCGGCAAGCTCTGCACCGTCGCACCCGGCTTCGCCGTCGACGTGCGCTCCGAGGCCGCCCGGCTGATCGCCGAGCGCACCCCGGGCGACCTCGACAAGATCTTCTTCACCAACGCGGGCGCCGAGGCCGTGGAGAACGCCGTCCGCATGGCCCGGGTGCACACCGGCCGCCCCAAGGTGCTCTCCGCGTACCGCTCGTACCACGGGGCCACTTCCACCGCGATCAACCTCACCGGGGACGCGCGCCGCTTCGGCAACGACACCGCCACCGCCGGCGTCGTGCACTTCTGGGGCCCCTTCGCCTACCGCTCGCCCTTCTACGCGGCCGACCCCGCCGAGGAGTGCGAGCGCGCGCTGCGCCACCTGGAAGACACCATCGTCTTCGAGGGCCCGCAGTCCATCGCCGCGATCATCCTGGAGACCGTCGGCGGCGCCCCCGGCGTGCTCGTGCACCCCGACGGCTACCTGGCCGGCGTCCGCGCGCTCTGCGACCGCTTCGGCATCGTCTTCATCCTCGACGAGATCATGGTCGGCTTCGGCCGCACGGGTAAGTGGTTCGCCTCCGAGCACTGGGACGTCACCCCCGACCTCATCTGCTTCGCCAAGGGCGTGACCAGCGGATACGTCCCCCTCGGCGGGGTCGCCATCTCGGCCGCCATCGCGGAGACCTTCGCCCGCCGGCCCTACCCGGGCGGGCTGACGTACTCCGGGCACGTGCTGGCCTGCGCCGCCGCCGTCGCGACGATCAACGTCATGGAGGAGGAGGGCGTCGTCGAGCAGTCCGCCCGCACCGGCGCGGAGCTGCTCGGGCCGGGCCTGGCCGCCATCGCCGAACGCCACCCGTCCGTCGGGGAGGTCCGCGGGCTGGGCACGTTCTGGGCCCTGGAGCTCGTACGGAACGAGGAGACGCGCGAGCCGCTGGTCCCGTACAACGCCGCCGGGGCCGACAACGCGCCGATGGCCGAGTTCGGGGCGGCCCTGAAGAAGGCCGGGCTGTGGCCGCTGCTCGCCGGGAACCGCATCCACGTCGCGCCGCCCTGCAACGTGTCGGCCGAGGACGCGGAGAAGGGGCTGCGGATCATCGACGAGGCCCTGACGGTGGCCGACGCTCACACGGTCTGACCTGCGCAGATCGTACGGTTGCCCAATCCGTGGGTGCCTGTTCTCGGAGGATTCGCTCCCTTACGAACGGCATGTGAACGTGCTGGAATCAACAGGCACCTACGGACCGGGATGCACGTCAGTCCCGGGGCGGTCCACGCGAGGAATCGGCGTGACCGAACGGCGGGGGGCGGGCTGCGCGTCCGCCGGACGCCGGGCGTACGGGATCCAGACGACCGGACTCCGTGTTCCCGAGTACCCGAAGGAAGACAGCGCATGAGCAAGCACATCCTCGCCCAGAACCAGTACGGCAAGGCCGAGAACCGCATCGTCAAGGTCACCCGCAAGGGCAGCGACGGTTCCTGGCACGAGATCCGCGACCTCAACGTCTCCGTCGCGCTGCGGGGCGAGTTCCGCGACGTCCACCTCACCGGTGACAACGCCAACTGCCTGCCCACGGACACCACCAAGAACACGGTGTACGCCTTCTCCAAGGAGCACGGCGTCGCCTCCCCCGAGGCGTTCGGCATCCTGCTCGCCAAGCACTTCGTCTCCTCCCAGGCCCCGATCCGCGAGGCGCAGATCCGCGTCGAGGAGTACGCCTGGGAGCGGATCCCGGTCCCCACGCGCAAGGAGCAGCACTCCTTCGCCCTCAAGGGCACCGAGGTGCGCACCGCGCAGATCACGTACAGCGAGACCACCGGCCTCCAGGTGATCTCGGGTCTGAAGGACCTGACCGTGATGAACTCGACCAACTCCGAGTTCCACGGCTTCATCAAGGACAAGTACACGACGCTGCAGGAGGCGTACGACCGCATCCTGGCGACCAAGGTCACCGCGCGCTGGGCGCACTCGGCGCTCGCCGCCGACGACGCCGAGTACGACTGGGACCAGTCGTACAAGAAGGTCCGCAAGAACATGCTGGAAGCCTTCGCGGAGACCTACTCGTACTCCCTGCAGCAGACCCTGAACCAGATGGCCGAGCGCGTGCTCGACAACTGCCCCAAGGTCAACGAGGTGCGCCTCAACCTCCCCAACAAGCACCACTTCCTCGTCGACCTGGAGCCCTTCGGCCTCAAGAACGACAACGAGGTCTACTTCGCGGCCGACCGCATGTACGGCCTCATCGAGGGCACCGTGCACCGCGACGGCGTGCAGCCGGTCATCGCGACGAGCGACTGGATCGTGGCCTAACGCCCGCTCCACCCCTGGAAGTTCGGCCCGGACCGCGTCGCGGGGTCCGGGCCGTTCCGCGTTCCCGGCCCGACCCCCTTCGCCATGAAGCTCACGTGTTGCTCTGAGATGGCGGGAAGAGGGTTGGGCGCTGCGCTGTCAGGTGACACTGCCGACAGGTGAAGTGGGCCGAAGCGGGGGCGGGTCTGGTATGGGGTGGGTGTTCCGGTGGATCGTGAGGGGCTCGGGCGAGACGCGGACTCTGGATGTGTATGACGTCGCGTTCCTGGCGGGCGGGGCGCGGCGGGTGGTGGACAGCGCGGTCATCGCGTTGAACCGGCGCGGGCTGCTCGTGGTGCACGCCTCGCAGGTGCGTACGGTGGACGGGGAGCTGCCCGGGCATGCGGTCGAGCGTGCCGTGTTCGCGTTCTGCGGGCGCACCATGAGCATCAACGCCGTACGCGCCGGCCTGCAACGCTCCCGGGAGGTCGAGGAGATCGGCCGTGGGCTGGCCACTTGGGGCCTGGTGGAGGGCGCGGACCGTCACGTGACCCGTGCGGGTCGGCGACACCTCCAGCAGGCCGAGCGCGACCCGCGCATGCCGGCGTACGTCTTCGTCGAAAGCGCCACGCTCCGGGAGGGGACGGTGCGACGCCCGGTCGGCCCCCGCAGGCGGCTCCACCCCGTCCCGGCCCGACTCCGAGGCGCAGCGGCCGGGGCCCGACGTCGGGGCGCAGGTTCCCGCGCATGGACGCCGACCCCGGTCCCGGCCCGCATGCGGGCACACATTACGACGGTGGCGGGAGCGGGGGCGGTGGCGGTGGCGGTGGCGGAGGAGGAGGAGGAGGAGGCGGCGGCGGTGAGTGAGCCGGTGGGTCAGGCCCTGCCCGGCGGATCCTCCGGCCGGCCCACGAGGAGGTTCCAGCGGCCGGCGCGGCCCGTCAGGGTCGTCACGGACTCCGGCCGCACGTCGAGCCGCCAGAAGGCCGCCGCGGGCAGCTCCAGGGCCCACACCACGGCCGCCCGTACGACGCCCTGCCCGACCACCACCCGGTGCGTGCCCGGCGCCAGCGCGCCCAGGTGCGCGCCGACCCGCGTGATCAGCGCCTCCACCGACTCACCGCCGCCCGGAGGCGCGTACGAGGTGTCGCTCATCCACCGCCGCAGCCCGTCGGGATCCTCCCCGGCCACGTCCTCCATGGCCCGCCCGGCCCAGACGCCGTGATCCTGGCCGCGCAGCCCCTCGTGCCCCGGGCACGGGTCCCCGTAAGGGAATCGGTGCAGGCGCGCCGCTTCGTCCAACGGTGGTGTCACGAGCCGTACTCGTGCGACGGTGGGATGCACCGTCTGATTGTCCCGGGGTTTCGCATCGCGTTCAACCGTCGGCCACCTGTCGGGCGCGGACATGACAAGCGACCCGGCGAGCGTCTTTCCTTCAGGGCAAAACCCTTGCAAAGGAAGAACATTGACCCTACGTTCGGCCGCCCGCGCCTCCGCACTCGTGCTCTGCACCGCACTCGCCGCGTCCGTCGCGCTCCCGGCGCAAGCCTCCTCGATCAGCGGCATCCGGCCCCGGGCCGAGACCGCGCCGCTGTACGACGACGAGGCCGGCGGCGACGCCAACGCCGATGACCCGTCGATCTGGCGCAACGCCGCCGACCCGGGCCGCAGCCTGGTGATCGCAACCGCCAAGCAGGGCGGTCTGCGGGTCTACGACCTGGAGGCCCGGCAGGTGCAGTCGCTGCCCGCCCCGGCTGGACCGGGCGCCGACGACGCACCCGGCCGCTTCAACAACGTCGACCTGGTCAACGGCCTGCGCCTGGGCGCCGGGCGCGCCGATGTCGCGGTGGTCAGCGACCGGGGCAACGACCGCCTGCGGATCTACCGGATCGACCGCGACCGCCCCGGCGGCCCGCTCACCGACGTCACCGACCCGGCGGCGCGCCCGGTCTTCTCCGCAGACCAGGCCGAGATCAACGAGCAGAAGACCGCGTACGGCCTGGCCACCTGGACGGACCGGAAGACCGGCCGGTCCTACGCGGTGGTCAGCCAGCGCAACCGCACCCGGATCGCCCTGCTGGAGCTGGTCGCCACCCCCGCCGGCACGGTCGACTACCGCCAGGTGCGCACGCTCGACCTGCCGTCCTCCTTCCGCCTGCCGAACGGCGCCGCCTGGACGCCCTGCGCCGAGCCGGGCGAGCTGCCGCAGGTCGAGGGCATGGTCGTCGACCCCGCGGACGGCACCCTGTACGCGGGGCAGGAGGACGTCGGGATCTGGCGCATCGACGCGGGCCTCACCGGCACGCCGAAGCTGATCGACAAGGTGCGCGAGTACGGAGTGCCCGGCACCTACGACGAGGAGACCGAGGAGTGCGCGCCCGGCGCCGATCCCGGCTACGGCGGCAAGCGGCTGAAGGCCGACGTCGAAGGCCTGACCCTGGTCACCGAAGCCGACGGCGACGGCTACCTGCTCGCCTCCAGCCAGGGCGACGACACCTTCGTCGCCTATGACCGCGAGCGCGACGACCGCAACGAGTTCGAGGGTGCCTTCCGCATCACCGCGGCCTCCGCCACCCTCGACGGCTCCGAGGTCTGCGACGGCGCCGCCGCCCTCAACGCCCCCCTCGGCACGCGCTACCCGCGCGGCCTGCTCGTCGTCCAGGACGGCCGGGAAACCCCCGGTGACGGCGACCGCGAGGCGACCGGCTTCAAGTTCGTCGACCTGGGCGAGGTGCTCGACGCCATCGACTGATGCCGTCGACTGATGCCGTCGACTGGCGCCGCCGACGGGCGCCATCGACTGGCGGGACGACGGTGAGACGGAGCCCTCCTGAGACGACCCTGTAAGGCCGCCATAAAGAGCGGTACGGTGGCGGACGACAAGACGACGGTATGACGGAAGTCCGGTTGAGAATCCGGCACGGTCGCGCCACTGTGAATCCTCCCGGAGGGGGAGGAAAGTCAGACCCGCCACCGTCGTCGCAAGCACCACTGACCGGGACGCGTGTTCCCTCTGGAGGTTCCTGCCATGGCCGACTCCGCCGTGCCCACGACTGCCGCCCCGCTGGCCGTCGCACCCATCTCGCTCTCCACCCTGGCCCCTTGGGCGCTGTTCGCCGGCGTCCTGATGCTGGTCCTGCTCTACCTCGTCGGCGCCGAGCAGGGCGCCACCGCGATCTTCGAAGGCGACACCGTGCACGAGTGGATGCACGACGGCCGCCACCTCCTCGGCTTCCCCTGCCACTGATCCACCGATCCGCAAGGGACCGAAAACTTCATGAACCCCATTTCCCCCCGCGTGCTCCTCGTCCGGGGCATGCTCGCCGGCCTGCTCGCCGGAGTCGCCGCGTTCTTCGTCGCGTACTTCCTCGGTGAATCCCAGGTCGACGCGGCGATCGCCATCGAGGAAGCCGGAGCCCACGACCACGGCGGCGAGGCCGCCCCGGTCAGCCGGGCCCTCCAGGCCACGGCCGGGCTGGGCACCGGAACCCTGCTCTACGGGATCGCGCTCGGTGGCATCGCCGCGCTCGTCTACTGCTACGCCCTGGGCCGGATCGGCCGCTTCGGCCCCCGGGCCACCGCGCTGCTCGTCTCCGGCGGGCTGTTCGTCACCGTCACCCTGGTGCCGTTCTTCAAGTACCCCGCCAACCCGCCGGCCGTCGGGGACCCCGAGACCTCGGCCCAGCGGACCACCCTCTACGTCCTGATGCTCGCGCTCGGCCTGCTGCTCGCGGCGGCCGCGCTGATCCTGGGCCGGCGCCTCGCGCCGCGCCTGGGCAACTGGAACGCCTCGGTCACCGCCTCGCTCGCCTTCGTGGCGGCCGTCGGCATCGCGTACGCGTTCCTGCCCGGCATCAACGAGGTGCCGACGGGCTTCCCGGCGGCGCTCGTCTGGCAGTTCCGGCTCGCCTCGCTCGCCATCCAGGCAGCGATGTGGACCACTTTCGGCCTGGCTTTCGGATTTCTTGCCGAACGGGCCCTTGTCCCGGCCCGGACACCCAAGGAGGCTGTACAGCCTGCGAGTTGACGTCTTGCGTGCAAGTGACTGAGAGGCTGGTGGCGGCGCGGTGACGACGGCGACCCGAGGGCTCGGGGACCACCGAAGACCCAAAGAGCGCCGGGAGGGGCCGCGCCGGCCACACCGCCCGTACGGGCAGCAGTGGCGGGAACTGCGGGAGTGGCGGGGCTGGACGGGCGCAGCCCCGTTCTGGCTCAACTCCGTGATCCTGCTGCTGAGCCCCTTCATCACCGTCACCCTGCTCGCGCAGGTCGGCATCATCGCGGGCCTGACCGCCATCGGCGGCCTGGCCCGCCACCTCTGGTCGGGTGACTACGGCCATGCGGCCATCCACACCGCCGCCGTACTGATGGGTGCGGCGGCGGTGGCGGTCGTGGTGGTGTGACGAGGGGCCGGGCGGGGGTGGGGAACTGCTGGTTCTTTGGCCCACTCTTGTGAGTGATGGTCTATTTGGGTGACTGTCGTTACGGTCGTCTGTATGGATCTCAAGGAGTCGGCGAGGGCACGTGGTGTACGTGCCCAAGGTGTGCATCGCTGGTTCCGTGAGGGCAGTGATGGCTGATCCGGTCAAGAGGCTGCGTGCGATCGCTCCCTCGTTTGTGGCGCTCGGTCCGTCGGGTGTGGCGGTACGCGACCGCCTCAAGCGCCTGTGTGCCGAGGACGAGAGGGTTCTGCGGCTGGTCGGCGCGCACCAGGGCGCCCTGGCTTCCAGCGACCTCAAGCAGCGGTGCGCGGACGGCCCCGACCATTCCACCGATACGTGGGCGGCCCGTAAGCGGGGGCTGACGGGGGAGTCGTCGTCGCGGATCGCCGGAGCGATCACCAAGGCCAGCCACAATCAGTGGGCACTCGCCCGCCGTTGCCAGGCCGCGCACATCCAGAAGCTCGACGCCGGCATCCGCACACTGCGCCACCGCCTGGCCCTACCGATCGGGGAGAAGGGCACCAAGCGGGCCGCGGGCGGCTACCGCTCCAAGACCGAGTGGTTCAACAAGTCCCGCCGTCTCGTCGCCCTGGAGGCCCGCCATGAAGCCGCTCTCACGGACTGGCGGGCGGGTCGGGTCCGGGTGGTCCGGGGTGGGAAGCGGCTGGCGAACACCCGGCACAACCTGGACAAGGCTCAGCTCAGCGAGGAGCAGTGGCGTGCCCGCTGGGAAGCCGCACGCTGGTTTCTCGCCGCTGATGGCGAGTCCGGGAAGCGGTTCGGGAACGAGACGATCCGTGTCAGCCCTGACGGTGAAGTCAGTATCAAGCTCCCGGCCCGGCTCGCCCACCTGGCCAACGCCAGGCATGGCCGGTACGTCCTCGCCTGCCGGATCGCCTTCGCCCACCGGGGCGCGGAATGGGCCGAGCGCATCGAAGCGAACCGAGCCGTCGCCTACCGCATCCACCTAGACGTCACACGAGACCGCTGGTACCTGACCGCAGCTTGGCAACACCCCATCGTCCAGACCGTGCCCCTCGCCACCGCCCGCGCGAATGGCATGATCGGCGTCGACATCAATGCTGGCCACTTCGCCGCCTACCGGCTCGACCCGCACGGCAACCCCGTCGGCGAGCCGCACTGCTTCCCCTACGACCTGTCCGGCACCGCTGATCACCGAGATGCGCAGATCCGCCATGCCATCACGAAGCTGCTGCACTGGGCGAAAGGTGTCGGCGTCAAGTCCGTAGCGATCGAAGACCTCGACTTCACCGCTGAGAAGACCCGCGAGAAGCACGGCCGGAGGAAACGGTTCCGGCAGCTCATCTCCGGCATCCCGACCGGCAAGATCAAAGCCCGGCTCGCATCGATGGCCGCTGAGCAGGGACTGTCGATCGTGGCGGTCGACCCGGCCTACACCTCCAAGTGGGGAGGCCAGCACTGGCAGAAACCGCTGGTCACCCCCCGCCGCAAGATGTCTCGTCACGATGCCGCTGGTATCGCGATCGGACGACGCGCCCTCGGACACCCGATCCGGCGTCGGACGGCACCGCCCCCACACGACCGGAGTGATCGTGTGGGGCATCGGACCGTCCAGGCCGGACCAGGCACCCGGGGGCGTGACGGAAACCGCCCACCCACCACGGACCGGCTTCATGGAGAGCCGACGCCGGGCGGGAAGAGAAAGCGGGGACCCAGTGCATCCAAAACCGTTCGGGATGCGCCCAGTACGCACCAGTGGGTCCAAGATTCACTCCTGCACACTGGCTAGGAACGGTCATCTGCAACGACGTGGCCTGGCGAAGGACGTCTCCGGGTACGAGCGGGCGGTGGCCGCGGACCGCGCCGCGCAGCCCCTGACGGCCGGCATGCCGTCGAACATCACCCCGTGCGCCTTCTACCTCACGACGGGGGAGCGTCGGTTCCGGGACTCCGTGTGCCCGTCCTGAAGATCCGGTCCAGGTGGTGGCGCAGCACCGCGACGGCGGACTCGGGGCCCCGTTGGCCGACCAGGATGCTGGTGCCCATGGTCGCCGCCATGGCGAGCAGGCTGATCGCCTCCGTGCGCGCGTCGGCGTCCGGGTCGGCCAGGCCGGCTTCCTGGGCCCGGCCGATCAGCCCGGCCACCGCGTTCTCGGCGGCGTCGGGGTTGTCGATGAAGGGCTGGGCGGCGAGCGCCTCGTCGGTCACGGACAGGATCGAGTAGGAGCTGTAGAGGAGGTGGAAGGTGCGGCTCTCCTCGTCGGTCGGCAGGGAGGCCAGCAGCAGCGCCTCGATGGTGGTGCGCGGGCCGGGATCGGGGCCGGCGGCGGCGAGGCGGGCGGCCACCCGCGCGGTGAAGCGGTCGGTCAGGTGCTGGAGCCCGTAGAAGAGCAGCTTCTCCTTGGTCTGGAAGTAGTACTGGACGAGGCGCAGGGAGACCCCCGCCTCGGCGGCCACGTCGCGCATGCCGACCGCGTGCAGCCCGCGCCGTCCGGCGACGCGGATGAGTGCCTCGGCGATCTGGGTGCGCCGTTCCTCGTGGTCCACGCGTTTCGGCATGTTCTGGTGTCTCCGCCCGTCGGTGCCCGTCGGTGATGATCCCACGGCTCGTTTTCATGGTACCGTCGTATCAACATCATGGTACGGTCGTATCACGAAGAACGGATCCTCGATCCTCCAGGAGGTGCCCCCGTGCCCGAGACCCCTACACCTGAGAGCGTGCCCCGTGTACGCCGCGACATCGGCCGCTACGTGAGCGACGAGCTGCGCGACCGCTACTTCGCCGCCTGCGACGCCCTCTACGCGCTGGGCTCCCCCGCCCGCTCGGAGACGGACGTGGAGACGAGCTTCGGGACCACGCACGTCTACCGGTACGGCCCCGCGGACCCGGCGGCGGAGGCCCGTACGCCCGTCGTCCTGATCCACGGCTCGGGCGGCTGCTCGGCCCAGTGGTACCCCAACACCGCGGCCCTCAGCGCCGATCGGCCCGTCTACGCCCTCGACACGCCCGGCGATCCGGGCCGCAGCGTCCAGCGCGAGCCGATGTGGCAGCCCGAGCGCGCGGCCCAGTGGATGGACGAGGCCCTCGACGCGCTCGGCCTGGACCGGGTCCACCTGGTCGGCTCCTCCTACGGCGGCTGGCTGGTCATCAACCAGGCGCACCTGCGCCCCGGCCGGCTAGCCTCGGTCACCGCCCTGGACCCGGGCGGCCTGGAGAAGGTGGGCCTGCGCTTCTTCGTGTGGATCTTCGCCAGCCTCTTCGCGACCTACGCCCCCAAGGCGCTGCGGCCCCGCCTGGCCAAGTGGCTGGAGCAGCCGGTCCTGGTCGTCCCCGAACTGCGCGCGATGATCCAGGCGAGCGTCCGCGCCTTCCGGATCCGGCGGCCCGCCCCACTGCCGCTGTCGGACGCGGAACTGGGCACGATCCGGACGCCGTTCTACCTGATCATGGGCAAGCGGAGCCTGCTCGTGCACCCGAAGCGCCAGCTGGAGCGGGTGCCGCGGGTGATCCCCGGCGCCCGCGCCGAGATCGTCTCCGCGACCGGGCACGGCCCGCAGATCGACCACCCCGAGTTGGTCAACGCCCGGATGCTCAGCTTCATGGAGGACGTCGACTCCCTCGACCCGGCCGCGCGCGGGGCCGCGTAGCAAGGTGCCGGCTCAGCCCGCGGCGGTCCGGAAGCGGAGCCGGTACTCCGTCGGCGTGGTGCCGAGCGTGCGGCGGAACGCCCGGACGAGGGTGTCGGCGGTGCCGAACCCGCAGGTGGAGGCGATGCGTTCGAGCGTGGCATCCGTGGCTTCGAGCCGGTTGCGCGCCAGCTCCACGCGGGCCGACTCGATGTAGGCGGCCGGGGTCATGCCCAGCTCGGACTTGAAGATCCGCGCCAACTGCCGCTCGCTGACGTGCGCGTACGCGGCGATGTCGGCCAGGCTGAGCCGGTCGCCGAGGTGCCGCCCGATGAAGTGCCGCAGGTCCTCGCCGCGCCGCGTCGCCGAGACGGGCTCCAGCGGGACGCTGAACTGGCTCTGCCCGCTCGGCCGCTTCAGGTACATCACGAGCTGCCGGGCCACGCGCAGGGCGACGGCCTCGCCGAAGTCCTCGGCCACCAGGGCGAGCGAGAGGTCCAGGCAGGCGCTGATCCCGGCGCCGGTCCACACCTCGCCCTCCCGGATGAAGACCGGGTCGGCGTCCACCTCGACCGCCGGGTGGTCGGCGGCGAGCTGCTCCGCGGTGGACCAGTGGGTGGTGGCCCGCTTGCCGTCGAGCAGCCCGGCCGCGGCCAGCAGGTGCGCCCCCACGCAGACGGAGGCCACCCGGCGCGTGCGCGCGGCGAGCGTCCGCACCCAGTCGACGACCTCCGGGTCGGTGAGGGCGCGGACGCGGCGCTCGGCGTCCAGCTCGACGGCGCCGGGCACCAGGAGCGTGTCGATGCTCCGCGCGGCGGCCTCGTGGAAGGTCAGGTCCGGCAGGATGCGCACCCCGGCCGAGGTGGTGACGGGGTCGAGCGTCCGCGCGGCCAGGGCGACCCGGTATCCGGCCGCGTCGTCCGTCTCCCGCGGGACCAGGGAGAACACCTCCGGAGGCCCGGTGACGTCCAGCAGGTCCACGCCCTCGAAGAGCACGATCACGATCAGCCGCTCGACGGGCCCCAGGGGCGCGGAATCGAGGTCCAACCGGTGTCCACAGGTCTCCATGACGTCTCCATGGCGGCTCCATCGCGTCTCCGTGGGCACTCCCCGCCGACGCTTACGGGCAGATGTTTGCAACGCTAACACAACCCGTAATCGATGATTACGAATTTCCATGATGTCTTGTCGCTGCAAGCCCTGACCCCCAGGTCGGATCTGTTAGCGCTGCTACCATCGGAGCCATGTCAACGGCTCGAGAGCGCATTCTGGAAGCCACCGCGGAGCTGCTCGCCACCAAGGACGCGGCGGTGATCTCCACCCGGGCCATCTGCGACCGGGCCAAGGTCGGCATGCCGGAGATCTACCGCCAGTTCGGCGACAAGGAGGGGCTCCTCACCGCGGTGGCCGACCTCGGCTTCGAGCGCTTCCTCGCCAACAAGAGGCGCAATCCGCAGACCGGCGATCCGGTGGCGGACCTGCGCACGGCCTGGGACAGCCACGTGGCGTTCGCGCTCGGCAACCCCCACCTCTACCGGCTGATGTTCACCCCGGCGGGAGCGGCCAAGCCGCAGGCCATCGGGGAGGCGCAGGCCCTGCTCCTGACGGCCGTGGAGCGGTGCCGCGCCGCCGGGCGGCTGCGGACGACCCCGGCGCTGGCCGGCCGGTCGATCCTCTCCGCGAACGTGGGCGTATGCCTGATGGCGCTGTCCTTCCCCGAGTCGTTCGGGGGCCTGGACATCTCGCAGGCGGTGCGCGACGCGGTGATCGGCAAGGTCACCGGCGACGAGCGGGAGGACACGAGGATCGGCGCCGCGACCGTCCTCGCCCAGGCCCTGGTCGACACCCTCACGGGATCGACCCCGCCGTGACATCGTGGGGGGATGGCCATTGAAGTTCGCCCGGCTTCGGTCTTCGAGGACGTCCGTACCCTGGTCGGCCCGAAGTCACCCGGGGCCAACGTCTGCTGGTGCCTGAGCTACCGGATCCCGTCCAAGCTCAACAACGAGCTCCGTGGACCGGACCGCGGTGAGTACGTCGCCGGACTGTGCCGGGCCGGGACCCCTCCGGGAGTGCTCGCCTACGACGGTGACGAGCCGGTCGGCTGGGCCGCCGTGGCACCGCGCTCGGACACCTCCTTCGCACACAGTCGCAAGATCCCGCACGTCGACGACCTGCCGGTCTGGTCGCTGTGGTGCATCCGGGTGCGCCCCGGCCATCGTAAGAAGGGGGTCTCGCACGCCCTCATCGCCGGTGCGGTCGAGTTCGCCCGGTCCCACGGAGCGCCGGCGGTCGAGGCGTACCCGCTCGACAACGAGGGTGCCAAGGTCGACCTGACGATGGCGTACGCCGGGATCCGGAAGAACTTCGAGCGTGCCGGGTTCACCCACGCTGCCGACACCACCTCGGTGCTGGCCGGTCATCCCCGCGTCCTGATGCGGCTCGACCTGCGCTGAGCGGCGCTGAGCCGCGCTGAGCGGCGCGCCCGGATCGCGGCGGTCCTACGCCCGGCCCGCGCGGGTGAACCGGCTGACCAGCTCGACGAACTCGTCCTCCTTCTCGAAGAACGCCACGTGCCCGGCCTCGATCTCGGCGTACGTGCTGTGCGCGATCGCGGCGTGCAGTTCACGGCTGTTCTCCACCGGGACGGTGATGTCCAGGGTGGCCCCGATGACGAGCGTCTCGGCCTCGATGAACGGCAGCAGGCCGCGGATGTCGACGCGGGTGTCGAGGTCCACGTGGCGCAGGGTGCCAGGGGTGGGCGGCATGTTCGGGATCAGGAGCTCCACCTGCTCGCGGCCGATCGCGTTGAGGAAGCCCCGGCTGAAGCCCGTCATGGCGACGGAGCGGCCGAAGGCGGCCGGGTCGGAGGCGCCGAGCTGCTTCCAGAGGGTGAAGAGGTTGCGCAGGTACTCGTCCCCGTCGGTGTGGGCCCAGCCGGCGACCAGGATCAGCCGGCGCACGAGGTCGGGGCGGAACGCCGCGACGGCGGCGGACACCGGCGCGCCCATGGAGAAGCCGAGCAGGTCCACCGGCCCGGTGCCCGCGTCCTCGATGACGGCGATGACCTGCGCGGCCAGCCCCTCCACGGTCAGCGGGCCCCCGTCGTCCGTGGTGCGGTCGCTGCCGGAGAGGTCGGGGGTGATCACCGTGTGGTCGCCGGTGAAACGGGGCAGGGTCTGCCCCCAGTTGACGGCGGAGCCGCCCGAGCCGGTGCCGTGGACGAGGACGAGCACGGGGCCCGTGCCGGTGCGGTCGTAGGAGACCTCGGCGTCGGCGACGCGCACGGTGGCGCTCACAGTGGTGGTCGCGGTGGCGCTCACGGTCGTGGTCACGGTGGCTCCGGCGGCGGTGACGGTCGTGGACATGGCTGCTCCTCCTGGTGCGTCGGGCGCCGGGGGCGTCTCCCCTCCGGCTCCGCCCACACTGCCGCCGCGCCGCCGGGGACGGGAGAGCCCCCTCGAACCTGGGACCGCCGATCCCTGGATGCGCCGCGGGACGCGCCGCGCCGGACCGGTCCGGCAGGATGATCCACATGACGATCGACCGCCCTGAACTGGCCGACTTCCTCCGCCGCTCGCGCGAGCGACTGAGCCCCGAGGACGCGGGCCTCACCGCCGGGCCGCGGCGGCGCACCCCCGGGCTGCGGCGTGAGGAAGTGGCCCGGCTCGCGGGCATGTCGGCCGACTACTACATCCGGCTGGAGCAGGCCCGCGGCCCGCAGCCCTCACCGCAGATACTGTCCGCGCTCGCCCGCGCCCTGCGCCTCGGCGACGACGCGCGCGACCACCTCCACCTGCTCGCCGGGCACCGCCCGCCCGCCGCCCGGACCGCCGGCGGCGACCAGGTCAGCGCGGGCCTGCTGCACCTGCTGGACGCGTTGCCCGGAACTCCGGCGCAGGTCCTGAGCGACCTGGGCGACGTACTGGCCCAGAACGAGATGGCCCGCAACCTGCTGGGCGGCGTGTGCACGGTGTCCGAGCACGGCCGCAACGTCGTCTGGCGCTGGTTCGCGGACCCGGCCGCGCGGGACGCGTACCCGGCCGGGGAGCACGAGCAGTACAGCCGCCTCCACGTGGCGGACCTGCGGGCGGCCGTCGGACGGCGCTCCTCGGACCCGGCCGCCACCCGTCTGGTGGAACGCCTGCGGGAGGCCAGCGAGGAGTTCGCCGCCCTGTGGGAACTCCACGAGGTCGCCGTCCGCCGCCACAGCCGCATGCGGGTGATCCACCCGGTCGTCGGCCCCGTGGACCTCGACTGCCAGGTGCTGCTCGCCCCGGAGGGCGACCAGCGCCTCCTGCTCCTGACGCCCCCGCCCGGCACGGACACGGCCGACCGGCTGGTCCTCCTCCGGGTCGCCGCGCCGTAGAGCCGTCCGCAGGGGGTGGTGCAGACCGTCCCAAAATGCACCCAACCGGGTCTGATGTTGAGATGAGGCGATGTCCGGCGTCGACACCCCCGCAGAATGGAGCCAGAGATGGCCACCCTCCCCTTTGAGACCCTCCCCTTTGAGGACGTGACCGACTTCGAGAACGCCGACCGCGGATTCATCGGCGCGCTCGTGCCCGCCGTGGTCAAGGGTGCCGAAGGCCGCACCGTATGGGACAACGACGCGTACGGCTTCCTGAAGGCCGAGTGCCCGGACACCGCGAACCCCAGCCTGTGGCGGCAGGCGCAGCTCACCGCCAAACAGGGTCTGTACGAGGTCGCCGACGGCGTCTACCAGGTACGGGGGCTCGACCTCTCGAACATGACCCTCGTCGAGGGAGACCGCGGGGTCATCGTCATCGACCCGCTCATATCCGCCGAGACCGCCGCCGCCGCGCTCGCGCTGTACCGCGAGCACCGGGGGGACCGCCCGGTCACCGGCATGATCTACACGCACTCGCACGGCGACCACTTCGGCGGCGCCCGCGGCGTGCTCCCGCGCGGGGCGGAGGAGGGCGTGCCGATCCTCGCCCCCGAGGGCTTCCTGGAGCACGCGGTCAGCGAGAACGTCTACGCCGGCAACGCCATGACCCGCCGCGCCGTCTTCATGTACGGGGACCGGCTGCCCAAGGCCCCCGACGGCCAGATCGGCGCCGGTCTGGGCATGACCACCTCCACCGGCACCATCACCCTCATCCCGCCCACCGTGGACATCACCTCCACCGGGCAGGAGGAGACGCTCGACGGCGTACGGATCGTCTTCCAGCTCACCCCGGGCACCGAGGCGCCGGCCGAGATGAACTTCCTCTTCCCGGACAAGCGGGCGCTGTGCCTGGCGGAGAACGCCACGCACAACATGCACAACATCCTGACGCTGCGCGGCGCCGTCGTCCGCGACTCCCGCATCTGGTCGCGCTACCTCGACGAGGCCATCGACTACTTCGGCGACGGCTACGACGTGGCCTTCGCCTCCCACCACTGGCCCACCTGGGGCCGGGAGAACGTCGTCGCGTTCCTCTCCGCCCAGCGCGACCTTTACGCGTACATGCACGACCAGACCCTGCGCCTGCTCAACGCCGGCCTCACGGGGCCCGAGATCGCCGAGGAACTGCAGCTGCCGCCCGCCCTGGAGAACTCCTGGCACGCGCGCGGCTATTACGGCTCCCTCTCCCACAACGTCAAGGCGATCTACCAGCGTTACCTCGGCTGGTTCAACGGCAACGCCGCGACCCTGTGGGAACACCCGCCCGTCGAACTCGCCCAGCGCTACGTCGACTCCATGGGCGGCCCCGAGGAGACCCTGACGAAGGCCCGCGCCTACGCCGACTCCGGCGACCTCCGCTTCGCGGCCACCCTCCTCAACCACCTGGTCTTCGCCGAGCCCGGCCGTACGGACGCCAAGGAGACCCTCGCCGGGGTCTACGACCGGCTCGGCCACGGCGCGGAGAACGGCACCTGGCGCAACTTCTACCTGACCTCCGCCATGGAACTGCGCCAGGGCGAGAACGCGGCCCTGCTCGACACCGCCAACCCCGAGATGGCGATGGCCCTGACCACCGACATGCTCCTCGACTCGATCGCCGTCCGGATCGACGGCCCCCGGGCCTGGGACGAGGACCTCACCATCGACCTGGTCCTCACCGACGAGGACCGCCGCCACCGCCTCACCCTGCACAACGGCGCCCTCACCCACCGGACCGTCACCGACCCCCGCACCCCGGCGGGCCTGACCCTCACGCTCACCAAGCCCCAGCTCCTGGCCGTCCTGGCGGGCCAGGCCCCGGACAGCATCTCCACCTCGGGATCCCCGGCGCTCCTCAGCCGCCTGTTCTCCTACGTGACGAAGCCCGACCCGGCCTTCCCGATCGTCACGCCCTGAGGCCCAGGCGCCCTGACGCCCGACCGCTCGTCCGGCCCCCCGCAGGCAGCAGTTACGCGGGGGGCCGGACGGCTGCCCGACCGGCCGCGGTACGGGTTCAGGCCGCGCGGCAGAGGTCCGCGGGGCCGGCCGGGGCCGACGCGCGGGCCACGGTGGCGGGGACGGGGACGGGACGGGCGGTACGGATGCCGGCGGCCGCGCTCTTCGAGCGGTTCTGTGCGAAGACGACCAGGCGCAGCACGGCGAACCGGGCGACGCCGGTGAGCGCGGAGGCGGTCAGGTAGACGATCTGCTCGCGCGCGGCGCTGGGCGAGGTCTCCAGCTGCCGCAGGACGAGTACCGCCGCGCAGGTCACCGCGTACGCGGCCACCGCGGATCCCGCCGACTGCGCGTGCTGGCGCCGACTCGCGCGTCCGCCCGCGCCGAAGGTGAAGCGGGCGTGCAGCTCGGTGGCGAGAACCGTGGACACCGCGGTGATCAGGGCGTTGGCCAGGGCCCAGGGAATCCAGGAGGCGAGGGCCGCGACGGCGAAGCTGGAGGCGATCCCGACCCCGCCGCCGCAGACCACGAAGCGGGCGAAGGCGGTGAGGGCGCCGGATGCCGCCTGCTTCCGGCTCCGGCTCTGCACTGTCTCCATGATCCGACCCCTCCGCTGGTGACCTGTGGAACGCACGTGTGCCGTGCGCTTCGGGCTGCGGGCCGCGGGGCGCACTGGCGTGGTGTCATGATGGCACACGTATGGCACCACTGCGAGTCATTAATGGCGCCACGTGTGGAGCCGGTGGCGCCGCGGCGGCCGTCAGCGCGAGGTGCGGGATCGGGCCCGGGCCCGGGCCCGGGCAAGCCCGCCGAGGCCCGTGCCGGCCAGGCCGAGCAGCAGGGCCACGTAGGCACCGCCCAGCCCGTTGCCGGTGCCGAGACCACCGTCGGCGGTCGCCGCGACCAGCCCGCCGAGGGCCGTGGCGATCAGCCCCGCCGCCATGGCCGTCACGGCCCCGAGCGAACCGTTCGCGGTGCCGAAGCGACCGGCGGGGCGGGTCAGCGCCAGCACGGCGATCACCACGGCGGCCAGCCCCAACAGCCCGCCGGTGGTGGCTCCGAGCCTCCCGATACCGAAGTCGGTGACACCGGCGGCGAGCGGCTGGACCGAGGCGTGCGCCAGGCTGCGAGCGGACATCGGAGTGCTCCTTCTCTTCCCACGACTGGATGTGCTTCGAGCATGTCGGCCCGGCCCCGGCAGGTCGTCCCGCAGGCGCGGACACTTCGCGCTACCACGGACGCGGCAGGCGCCGCCGGGCTACTGCGCGCGTGGTAGCCGCCCGCTCGTCCGCGAGCGGGATCCGCCCGCTGCGGCCCCGGGCTACGGTGCGCGCATGGACAAAGGACGGTTCCGCGTTCGGGCCGGTGTCAGGGACTGGCTGATCGCCGTAGGCGTGGCGGCCGCCCTGCTGGCCACCGGTCTGTCGGGGCAGCACCCCGCCACGGGCCCCGGCCTGCTCGGCTACATGCTGCTGCCGGCCGGCGGCCTGGCGCTGGCCGCGGGCCGCCGGGCGCCGGTCGCCGTCCTCGCCGTCACCGGGCTCTGCGCGGTGGGCTACCAGGCGGCGGGCTTCGACGTGGCCGCCGTCGCGTTCCTCTTCGCGGTGTACGCGGCCGTGCGGGCGGGACACCGCACCGTCACGGTGGCGGCGAGCGTGGCCGTCCTCGCCTCCCTCCCCGTCGCGGCACTCGCCTCGGGCCTGCACGACACGGGCGAGGCGTTCGCGCAGGCCCGGGGCGCCCTCGAAATCGCCTGGCTCATCGCCGCCGGCGCCGCCGGTGAAGCCCTCCGGCAGGCCGAGCAGCGGGCCGACGAAGCCGAACGCACCCGGGAGGAGACCGCGCGGCGCCGCGCCGACGAGGAGCGGCTGCACATCGCGCGGGAGCTGCACGATTCGCTCACCCATCAGATCTCGGTGATCAAGGTGCAGTCCGAAGCCGCCGTCCACGTGGCCCACAAGCGCGGCGAACCGGTCCCGGAGGCCCTGTTGGCCATCCGGGAGGCCGGCCGGGAGGCCTCCCGGGAACTCCGCGCGACCCTGGAGGCCCTGCGCGACGACGACACCACTCCGCCGCACGGCGTCGACCACATCCCCGAACTGGTGGAACGGGCCGGCAAGACCGGTGTGCGGGCGACCCTGACGATCCAAGGCGGGCGGCACGACGTACCGGCCGCGGTGGGCCGCACGCTCTACCGGATCGTCCAGGAGTCCCTCACCAACATCGCCCGCCACGCGGACGCCACCACGGCATCGGTCCGCATCGAGTACCGCCCGGACGCCGTCGCCCTCCAGGTCGACGACGACGGCAAGGCCCGGCCGGACACCACCCCCGTGCCCGGCATCGGACTGCTCGGGATGCGCGAACGCGTCACCGCGCTCGGCGGTCGCCTCCGGGCGGCGCCGCGCGACGGGGGCGGCTTCACCGTCCGGGCCGAACTCCCCGTGGAGCGCGCCTCGTGATCCGTGTCCTGCTCGTCGACGACCAGCCGCTCATCCGCAGCGGATTCCGCGCGTTCCTCGACCTCGAAGACGACATCGAGGTCGTGGCCGAAGCCGCCAACGGCCAGGAAGGCCTCGCGCTCGCCAGGGAGCACCTGCCCGACGTCGCACTCGTCGACATCCAGATGCCGGTCCTCGACGGCATCGAAACGACCCGGCGCATCGCGGCCGACCCGGCGCTGACCGGCGTACACGTCGTCATCCTCACCAACTACGGCCTGGACGAGTACGTCTTCGACGCCCTGTCCGCGGGGGCCGCCGGATTCCTCGTCAAGGACATCGTGCCGGAGGACTTCCTGCACGCCGTCCGCGTGGCCGCGCGCGGCGACGCCCTCCTCGCACCCTCGATCACCCGCAAGCTGATCGACCGGTACGTCACCCAGCCGCTCCCCACCGACACGCGCACGGTGCTGGAGGGCCTGACCGGCCGGGAACGGGAGGCCGTCGCCCTGGTCGCGCACGGCCTGTCCAACGACGAGATCGCGGCGCGCATGGTGATCAGCCCGCTGACCGCGAAGACCCACGTCAACCGGGCCATGACCAAGCTCCGTGCCCGCGACCGCGCCCAGCTCGTGATCCTCGCCTACGAAGCCGGCCTGGTCATCCCGCGCAGCTCGCCACCCGTCACGAACGTGAAAGGCACACTCCGGTAGATCGGGGGTGACAGCAGGCTTACGGCAGTGTGATGATGATCGGAGAACTCTGGGGATCGCATGTGCGCCCGACCGTTGCCAAGGGGGGGACGGCCGAGCAACCGTTGTGCGGCGCCGCGCCCCGGAGACTCCCATCGTGTCTTCTCCGAAGGAATTTGCTCGTGCGTCCTACTCGTGCGACGGTCCTGCTCACCGCGGGCCTCGTCACCCTTCTCGGAACACCGGCCGTTGCCGCTGCCGAGACTCCGGCCAGTCTCTACGTCAACAACGGCGCCAACTCCAACTGCTCGGACACCGGAACCGGTTCCCAGGCGGTCCCGTACTGCACCATCTCGGCGGCGGCGAAAGCCGTCCAGCCGGGCCAGACCGTCCGGATCAAGCCCGCGACGTATGACGAGAACGTCACCATCGACCGCTCCGGTGAGCCGGGCAAGCCGATCACGTTCACCAGCGACACGGACTCCGCGCAGGCGGTGCTGAATTACAAGAGAGGCCTGAAGATCACCGGCGCCTCCCACGTGGTGGTCCGCGGGCTGGAGAGCTGGAGCGGCGTCCAGGTCAGAGCCTCGAAGGATGTCGAGCTGGACCGGCTCCACGCCTCACACCTCACCGAAGCCGGCCTCCTGGTCGGCGAGGGGAGCACAGGCGTGCGAGTCGTCCGCAGCGAACTCACCGATGTCCGCATCGAAGGCGGCACCCGGGGCACCGTGCTAGGTCGCAACACCATCGGCGGCCCGGATGGCACGGCCCTGGACGTGGTGGACGCCCCGGGAACCGTCATCACCAACAACACGTTCACCAGCGCCTGCGGGACGACGGTCTCGGTCGGTGGCACCTCGACCGGTTCCGCACTGTTCAACAATGTGCTCTTCACCACAGCGCTCAGCGGGTGCGAGCCGGTCTACCCGCTCACCGGCATCGCGGTATCGGCGAGCGCGGCGGCGGGTACCCGCGCCGACTACAACTTGGTCACCGGTCCCGAGCTCAAGGCGGTGCCCTACAAGTGGGGCGGCACCACCTATCAGACCCCTGCGGCGTTCACGGCCGCCACGGGGCAGGGCGCGCACGACATCCTGGCCCCGAACTCCAGTGTCGTCGGTCCGAAGGACGGCTCGCCGACCACCGACTCGGGCGACCCGACCGCGCCGGGCGTGCTGCCCGTCGACTACTACGGGAAGGCGACCGCGGACGACCCGCGCGTTGCCAACACCGGCAAGGGCGGCGGGTACATCGACCGCGGTGCGTACGAGACCCAGGATGAGCTGAGCGGCGTCGAGGTCGCCGTCGACCAGCCGTGGGCGCCGGTCGGCACCAAGGTGACGGCGACGGCCACGCCGAGCAGCGCCTGGGGAGACCCGCTGCCGCTCACGTACCGCTTCGACTTCGGTGACGGGACGGACCCGGTCGTCACCCACGAGAACACCGCGGAGCACGTCTTCACCACGCCCGACCGCTACGGCGTGAAGGTGACGGTGACCAACGCCGCCGGCCGGGAGGTCTCGGACACGGAATTGCACAGGGCGAGCGCGGCCAAGGAGCTGGCGGCGGGGTTCTGGGACTCTCCGGTCTTTCCGGACTCGACCAGCCCGGACTGGGTCATCCGTCCTCTGACGTTCAAGTTCAACGCCTATGACATCCAGGCGCCGTGGCCGATCGAGCGCATGGACATCGATTTCGGCGACGGCACCACGGCGCAGAGCCCGGGTGAGCACGTCTTCGAGCACGTGTACAAGGCGCCCGGAATCTACAAGGTGTCGCTCACCGTGAAGGACATCAAGGGCGCGAAGTCCACGGCTAGCCGCGACGTGCGCGTCGAGTACACAACGTCCAACTTCGCTGCCACCGAGCCGTTCCGGCTGCTCGACACCCGTACCACCAAGACGCCCGTCCGGGGCGGTGTCGCCACCCCGGTGGTCATGCCGGCCGGCCGGGTCGTGCCCGGCCACCACCTCTCCGGGGGGATGTCGACGGCGGTCCTCAACGTGACCGTCACCGATGCCACGGAGGACACCCACCTCACCGTCTGGCCTTCTGGTCAGCCGCGTCCGAAGACCTCGAACCTGAACATCCGCGCGGGCTCCACCTCGGCCAACATGGTGACGGTGCCGCTGGGATCGGACGGCAAGGTCCAGGCCCAGCTCAACTCGGGCAAGGCCTCGCTGATCGTGGACTTCGTCGGCTACTACCAGCCGTGGGAAGGGTCGAAGTTCTCCTCGATCGCGCCGAGCCGTCTCGCCGACACGCGCACCTCGGGCGGAGCACTGGGCGGGGGCAAGACCCGCACGGTGAAGATCGCCGGCCTGAAGGGCATCCCGCCCAACGCCAAGGCCGTCGCGCTGAACCTGACCGGTACCGGTGCGACCGCGCCGGCGCACGTCATCGCGTACCCGAACCCGAGCAGGCGTCCGACGACGTCGAACCTGAACGTGGAGCCGGGCAAGGACAAGTCGAACCAGACCATCGTCCCGGTCGGCCCTGACGGCACCATCACCCTCTACACCAACACCGGTTCCACGCACCTGGTCGTGGACGCGGTGGGCTTCTACGGCAAGGACGGCAAGAACAGCTTCACGCCGGTCGTGCCCGAGCGTCTCGCCGACACCCGCGTGACCGGGAAGGTCGCCCCGGGTGCCACGACGACGGTCCCCAACCTGCCGTACAACGCCAGCTCCGCGGTCCTGAACGTCACGGCGACCGACACCACCGGCCCCGGCTTCCTGACCGTGTACGAATTCGGCGCCGCCCGGCCCGGCGCCAGCAGCCTCAACACGCTGCCCGGGTTCACCGTCCCCAACCACGTGATCACCCCGGTCAACGACGCCACCAACAAGGTCAGCATCTTCAACAGTCACGGCGGCGGCAACCACGTGATCACCGACCTCCTCGGCTTCTTCTCCAGCTACGGCGTCTAATCCCCACCCGAACAACCAGGAAGCCCCGGCCACCGCACTGCGCGGCGGCCGGGGCTTCCTCCGTTCGGTCCGCTCAGAGCCAGCCCTGCTGGGCGGCCTTCAGGCCGGCCTCGAAACGGCTGGTCGCGTGGAGGCGTTCCATCAGCGCGAACATCTGTCGCCGTACGGTGCGCAGGGACACCCCGAGACGCTTTCCGGCCGCTTCGTCCGTCATGCCCGAGGCCAGGAGCTTGAGGAGTTCGAGTTCGCCCGCGGTGGGGCCGGAGTCGGTGGGGCGGGCGCGGTCCGCGCCGAGCGGGACGGCGGAGTCCCAGGTCTGCTCGAACAGGGTCAGCAGGGACGCCACGATGCCCGACGCGACGGTGCACAGGGCGCCCAGGCGGGAGTTCGCGGGGTCGATCGGGACGACCGCCACTCTGCGGTCGAAGATCAGCAGGCGGGGCGGCAGCAGGGGACTGGTGCGCACCTGGCCGCCCTCCTCCGTCAGCCACCTCGCGTAGGCGAGCGTCTTGGGATCATTGCGGGCGCTGTCCTGGTAGACGGAGCGCATCTGGATGCCGCGGCCCAGGGCACGCCGGTCGAGCGGGCGTGAGGCCTCCAGGCTGGCCTCGGACACGGCGCCGCCGGGCAGGATCGCCAGGCACTCCCGCGTCAGACCGTGGGCGAGCTCTTCGAGCCGGCTCTGGATGGCGTCCATGCCCACCAGCCGTTCCGCGCCGTCGACTTCGGTGTTCGGGCGGAGCTCCGCGAACTCGGAGACGGCGCGAGCGGCGGCCGCCGCCGGTTGGGGGATTGACGTAGGGGACGTTGATGTCGGCCTCGGTGAGCCGGTCGTCGGGGTGGGTGATCAGGTGTCCGCCGATGTTGAGTTCGGTGTCGACCTCGAAGACCTCTCCCGGTTCGACTTCGGCCTCGAAGGTGTCGCGTGCACTGAGTGCGTACTTGACGTTTTTGTGGGTGATGACCTGGCCGCGGTCGAGCAGGGGTGCGGCGGGCGTTCGTGCTGTCATCGTGCTGCTGCTCCGGAGCGTGGGGAAGGGGGGACGGACGTGCGAGCGGCTCAGCGGGCGGTCGGCCGTGCGGGTGTGAGGGGCCGGCCCAGCCCGTGGGCGGTGGCGATCTCGTATGCGAGAGTCGCCGCGGCGTGGTCCAGCATTGGGAAGCCGGTGGAGATGTAGCAGGTCGTGCCGGTGCTCGCCCGTGGCGCGGCCAGTGCCTGGTGCAGGTAGGTGACCCCGTCCGGCCGCAGCAGGTCGCGCTGCTGCCAGCGCTTGAGGTCGCCGAGGCAGAAGCAGAGCGGGCTACCGACGAGGAAAGAGACAGGGGCCAGGAACGTCGTCGTCGAGCTCGCGGAGGTTGTCGGCGTCGGCACCGACGCTGGCGACGAAGCGCAGACCGTACGTGTCGATGTCGGCGCCGCCGAGCACCGGCCGGCGGGCGTCGGTCGCCAGGACGACGGAGTCGCAGCGTGCGAGCAGTTCCGGGAGCGAGGCGCACGGTACGACGGCGGGCCCCGACTCCAGCCGGTACAGCTCCCGCATCCGCTCGACGGCCCCGGGCGCCGGGTCGAAGGCCGCGCAGCTGTCGATCAGCCCGGCGCGCTGGAAGGCGAGGGCGGTGTAGAACCCGACGCGGCCGGCTCCGACGGTGCCCAGCCGCGGAGCCGGCGCCTCACCGGGGCTGGAGGCCTGCCGGCTCGGATCCCGACGGCTGTGCGCAGGCTCGACGGCGCGGCCACGTCGAGAACGCCCATGACGTAGTGGTCCCGGGGATGGATGAGCAGGCATTTGCCCACGGAGATCCTGTCGGGCACCTCGGTCCGTGCCTCGTTGGTGCCGATCACCTTGACGGTCATCTGCTGCCCGTCGCTGTAGGGCATGACCCTCAGATCGCCGGGGACGCCGTCGAAGTAGAACAGGTCCTTGCCCCCGAAGGACTCCGCGCCGCTGTCGGTCCGCAACACCAGTCAGCATCTTCTCGGTGCGAGCCGTCAGCTCGTCGATGTGGTCGACGAGGATCCGGTGCACCAACGTTTCGTCCAGGTGTAGGCACGGCTCGTCGTGCAGCCGCAGCAACTCGGCCACACGGGCGCCGCCCGGCACAGCCCGTCCCGGAACATCTTCCCCACAGGGCAGCACGGCAGAAGGCACGCCACTCTCGATTCTCATGCGCAGTCGACAGGCGGCGGACAGCCACTCGCCCATTAACCGATCGACGTCCGCAGTGGTCACCGAGCTGACGAAGAGGGCCCAGATCTGTGACCTGGGCCCTCTTGGCGGAGCGGATGACGGGAATCGAACCCGCGCTAGTGCGTCAGAGGCGGTTGATGAAGAGACCGGCGTCGACGGTGTGGTCGACGGTGCCGGGTGCGCCGGTGGTCACTTCGGTGGTGGCGAACTGGCCGGTGGGTGCGGTGTCGGGGACGGCGTCGGAGTTGAGGTCACCGGGGGCTCCGACGGCTTGCACGGGCGACCAGACCAGGCCGCTCGCGGCGGGCGGGCGACGGGAGTTGATCACGCTCGTGTCGGCGGTGGACTTGTCGAAGCGGATCTTGTACTTGGTGTTGGGGCGGACGCCGTGCTCGGGGCCGAAGTAGTAGGCGCCGTCGGCGCCGGTGCGTACGGTGGCCAGCAGGCTGCCGTCCTCGGCCAGGAGCTGGACGGTGACTCCGGGAATGCCGGGCTCGTCGTCGTCGACGCTCTGGGCGCCGCCCTTGTTGCGGTCGTACCAGACGCGGCTGCCGATCTGGACGGCCGGCTCGTCGCAGAGGACTTCGAGGTCGCCGAGGCCGTTGGCCTTGCCGAAGCCGCCGTCGAGCGGGTCGTTGAGCTTCTGGAGGGTGAAGCCCTGTTCGCCGGGGTTGGCGCCGCGGCTTCCGGTCAGACGGTCGAAGTAGGCGGTGCCGCCGGTGAAGAACTGACTGGCCGGGTCCATGGCGGTGGAGGCGATCCGCTGCTCGCGGAGGTGGAGGCCGATGGCGCCCTGGGCGGTCTCCAGGTGGGCGCCCGGCACGAAGTCGCCGGGGTAGAACTCGACGACGTTGGCGGGCTGGCCGCCGTTGGGGCGAGTGGGGGCGTTGTTCGGGCAGGCGCCCGTGCCCTCCCACTCGAACGTGCCGTTGGGCTTGCGGCAGGCGCGGTTGAGGTCGCCGCCGGAGTCGGTGATGCCGCTGTTGGCGTAGGAGGGGTTGGCGTTGGGCATCTCGTGGCCGCCCATGTCCGCGAACCGGTCGCGGAAGCCGAGGACCATGTCGCCGTTGCTCTCGATGGCGATGTCACTGAGCTCGGGCTCGGGGTGGGCGACGAGCTGCTGGGGGAAGGTGGCGGCACCGACTGTCCACGGGAACCAGCGGTTGAAGCCGGGGACGCCGACGTTGACCTCGCCGCGGGGGAAGGTGAGCGGCTGCTGGAGGATCGGCGCCGGGGCGAAGGCCGCGGTGACGGGGTTGTACGTCCACACGACCGCCCTGAGGTTGGCGGCGGCTTGGGAGGACTCCGCGGAGCAGACCCCGCCGACGTAGACGACCCCGTCCCGAACGCCGAGGCCGAAGGGGCGCCAGTCGCCGGCCGCCTGGCAGCCCGGGTTGGGGATGGCCACGGACGTCAACGGCGCGGCGGCCGTCGGCTGGGTGGCGTCGTACGTGTACAGCCTGCGGTCGGCCAGGTTGACGGCGAACAGCTGGCGGTTGTCCTCGGAGATGTCGATGTCGCCGAGCGACTCCTTGCCGACCACACCGACGAAGGGGCCGTCGAAGCGGACCGAGTCCTGGTGTGCGGTGGTGCCGGCGTTCGGGACGGTGGTGAAGAGGGTGGTGGCGCCGCCGTTCCGGGGGGTGACGTAGATGGCGCCCTGCCCCGAGGGGCCGTAGACGGTGTGCCGTTTGGCGTGGGCGCCGGTGAAGATGCGGCGCTGCTGCTTGTGGTAGGCCACACCGTAGGTGTTGCCGGTGTCGGTGCGGGTGGCGAGGGCGGTGGTGTTGCCGGGGTTGCTGTCACCGCGTTCGCGGAACGGGAAGGTGACCGTGGTGCGGACGCCACCGGACTTGGTGGCGGCGACCTGGCAGACCGTACTCAGCCGGGCGTCGTCCTCGCACCAGTCCGCCGGGTTGCGCACGCCCATGGTCAGTTCGGCGTCCCCGTCGACCACGTCGATGATGGCGGCGTCCGACGCGAGGCCGCCGGCGGCGCCGAAGGTGGGCTCGAGGAAGGAGCCGTTGGGCATCTTCATGCGTACGTAGTACTTGCCGCCGGTGAGGACGGTGTTGGGCGGGAAGACCGCGTATCCGTCGGCGCCGGTGACCGCGGTGACCACATTTCCTTCGTAGTCGGTCAGCTCGACGGTGATACCGGCCGCCGGGAGCTCGGAAGCGGGATCGTGGCGGCCGTTGGTGTTGGAGTCACGGATGACTTTGATGCGGGCCGTGCCGTCTGCCGGGTCCGCTCCGGCCGCGGGTTGCTGTAGGACTCCGGTGGTCAGGGCAAGACCGGCGGCGAGCGCCACCATGGCCTTCCTCAGGGCTTTCACAGCTCTTCCTCCATGTCACACACAGTGGTGATGAACACGTTGCGTGAGCATGATCTTGGGGTGTTGATCTTTCCCGATAGGCCCTGTCGGCAGATTCGCACTTTTGAGTGACTTGCCGCTGGACGGGGTGGGATGTGCAGAACGGATTCAGCGGTGACCTGCGAAAACGCTACTGCCGAGGGGTTTTTCGGGGCTGAAGCCCGGAAGGATGAGGAAGGCCCCGGACGCGGTGGCCGTGACGAAACGCATCAGGTCGTCGCCGTCGTCCAGGCGGCGTTGGGTGGCGGTGAACGTGCGCAACTGCCGCTGGAAG
This sequence comes from Streptomyces sp. CA189, assembly GCF_056428985.1. Taxonomy (NCBI): domain Bacteria; kingdom Bacillati; phylum Actinomycetota; class Actinomycetes; order Kitasatosporales; family Streptomycetaceae; genus Streptomyces; species Streptomyces sp. CA189. The sequence continues at coordinate 359,382 of NZ_JBWJVM010000001.1, read as the reverse complement.
CCGACGAACAGCAGCCCTTGGTCCGCGGGGCCGTTGCGGTAGCTGTAACCCCGGCGCAGCATCCGGCCGCTGCCCGTGGCGTTCGGATTGGCCCGCCGTGCGTGCGCCATGGCAGGTACCAGGTACCGGCCGCGCGCCGACTTCGCCGCCAGATCGAGCCGATCGGCCGGAGCCCCGCCGCTCAGTGGTGCGCCATCTGGCTTGCGCCGCCCGATCACCTCCTCCTGCCGGGCCGGGGGCTGGGCGAGGAACTCGGGTACGTCGATGCGCAGCCTTCGTACGACGGCGATCGTGGCGTCGGCCAGCGGGGCGGGCTCGGGCAGCCAGACCTCCCGCTCCAAGTCGGCGCGGGTGCTGGGGTTCTCGATGCCGTCCGGGAAGCCCAGCAGATTGCGGACCGCTCCTCCGCCCGGCGGCCGGAAACCCGTCTGCGACCAGCGGCGCGAGGCGCCGTCGGAGGACAGCTGAGCACTCAGGTGCGTATCGGCGAGAACCACGGCAACGGGGTCGCTCGCACACGTCTGCACCAGCAGGTCGCCACCCCATGCGCGCGCGGTCCGCTCCTCGCCGGCGAAGGCCGGCAACTCCAGCCCGCCGGCCACGTTCTGACGTGCGAGGGCGACGAGTCGCGGTCCCGCGCCGACCGTCACGGTCAGGTCCCCGACCTCCAGCCCGAGGGCGATCCGGGGCTTCCCGGTCAGCTCCAGGACGGCTTCGCCCAGCCGTGCGGCCACCTGGGCGGGGTCGGCTCCCTGGGGGAGGTCGTACACCGACACCACGGCGTGGGTCTGCGGTTGCGTCGGGCGGTCGACCCCGGCCTGGCGCGGGCCCGAGGCCAACACCGCGCCGGGCGGCTGCCCGTCTGCCGGTCGCGGGCCGGAGGCGGGGGGCGTCGGGGCGCCGGACCGGCACCCGCTCAGTGAGACGACGGCCGGCAGCGCGCCCAGCAACGCACGTCGAACCACCGAAGGGTTGTCACTCTGCGTGGTCATGTGGGTACTCTACGCACGACTGATCGGCCGCCGGTCCGCTGCGGCCGGCCCCGCCTGCCCGGATGAGGACGTCACGCCGTGTCCGCTCCCCACCTGCGACTCCGGTTCCTAGCCGTGCTGTTCGCCTGCGCCGCGACGGCCGCCTGCAGTCCGCGCGCAGCCGGGCCCGCCGACGATGCCCCCCGCGCCCCGGCCACGATCCGTGTCCCCGCCGAGGCGCCGACGATCACCGCCGCCCTGGAGCGGGCCCGTCCCCACGATCTGGTCCTGGTCTCACCGGGCCGCTACCGCGAGACCGTCCACATCCGTACCGGACAGGTCACGCTGCGCGGCACCGACCGCAACCGTGTCGTCATCGACGGCGAAGGCCGACGCGGCAACGGCGTCGTGGTCACCGCCCCCGGCGTGACCGTGGAGAACCTCACCGTCCGCAGCCACCTCCAGAACGGCGTACTCGTCACCGGTCTGAAGAACGGAGGCGAAGGCATCGGCCGCGGCAGCGACGGCTATGACCGCCTCGACCCGGCGGCGAACCCTCCCCTGAACGGCTTTCGCGTCCGCTACGTCACCGCCGCCAACAACGGCCTCTACGGCATCTACGCCTTCAACGCCCGCCGCGGCACCATCGAGCACAACTATGCTTCCGGAAGCGCCGACTCCGGCCTGTACGTGGGCCAGTGCAAGCCCTGCGAGATCCTGGTCCGCGGCAACATCGCCGAGCGCAACGCCGTCGGCTACGAGAACACCAACGCCAGCGGCCCCCTGTGGATCGTCGGCAACCGCTTCACCGGCAACCGGGTCGGGATGACCGTGGGCTCCGACTACCTCGAGGCCCTCACCCCTCAGACCGGTGCGACCATCGTCGGCAACCTCATCGCCGACAATGCCGCCCCGGACACCCCCGAACAGGCCGACGGCGGGTTCGGCATCGGCCTGGGCATCGCCGGCGGTCGCAGCAACACCGTCCAGCGCAACCGCATCACGGGCCACCCCCGCGCAGGCCTGATCCTCTCCTCCTCCGAGGACATGCCCCCGATGGGGAACAGGGTCACCGCCAACAACTTCGCCGCCAACGCCCTCGACGCCGCATACCTCGCCTCGCCGCACGCCCCCGGCAGCGGGAACTGCTTCGACGGCCCCCTGGGTCGCACTCTCCCCGAGGACCTGGCGGACACCATGGACTGCCCCGGTACGGCCAGACCGACCCCGGGCCCCCAGACCGCAGTGCACACTCCGCCCGCCCCCGTCGGCCTGCCCTTCCTCGACGTCCCCCTTCCCCCTGCCCAACCGCAGCTCCCGCAGGCCGCCACGGCGCCCGCCGCTCCCGCCACCGGCAGGCCGGAGCCCGTCGACCCGGCGACCGTTCGGTTGCCCGCCGCGACCTTGCTCGCCGCGTACAGCCGGGACGGCCGATGACCCGGGTCCGCGCTGCGGTGGCAGCCGCGCTGACCTGCTGGCTCGCCCTGACCTCCTGCTCCGGACCGGGCAGGCCCGACGTCGAGGACGGCGCCCCCCGGCCCCTCACCGCCGAGGAGGCCGACCGCGTGGCGCTGGCCCGCTTCGCGACGTACCGGCGCGGCACGGGAAACGTCACCATGACCATTCCGTCCCGGGGCCGGACCGTCACCCTCACCGGCCGCATCGACTGGCGCCGCCACCTCGGCTACGCGGAAATCCGGGCCGACGCCGAGTCGTCGGCCCGAGAGCTCATCCAGTGGAACCTCACCAGCGTCACCACGCGCCCCGACTGGCCCGGCGGCCTGCCGAAACAGCCCCCCGCCACTGGCTGGGAGGCACACCGCCTCACCCCGCACGCCTCCCCGCTCGACGCAGCCCTTCTCCTGTTGCTCAACTTGGGCACCGACCGCCCCGACAACGCCCAACTCCTCGCCCGTAGTAGTGCGCGCCTGGTCAGGCAGGACCACGTCGCCAAGGCCCCGGTGATCGTCGTCGCCGGTCCCGCCGCCCCGACCGCCGGGGCCGACCAGTCCAAACTCGGCAACACCCGCTACTGGATCGACGACGACGGCCGCCTGCTCCGCTTCAGCGCGCGGGCCGGCGGGGAGAGCGCGTGGATGACCGCGGAACTTCCCCAGAGCCCGGCGGACCCGCTGCCGGCACCGCCGCCCGTACTTACCCGGGCCGCACTCGACCCGCCGAGCTCTCCACCCCCCGTGCCTAGTTGAACCCTGCTCCGGCAACGACGAAGGGTGAACAGGGGCGGTCGGCCTCGGGCCGCGTCCAGGCTCGGCGCTACGCGTTCCACCCGGTGAGTCTCCTCCGTGGCCTCGCCAGGGCACTCATCCCTTCCTGGCGGGTGGCTGCTGGGGAAGCCCCGGAGCCCCTTTCCCGGTGCAACTCGCGCGACAAAGAGAGCCACCATGCCACCACGCACTTCATCGGCCCGCGTCGAGCAACCGCGTGCGGCGTGGCGGTCAGAAATCGTCTGACGCCGAGGGGCGGCTTGCAGCCCATGGGGGCCGCAGCCTCGCGGAGAGGGAGCGACGGCCGGGCCCGCAGCTCGTAGCGGAGGACCCGGACCGGGCGGTTCAGGAGAAGATCAGGCGGAAGATCTGGTTGTAAATGAAGAAGCCGCCGGCCTGCCCGGGGATCGGCTGCAGGTTGAACGTCTCTCCGAACGACATGGGCTTGTCGTGGGCGTTGTCTACGGCGAGGCTGCCGGTCACGGCGACCAGGATGCCGCCGCCCGGCGCGGGCTGCGAGTCGACCGTGGTCACCGCGTGCTTGACGGTGCCGAGTTCGGGCTTCGTCAGGGTCGCGATGATGTCCGATGTCCCCTGAACCTGCCGGCTCTCCCAGGTGAGCATCGACTCGGGCCGGTAGAGGGTTTCGAGCCCCTGACGGGTCGCGCCACCCGTGTCGAAGGACGAGTAGTAGTGATTGGTGAACGCGGAGGCGACAGAGGTGAAATCCATGCGCGGAAGGTATCAGGTCGATCGCTGTCCGTGGTCGATCTTGGCGGGGTTCGCGCGGGAGTGTGCGGTGCGCCCGGAGTTGATGCCCCGTTAGGTGCTCTCTGGCGCACGAATGGCACGCGGGCCCCGAGAGGGGGCGCGGAACTGAAGCACTGGTGTACTCACGTGCCAGGTCCTTCACCTGTGCAAGGGGATTCACCCGTGCTCTTCCTCCTCGGCCTCCATGCGCCGGATTCCCTCGTGGGTGAGGGTGACCATCGCGGGGGTGTTGCCCGGTTCCCAGTCGACGGTGATCAGGCCTTCGCCCGCCAGGTACGTGCAGGCGGCGGCCAGGTCCTGTTCCGGTACGTGGAGGTCGCGCCGTAGCTGTGCTCCGGTGATGCCGAGGAGGCGGTTGCCTTCGACGGCTTCGTACAGGACCCGGAGTACCTCATCGCGGTAGGTCTTGCGCTCGCGCAGTGTGGCCATGACCGCGTCCTTTCGTGTGCGGGGGTGGGCTCCGGGGTCCGTGGTGGTTCTCAGGTCTCGTCGGAGTGGGTGCCGGCGCCGACGGGGGTCCGGCTGGCGGCCAGCCAGGAGCGGACGGGGCCGGCGGGTGTTGCCGTGTCCACGGTGAGGTGGAGGCGGGTGTTGCCGTCGAGGCCGGGATAGCTGCGCTGTTCCGCGCCGGCGAAGCAGCCGCGCAGTGCCTCTGCGACCGCTCGGGCGGCTTCGGGCGTGTGCGCGATGATCCGTACCTCGGCGTGCCCGAGCGACGGCAGTGTCTGGGTCTCGATGTACTTCACGTGGGCGTGTTCCCTTCGTGGTGGGCGAGGAGCCGGCGGGTGGGGCGCCGTGGCGCCCCGCCCGCTGCCCCCGGTCGGAGGAAGGTCGGTTCCTTCACCGGTCGGCATCTGTGTGGTGGGCTCGACGACTGGTGTCGTCCGGCAGGCCGGGAGGCCTCGGCAGGGGGTCGCTGAAGTGGTAGGCCTCGATCCGGGCGTCGTGCTGGGCGTTGAGCAGGTGGATCAGGCGCATTCCGATGCCGGTCGCGAGGATGGTCACGGCGATGAGGACGATGGTCTCCACGGAGCTCACCTCCAGCCGTTCCCGGGCAGTGGCAGGGTGCGTCGGTCCATAGGGTTCCCGAAGGGGGACATGCAGGCCCCGCCTTCGCTCTCCCAGCCGGCTTCCTGGCGCTGGGCATCGCGGATGCCGCGCCCGATGGCGGCTTCGTTGGCCATCAGGACGCTCGCGGTGAGGTCGCTGCCGGGGATCGCGGCGGCGGCCATCAGGCGGGCCGCGGCGGCGGGCTCGGTCTCGGGCGGGATGACGAGGAGGTCCCAGCGGCCGACGGTGTAGGAGAGCAGGATCAGTTTGTCGGGGTCCTGTTCGGTGAACCAGGCCACGTGCAGCGTGCGCCCGTCCGCGGGCACCGTGTGCGGTACGGCGGGCCAGCGGATGGGGTTCACGGTGACGCGGGTGATGCGCCCCCAGGGGTCCTCCAGGGCGGCGGCGAGCGGTGGGAGCTCGGCTGCGAGGTCGCGGGAGTGGGGCCACCAGGCCCCGTCCAGCTGGCCGGCGAGCATGGTCTTCGGGGTGAGGGACAAACGGGCCGGGAGGGCCGGGAGATCTGCGGCGAGGTCGCGGGGCGCGGTCCGGTCGAGGGTCTTGGTCATGATGCGGACCTGCCCCCGGACTGCCCGTCGGCAGCCCGGATTTTAGGCAATCGCCAGGAATGACACCCGCGTGAAAGCAGGTGCGCGAAGTACTCCCGGTACTTTCACTGTACGCCCGTTCGGTGGACTATGACCGGCGTGACCAGCCATTTTCCGGCGGGCGGGGGAGCGGGCGGCCGGAGTTTCGCGAAACGACGGCGGGCTCGCGCAGGTCGCCGACCGGGCACCGGCGTCGGCATCGGCGCCTACCTGAGGTGACGTGCGGATGCACCCCGTAGACGGGCGGACCCGGATGGCTGACTCCGCCTCGCTGCTCGTGCAGAGGTGCGGGGTCGGCTGTGGGGGAGGGAGGATGGGAGTCGCGGGCAGCGGGTGGAAGGAGTCCCGGGATGCGCGCAACGGAATCCTTCCCGGCCTACCCCGGCCAGCCGTCGGATGGTGGTTCCCCCGAGCCGGGGGGCCTGCTGGATGTGCTGAAGGTCGCGGCCGTGGTGCTCGACGCGGACGGGCGGATCAGGTTGTGGAGCCCGCAGGCCGAGGAACTGTTCGGATACACCTCCGCTGAGGCTCTCGGCCGGTTCGCGGGCCGGCTGCTGGTCCACGAGCAGCACCTTGAGCTGGTGGTCGACCTGTTCGCGCGGGTCATGGCGGGCGGGGGGAGCTGGGCGGGCGTGTTTCCCGTGCGGCACAAGGATGGCGGCACGCGGCTGGTGGAGTTCCGCAACATGCGGCTGGAGGACGGCCGGAAAGGCCTCTATGCCCTGGGCCTGGCTACCGACCAGGCGACGTTGCGGAGGGTGGAGCGGGATCTGGCGCTGTCCACCCGGCTGATTTCGCAGTCCCCGATCGGGCTGGCGGTGGTAGACACCGATCTGCGGTACGTGACCGTCAATCCGGCGCTGGAACGTATCAACGGCCTGCCGGCCGCCGATCATGTCGGCCGGAACGTCCGAGAGGCCTTGCCCTTCTTGGACGCCGAGGCCATCGAGTCCGCCATGCGTGAGGTTCTGGCCGACGGAATCCCGATCCTTGACCGTGAGTCCACGGGGCGCACCCCGGCCGACCCGGACCGCGAGCACGTGTGGGCGGTGTCCTTCTACCGGCTGGAGGCCTCCAACGGGAAGGTGCTCGGCGTCGCGACATCCGTCGTCGACGTCAGTGAGCGGCATCGCGCCACAGCCGAGGCCGCCCGGGCCCGGCAGCGCCTCGCGCTCGTAGCCGACGCCTCCCTGCGCATCGGGACCACGCTCGACCTCGGCCAGACCGCCCGCGAACTCGCCGAAGTCTCAGTGCCGGAACTGGCCGACGTGGCCGCGGTGGACGTGCTCGACAGCATCCTGCACAGCCGCGCGGCCGTTCCCGTAAACGAAGGGTCAGCGGTATTCAGGGCCCTGGCCGTGGCTGCCGCGTACCCCACAGAGGCGGTGCGTGCGGCCGATCCGCCGGGCGAGGTGGCACGCTACGACGCCGACCGGCTGGTCACCCGGTGCGTGAACACCGGCCGCCCGGTCCGGGTGCCCCACGTGGACGCCGATGACCTGATCCGCATCGCCCGCAGTCCGGAAGCCGTCGGCATGCTGGCCGCCGCGGGCCTCCACTCCTACCTGGCCGTGCCGCTCATAGCCCGCGGCGAAGTCCTCGGCGCCCTCGACCTCAAGCGCCTGCACAATCCGGAACCGTTCACCGCCGACGACGAGGTCCTGGCCGGCGAGCTGGCCGCGCGGGCCGCCGTGTGCATCGACAACGCCCGCTGGTACCAGCAGGCACGCAATACCGCCCTCACCCTCCAGCGCAGCCTCCTCCCCAAGCAGCCACCGGACCCGCCCGGCCTGGAGATCGCCTACCGCTATCAGCCCGCCCAAGCGGCGGACGAGGTCGGCGGCGACTGGTTCGACGTCATCCCCCTGGCGGGGGACAAGACCGCCCTCGTCGTCGGCGACGTCATGGGCAGCGGCATCAGCGCCGCCGCAACGATGGGCCAGCTCCGCACCGCCACCCGCACACTGGCCGAACTCGACCTCGACCCCGCCCAGGTACTGCGTCACCTCGACCGCCTGGCCGAGCCCATGGGGCAGACCATCACGACCTGCCTCTACGCCGTCCATGACCCCCACCACACCCGCTGCCTCATCTCCAACGCGGGGCACATGCCCCCCGTGTTGATGCGTCCCGGACGGCCGCCCGAACTATTGGAACTGCCCACCGGAGTACCTCTAGGCGTCGGAGACTTCCTCTTCCACACCACCAAGTTCGATCTTCACCCCGGCGACCAACTGGTCCTCTATACCGATGGCCTGGTCGAAACCCGCGACCAGGCCATCGACGAACGGCTGAACGCTCTCCTTGCCCTCCTCGCAAAGCCGCCGCGATCCCTGGAGGAGACCTGCGACATGCTCCTGCACGCACTGCGTCACCCCGGCGACCACGACGACGTCGCCCTGCTCATCGCCCGGGTCCAGCCCTGACACTCCCGCGGCCGGGCTCTGGATGTGTGGGCGAGTGGTGCTCCGGTCAGAGCGTCTCGTCGTGCAGGTCTTCCTCGCGCAACAGGTCGTCCTCGCGGCGGCGCGAGTTCTCCTTCGGGCCCTGCTTGTGGCCTTGCTTCTGCCCCTGCTCGCGGGACGCCTTGCCCGGCTTGGGGTGCGCGGGGTCCCCGGAGCGATGATGCTCCTGCGCCTCGCGGCCCTTGCCCGGCTCCTGGTGCCTGTCCTGTGCATCGCCCATGACGGCGACTCCTCTTGATCCGTAGGGTTGGGATTCCTCGCGGATCACGCTGACACGCGTAGTGACAATCTGCATCATTTCGACCACAGGGTGTGGCTTACGGGTGACCCCTGTCCTCTGTGGCGGCGCCGGAAGGCGGGCCGTCAGGGTCGAACTGAAGTCGGGGAGGCGTAGCCCTGAGCAAGACGACGGCCTGCACAACCCCAACGGGGTCGCACAGGCCGTCGTGCCGCAGGCCCGGGTCTACCAGCAGCTCCCGATCCCGGACGGGGCCTTCACGTGTACACCCGTCACGGCGCGGCCGGCGTCAGGACGGCCCGCGCGGGACCCTCCGGCAGCACGGGGGCTGCCTGCACCACGATGGTGCGCGCCGGAGCGGCGGGCGCAGCAGCCGGAGCAACTGGAGCCGCCGCCGGCGTGGCGGGCTGCGCCAGAAGCGGCTCGGCCGCTTGCTGGAGCGTCGTCGCGCCCCCGTTGGTCAGGACGACCGTCGGGTTGAGGATCCGAGAGAGCGAGAGGTCCGAGACGCTGAGGCTGTCGAGGAGCGAGACCAGCGGGTCGGCCGCGTGGGCGGGCGCGCCACCGAAGAGGAGGACCGTGCCGGCCAGGCCGCCGACTACTGAGATTCGATTGATCTGCATGTTCGGCAAACGGGAAGGCGCCGCCCGGGTCACCGCTCCCGTCCCGCCCTTCCCTCGATCGGCCCCGTCGATCCCCCCGTCCGGCCCCGAGAAGACAGGAAACGCGTCGCGCGGCCGCCGCGGTCCGGGTCAGGAGGGGGTCAGGGCAGGCGCAGGGGTTGGTTCGGCCCTGCGTTGGTCCGCACCCAGCTTGCGCTGGGCGAATCCGAGGTTGCGGGTGATCCGTTCGCGCTGTTCCTCGGGTAGCTTGCCGTCGCCGAGGAGGCGCTGGCAGCACTCCCTGGACTCCTCGTACTCCCCCACCCAGTAAGCCGAAATTGCGAGTTCGTCGAGGGCGCGCCAGTTGTACCAGTCGAACTCGACGAACAGGATGTCGGTCGGATAGGGGATCCGCGCCGCCTGCTTCGCGAACAGGTGGGCGAGCGGCCAGCGCGGCGGGCCTGCGAGTCGGCAGAAACGTGCCAGTTCACCGAGGGCTTCGGCGCGCGAGGGACGACTTTCGTGCGCGCGGAGGTAGCGGTCGATCACCTCGGCGGCCGGCCGGTCCAGACGAGCCGCGAGGCGCGCGGCATAGAGGTGGGCGCAGAAGACCTCCTCCCCCCAACCACCCATGGTGGCCCGGCGGTCGTAGGCGGCGAGCGCCTTTTCCGGCTCTCCTGCATCGCGCCAGCTCTGAGCGAGGTAGAAGACATAGCGGGCGTTGTCGGGCTCCTTGGCCAGGCCCTGCTCAAGGATCCCGGCGTCACGCAGGTATTTCGTCCGCAGGCCTTCCCGCACACGCGCCCCGCCGCCCACGGAGAGGATGTTGGCGCCGTGGAGCGTCCCGAGGGTGTACGGCTTTCCGCAGTCGATGTACTCGTGCAGCACACCCATGTACCGCCAGGGCAGCCGCGTCGAGACCAGGGCCGGTCGCCAGTGGATGATCGGTCCGTCGTGGAGCGCGACCCGGTATGCGTCGCGGGTCAGCTCCGGCATGCGGAACTCCGGCTTCACCTCCATCAGGTCGTCGGCGTCGATGAACAGCAGGTAGTCCGCACTTCCGCGGGCGAGGTCGATTGCTTCGCTGCGACTCCCGTCGAACCCCTTCCACGGCCGCTCGTGCAGGGTGCCGCTCAGGTCGCCGAAGACCTCGCGGATGACGTCCTGGGTGCCGTCGTTCGAGCCGGTGTCCACGATGACCCAGGTATCGATCAGGGGGCGAACGGACTCAAGGCAGCGGCGGATCACCGGAGCTTCGTCCCTGACGATCATATTCAGGCAGACCGTTGATTTCACGGGCCTCATCCAAAACCAATTCCCCGCGGTGGACGGCTGAGGCGCGCCGATCGGAACGGGAAGGTATGTGTCGCTCGTGCCGATTCAACGACCCCTGGATACGCTCGCGGCATCGTGCAGGCAAACGCAACTCACCGCCATTGGGGAACACATGTCCGCGAAAAGGACGATGATCACGGCACTTGCGGTCACGGGGACATGTTCGGTGCTCACGTGGGCGTTGGTCTCTCTGACCGCCGAAGGCTCCGCCCCGAAACCTCCGGCCGCCCCGTGCTCCTACACCCCCACCCAGCGGGGAGTGGCCTCCGACATCCCCGTCTTCGATGCCGCGAAGGCCTCCCGGCCGTTCACAGCCACTTTGGTGACCAATCGAGGGCTGGTGCTGATGGAGGCGCTGACCGCCGATGCGCCTTGTGCGGCCAACTCGTTCTCCTTCCTGGCCAGGAAAGGGTATTTCGACGGAAGCAGGTGTCACCGCGTGACGACACGGGGGGTTTTCACACTGGAATGCGGAGACCCCGAGGGGAAGGGCAAGGCTGATCCCGGGTACACCTTCCCGGATGAGAATCTGGCCGGAGCCAAGTATCCGGCCGGAACGGTGGCGATGTCCAAGGCTGCTCCCGGCCGGAACGGAAGCCAGTTCTTCATCAGTTTCGCTGATCCGAAGGTCGCCATGCCCTCCCACTGGACTCCGTTCGCGCGAGTCATCGGCGGCCTGGACGTCGTGAAGGAGATCGGCAAGGCCGGCGTGGAGACCGGATCCACCGACGGCAGGCCCAAGAAGCCGGTCGTCATCGAGGGAGTGGTCGTGGTGCCGTGAGGGCCGCGTAAGGGCCGTCAGCCTGAGCGCCTGAGCAGGACGAAGCCGTCCTGCTCGGCCACGCTGCGATATCCCTGCGTACGGGCGAGATCCAGCGAGTCCCTCTCCTCGAAAACGCTCTGCGGCCACCGGCGGTGCGGCGGCACCCCGGTGTCCACCATGATCCACTCTGGGTCGGGGCGGCTGTCGGCCCAGCCGTAGAGGCTGACGCTCGTGCGGTTGGTGAGCTGCGGAACGAGTTGGTTGGATGCCTGAACGGTGGCTCCGTCAGGGATGCGGTCCATCAGGCTGTGGGCGACGGCGACGCGCGGATCGGGCCGCCAGGTGTCCGGCTTGACCAACTGCGACAGTGGGAACTGCGGAAGCAGCAGGGCTGTGATCACGACCGAGCCCCCCAGGTAGCGGCGCAAGCTGCTCTTGCTCGGCTGCCGCCTGCTCAGGGCATCGGCGAACGCGACGAAGATGATCGGCATCAGCACGAGCGAATGGTGGAGGCTGGTGCCCCAGTGGGTGTAGAGGTCGGACGCGAAGCGCCAGAGCATGGTCGGCAGCGCGACCCACACCAGCGGAGATCGCAGGGCCAGGAACAAGGTGGGTGCCAGCAGGAACAGCAGTGTCGTGATCTTGGCCGCAGGGGTGATGAGTCCGATCGTGGCCTGGTAGAGCAGATCCGCCGGCCCGCTGTCGCCGCCTTCAGGACCTGTCAACCAGTACAGATAGCCGTACGATCCCTCCGGATTGAAGGCCGGCAGAATCACCAGCATCGCCAGAGCGGTTCCGGCCAGACCGGCCGCGGCCATGGTGATTCCGAGCCTGCGAGCTCCGCGCCGGGCGATGAGGAGGCCGATGACGGCCACCGTGAGACCGAGGTCTTCCTTCACCAGCAGCAGAGGCAGGGCCCAGCACGCCGCGGCGCGCAGCCGGTCGCTCGCGAGAGAGATCAGCGAGCACATGAGCAGGGGTACGGCGAAGGCCACTTCATGGAAGTCGAGGCCGACCGCGCTCGCGATGCCCCAGGAGAGGCCGTAGCAGGCACCGATGACTCCGGCGGCCAGGGAGCCCAGCGTGCGTCGGGTCCATACGGTCAGGGGCACGACGCTCGCGGCGATCAGTGCCGCCTGCACGGCGAGCAAGGTCATCGGCGACGGCCAGAGCCGGTAGAGGGGCGCCACCAGAGCCAGGATGGGGTGGAAGTGATCCCCCATGACGGGGAAGTCCGGCCCCTTGACCTCGGACACGGGCAGACGGCCGTCCGCGTAGGACCGGATGACCTGTTCGAAGATTCCCAGGTCGAAGGCGTTGGAGAGCATCCGCTGATGGAGGCGGAGCGACAGCGTCGCATAAGCCAGGAACAGTGCTCCGGCGAGGAGCCAGATCCACCACGGAATTCCGGCTGGGCTTCGCGGTTCGGCCTCCGCTGGCACCCGTGTACCGGTGGCTGATTGCTGGGCTGGGAGGGCGGCGTTGTCTGCGGCGGGTGCTTGCATGACTGATGCCTTTCGAAGGCGGCTGCGGCGTCCGAAAACCCTCAAGATGCCAGTGATCCCGCGGTCGTGATTCCGAGCCACCTTCTCTGCGGTCAGAATCCACCGAACGGCCGCACAGCGCGCAATCGGCCGATGCGCCGACCGCCACCGCATGACGGCCCGCGCCACCAGTCCGTCGCCGATCTCGTGTCGGTCTACGGTCGTACGAGCCACCTGACCGTGCCGTTAGGCGAGGGTGAAGCCCAGTCGTTGCAGCGGTGGGGGGTCTGCGCCCGCCGAGGCCCTCCGTCATCTCGGGTTCGTCTTGCGCCGCAGCAGCCAGAAGTCGGCCTCGGACAGGCCCCGGAAAGGGAGCAGGTCGTACGAGTACGCCCGTGCTGGGCGCTCATGCGTGTGCCCGGGCCGGGGAGGCGCGCTGGAGGGTCGTCCGCATGGCCCGCCGGCGCTGGGCCGATGTGCTGATGTCCGCGCGTGCCTCTGACACGTGTCCCTGCGGGGGGTCGACTGTTGCCGAGGGTTTCGACCCAGCCCGGAGATCCACCTGATTCGGTTCCACAAGGAGTAGCGCATGAGTCCTGAGTCCAGGACCCGATCGTCCCTCGGCCCGCTTCCCCGGCGGGCAGGATGGCTGGCCACCGGCGCGTTCGCGTCGCTCGCTCTCGTTCTGGCGGGCATCGCGAGCCCTGCCGCAGCCGGGACGTGGGCAGCACAGCCCCCCGCGGCAGTGACCGCGGGGATTCAGGCGGACGGAGGCGACGACTGCAGGCCTGACGGGCATGACGGGCATGACGGGCCGCACGGGCCGGAGGGACCGGACTGGCTCGACGCGTCGCACGTGGAGGACTGGGCGGCGAAGCAAGGGCAGAGGTCCACCCCGCACCTCAAGCCGGGCGATGACCACGACAAGTGCAAGCCGGGTGGCCAGGGCGCGACCGGTCCGACGGGTCCGCAGGGTCCGACGGGTCCGCAGGGTCCGGCCGGTGCCGACGGCGCGGATGGTGCGACGGGTCCGACCGGTCCGCAGGGCCCGGCCGGTCCTGGCGGCGGGGCGACCGGTCCGACGGGTCCGCAGGGTCCGGCCGGTGCCGACGGTGCCGACGGTGCCGACGGTGCGACGGGTCCGCAGGGTCCGGCCGGCACGGCCGGCACGGACGGCACGGACGGCACGGACGGCACGGACGGCGCGGACGGCGCGACGGGTCCGACCGGTCCGCAGGGCCCGGCCGGTCCTGGCGGCGGGGCGACCGGTCCGACGGGTCCGCAGGGTCCGCAGGGTCCGGCCGGTACCGACGGCACGGACGGCACGGACGGCACGGACGGCACGGACGGCGCGACGGGTCCGACCGGTCCGCAGGGTCCTGCGGGTCCCGCCGTCTGCAGTGACGTCGACGCCTACGAGCCCAGCAACTCCAGCGAGGTCAAGGCCGTCCTGACCGACGGCCAGGTCGTCGGCGGCGTCCGCTCCATCCAGAATCCGAACACCTGGAACTGGCTGAACCTGACCCAGGGCACCAACGGTGGGGCGGACCTCCCCGCCGACGCCTGCTCCATCTCCGTGGCCTCCCAGGCGAACTTCGTGTCGTTCCAGGTGCTGACCACGGGCAACCAGCTGTACGAGCGGAGGTGTCAGCTCCAGAACAACACCGACACCCTGGTGATGTGCACCAACGGCTGGGTACTGGTCACCCCGCCGCTGCCGGGGGTCGGGACGGCCCAGCGTGCCAAGCCGGCCAAGGTCATGGAGGCCCCCATGGACCCCAACCACCGCCGGAAGGACATGAAGTAACCGGCGCCCCTGAGCTGATCGGGGTCTGACCGCTTGTGCCGTGTCCGGGTGCGCCCGGGCACGGCACACGCATGCCGCGGCCCGGCAGCCGCCGCGCCTCAGGGCCAGACCAGGCAGTACGCCTGATGCCCGCGCAGCGCGGCGTCGGCGGTGGCCGGGGCGATGGCGTCGAGCATCAGCTTGGCCCGCCGGAACATCATGAAGGTTCCTGCCTTGTCCACAGCGCCCCAGGACAGGTAGACGAACCGGTTGGTGGGACGGCCTTGAACGTACGGCCCCTTGATGCCGATGCCGACCTCGGTCGGGGTGGCCGTGCAGTCCAGTACCCACGTCGCCGTCGGTGCGTCACCGAGATGCGGATCGAGCAGCTCGTCCGGGCGGTCGCGCCGTTGGACCGCGACGAGCTCAGAAAATACCCTCCACGCCCGACTGAAGAATCAAGAGTGGATCTTCGGCGGTGCTTATGTGGCAGAGCTCGCACGCAGGCAGTCACCGCCGTCATGCCGGCGCAGCGAGGAAGCGATCGCCCAGTTCGCCGTGGAGGTGTCCTGGGGGGAGCCGTCGGCCGTATGCGAGCAGGAGGAGATCCCGTGCGGCGCCGGACAGCGGCGTTCCGGTACCGAAGGACCAGTCGAGGTCGTTGGCGCGGAGTTCGATGCCGTCCAGGTCGGCTCCGAAGAACTTGAGAGTCCTGGCGTTGACGCTCCCCAGGACGATGCGCAGGCGGTCTTCGGGAACTTGGCGTTCGAGCCCCAGAGTGACCGTGATGTCCAGGCCGTGGATCACATCGTGGCCCAGGGCTGCCTCGATCCCGCCGACCGGCGGCTTCCAGGGGTGATCCGCGTTGTCACTGAGGAATGCGGCAAGCTCACGCGTCGAATGGGTGGCTGCGTCCTTGTGGGCGCATCGATCGGTCATCCGATGGAGGCTGCCCCGCGATCTGATCAGTTCCCACGCCATCCTGGAGAGCGAGTAGCGAAACCCCATCGTCATGTGGGCTGCGACTTCCCGAACCCGCCACCCCCCGCACAGGGTCGGCGCGTCCCACTCCTCGGCCGACAAGCCGTCCAGCATGGCCGCCAGCTCCCGGCGTTCGGCTGCGATCGCGGCCCTGATCTCCGCCGCTGGTCTCCGGTGCGTCGTGTTACCCATGGCTTCAAGGCTCTCGGCAGCCCCGCCATAAGTCCAAGAGTTTGCATGTCTCGCAACTAGCATCATCAGTTATGGACATTCGCCAGCTGCGGTACTTCGTCACCGTCGCGGAGGAAGCCAACTTCACCCGCGCTGCCGCCCGTCTGCACCTGGCACAGCCGGGGCTGAGTGCCCAGGTCCGCCGGCTCGAAAAGGAACTCGGGCACCCGCTGCTCGACCGCTCCGGCCGGTCGGTGACCCTGACGGAGGTGGGCGAGGCCGTACTGCCGTACGCGCGGGCCGCGCTCGCGGCCGTCGAAGCGGTACGGCAGACCGCTGATGAGTTCACCGGGCTGCTCCGCGGCCGGGTCGCGATCGGGTTGGTCTCGGGCGCGGCCGCGGCAGCCCATGAGTTCGACCTGGCCGCCGTCTTGGCCGGCTTCCACGAGGACCACCCCCAAGTAGAGATCGCCCTGACGGAGGACAGCTCGGAGTGGATGCTCACCGCACTGAATCGCGGGGAACTCGACATAGCCGTGATCGGACTCGCGGACGAGGAACCCCCACCGGGCATCTCCCTCCAGGTCCTGGTCGACGAACCCCTGGTCGCAGCCGTTGCCCCGAACGACCCCGCCCTCACGCCCCCGGACCGCACGAGCATTCCGGTGGCCGAGCTCCGCGACCGCCCGCTGATCAGCCTGCCGCGCGGCACAGGGCTGCGCGGGGTACTCGACCGCGCGTGCGCGCAGGCCGGGTTCCAGCCCCGCATCGCCTTCGAGGCAGCCGCTCCGTTGTTCCTTGCACAGCTCGCCGCCCGCGGTCTCGGCGTGGCGGTGGTTCCGGCTCTCCCCGCGGGCGCGGCGTCGGCCCTCGGGCTGCGGACGCTGGAGATCACCGAGCCGCCGCTACGCGGCCGGGTCGCTCTGGCCTGGCGGGCGGACGGCCCCTCCAGCCCCGCAGCCACCGTCTTCCTGGACCTGCTGCGTACAACCCTGGCCGCCGCAGGCTGACCTGGGGGCCGACTTGGCGCGCCGTGACGGCAGTTACGGCACGCGAATGGCGCGTGGCCCCGACAGGTCTAGGCAACACAAAAGCCCCAGGTCGCTGACCTGGGGCTTTGTCATGGAGCGGATGACGGGAATCGAACCCGCGCTATAAGCTTGGGAATCTATGGCGTGCGGGGCATCTACATGGTGTCTGACCTGCGAAAACAGCTGACCGAGGGAGCTTCGCGAGGGTCTGCCCGTACCCGTATTGACCGCTGTTCACCGCTCCGAAGGGCACGGATAGGGCACGCGTCCGCCGGCTTGGCAGATTGAAGCGTTTTCCCCTGTTCGGCAGGCGGGGTGTGACGGGGTTCGGTGCTTCGTGGCGGGGTGCGTCACGTATGCGATCGGGGTGTCTGGGGAGTGCGGCGTGCCGCTGAGGGCCCCGTTCTGCTGAGGAAGGCCGTGCGGAGTGTCCCCGCCTCAGTGATCGCGCCTTGACTCCTGGAAGCATGAGGCTTGACGCAAGGGGATCGGCAGGAGGCATAGAACCCCAAGGCTGCCGGTCAGCGGCTGGCCCATCGCGCCGCGCTCTGGCCGGTCTTCGTCGCCCTCGCCCGCGTGCTTCATGGGCCAGCGCGAGGGAGCGTAGCGCGCTGCGGCTGTCTCCGCCGGCCGTGAGGGCCCGAGCCTCCAGGCTCAGCAGGCGTGCCGTGATCGTCCCCGAGCCGAGCATCCTGGTGGGCCGGCGAAGTCAGGAGTCGGCCATCGCGGTACTCCACCACCGCCTGGACCGGATCTTCGCGATCGCCGAGAACGCGGCGACTGGGTAAGGCCCAATCCGACTGTTCAGTTTCTGCGCCAGGCGGTGAGCAATTCTTCCGGGCCGTATGTTGCCTGGAGTCCGGCGCAGTTGACGCCGCTGCGGGAAACCGCGATCAGTGGCACGGGATCGTCGGTGACTGCTGCCCGGTGTTTGTGCAGTGCGGCGAGATCGTGGCTGTCGAAGGCCGAGCTCTCCAGCCATTTGACCGATCCGAGGAAGAGCAGCTGTTTGGCCACCGGCTGGCGGTCGGCGCCGACCAGGTCGATCTCGACGTCGTTGCTGCGGGTCCAGTATCCGCCGATGGCCGGGGCGGCGGGCAGGTCGTCGTCGGGCAGGAGGCGGGCAAGGGATTCGCGTACGAGCGGCTCGACGGCCCGGCCTCGCCAGCTTGTCCATTGTTCTTTGATCCGGCTCAGGGTCAGGTCGCCGCGCATGCGTTCGATCTCCGCCATGTGTGGATCGAGGAACGCCAGCCAGAAGCGCAGATACGGGTCGGCCACCCGATAGCGGCGCTCCTTGGACGGTCGGAGGGAGACGGGCAGTTCGGCCGCGACCACGCGCTTCTCCGTCAGGACGTCGGTGGCTCTGGTGAGGGTCGTGTGGGCGATTCCGCCGGCAGCCCGGGCGATGTTGGTGAACGTGCGCTCGCCGCTCCCGATGGCGCGCAGCACTTCGCGGCTCATTGCCTGGGGAGGGAACTCGGCGGCAAGTGATCGTTCGGCGGAGACCAGGAGTGCGGAGATGGGATTTTCGAGCGAGGCTCGGAGGAACTCCCACAGCGAGGCACCCTGCGCCCACTCGGCACAGATGAGTGGCAGCCCGCCGGTCACCAGTGCCGCATCGAACGAGGCCGCCGGTTCCAGGCCGAGCATGTCGCTGATGTCAGCGGGAGTGAGCGGCCCCAGGACCATCTCGCGCCCGCGCTGGTGGAAGGGGCGGTCGTAACTGTTCAGCGCCTCCATCATCGACAGATCGGAGCCGACCAGCAGCAGGAGTACCGGCTTGCGGCTGAGCAGCCGGTCCCACGCCCGCTGCAGCATGCCTTCGAAGGCATCGATCCGGTCCATGAGGTACGGGACCTCGTCGATCACGACCACGCTGGGGCTGTCGTCGGGCAGGATCTCCGCAAGCAGCCGGAACGCGGCGTTCCATTGGGTCGGAGCCTCCTCGGCGAACAGAGACCGCTCCGGCAGGGTGGAGGAAGCGACGGCGTCGAGCAGCTCCGTCAGCTCGTCCTCCGCTGATCCCCCTGCCGCTGTGAAGAAGAGGTAGGGGACCTCGGCCCGGCTCAGGAACTCCTCGACCAAGCTCGACTTGCCGACCCGGCGGCGCCCGCGCAGCAGGATGCACTCGCCGGGCTTCTGGGAACCGCCCCCCTCGAGGACCTTCTCGAAGGCCGCGCCCAAAACCCGCAGCTCCCGCTCCCGCCCGATGAATCGACGCACGACACGCTCCCGTCGAAGATACTATCTACAGCGATACTATCCCGTCTGGCAGTATTCGACCCTGACGTTTCGCCCGTCCGGTGCCTCGTGTCGCCGGACACCGGACGTCGGGAGAATCACCGCTCGGGGTTTGCCCCCGTTTGTGGACATCTCTTGATCTCCATGCTGTTCCTCACCGAAGGCGGCAGCGCACTGGTGGCGTTTCTGGCGCTGAGTGCCGTGGCGTACCGCGGTCCCCCGTGAGGCCCCGTCGGGTCGTGGTGGTTGCTGTACTCGCTGCTTTACGGCGTTGCCCTGTTGCCAGCCCTGCCCCAACACGCTTGCGGGCACCGGCTTCTGCGTCACGTCGCGGTCTCGCTGCTCAACTGCCGTGGATTACCGGGCATTCCACCGCGAGTGCCGTCCTATTACACGAAGAGATCGACGTCGATTATGGGCTGATCGAGTACAGATATCCTGTTTGTGCTTGGTTGTCTTATATATGCGATATGGGCGATAGAGGGTGAAGTAGCCATCAAGGCGTGCGCCTTGGTAGCGCCGGCCAGAGCAGGTCTCCGGCAAACACGTTCCCTGCATGGAAGGAAGATTCGCGTGCGCATTCGTACCACCCTCGCGACGACCGTGGCGACCCTGGCGATCGCCGTGGCCCCGGCGTTCGCCGCCGGCCACTTCGTCAACGCCTCGGCAACGGGGCCGAACGCCGAAGGCCAGCTCATCGTCAGCTTCAAGGAGGCCGGGCTCGGCAACAACCAGAGGATCGACTACCGGGCCGACGCGCAGGCACAGGCCACCTACCAATGCTTCAACAGAGGCGGCCGCAACCCCTCGGCCGGGAACAAGACGACCGTCCTCCAGGACGTCTCGGCCACGGGTACGTTCACCTCCAACAGGAACGGATCCATCACCGCTTCCATCACGATCGACCCGCCGAGCCCTGGCACCTTCACATGCCCCCCTGGCCAGCGTCTGGTGGGGCCGACCGAGGTGAGCTACACGATGGTGTCCATCACCGACACCACCAACGGCATTACCGAGGACATCCCGGGAACGTTCTCCTGACGCGACATACCGCGCCTGGACCGTGATCCCCGTCATCCAGGTGATCGGCCGTCATTTGCCGGAACGATCCATCGGGGGCCCGTAGGCTTGCCGCGACTCGGGCGGTCTGTGGACCTGCCCACAGGGGCCCGAAACGGGCCCCCGATCTTCAAGGCTCGCCCCAAGGCGGCTGCGTAAAGCCGTGAAGCCGACCGCCCCCGCCACAGAGGGTCTCTCTCCTCCGCCCGGAGCCCGTAGCGCGCCGTAGAGGCGGCGCGCTACGGGCTCCGGGCGCGGTCCTTGACCCCGACCCGTCGGGGGTGCGGCGGGGCGCAGATCTACCAACACTCGGATCATGAGCGTCAGAAGGAGGCGGCCGGAGGGCTGGACGGGATGGTGCGGGCCGCTCGCCAGAAGGCCACTGAGCAACCTGTTCGGACGGTCTTCCCGTACCCGTATTGACCGCTGTTCCCCGCTCGTAAGGGCACGGTTGGGGCACGCGTGCCGACTGCGGCCAGACAGGTCCGTCCGGAGCTGCGGGGCGTTGACATCTTGCTGCCCTGTCTGGCGTGCGAGTTCATGCTGTTGCGGTCGCAAGCGGGAGCCGCCCGTACGTCAACCGCTGTGCCCGAAGCCCTTGCCGGTGCGGTCGAGGGGGTCGGGCGAGAGGCGGAGGAAGCGGTCGCGGAGGGTGTCCCAGGTGGTGAGTCGGGTGAAGTCGGGAGTGTCGAGGATGTCCTGGCGGTCGGTGAGGAAGGGGTTCGGCAGTAGGACGGTCATCATCTGCTCGTCGCGGCCGTTGAAGAGGCGGGCTCCCCAGCTGACGGGGGAACCGTCGGAGCCGAGGCTGCGGTAGAGCTCGGCGCGGGAGCAGCGGCGGATGCGGCCGAGTTCGGGGCCGGAGGCGGTGTGCTCGCCGATGCACAGGTGGAAGTGCCAGGCGCCGAAGTCGATGGTGGCGTAGCCGTCGTTCATGGTGATGGCGGTGGGGGCGCTCGGGGCGCCGACCTCCCAGGCGGCGCCTTCGATGATGGGCCCGAAATGGATGTGCTGCCAGTGGTCGGTGAAGACGGTGGTGACGAGGTCGAGGAGGGTGGCTTCGTCGACCGGAAGGGGCCAGACGTGCTGGGTGCCGCCGCCGGGGGTCTCGATGACGGTCGGCACGGTGGTGGTCGGCTCGGTGGTGGTCATGAGGTCTTCTCCTTGGGGTTGAGGACGCAGTCGCCGCAGGTGCCCGCGCCCGGCACGCGGTAGTACAGGCAGCAGTTGCGGCGACGGAAGGCGAGCGGCCCGTCGGGGGTGGTGGTGCGGCAGGTGCCGGCGCCCGCCAGCGGCGGGCGGTCCAGCAGTCCGCGGACGAGGGGCACTGCGGGGTACGGGGCGTGCGGCTCCCTGGCGAGCAGGACGCGGTGGGCTCCGATCAGCGCGGATGCGGCGTTGCCGCCAAGGGTGTGCGGGGAGACGCCGGACACGCGCCGTACGGCCTCGGCCCATGGGGTCAGGTTCTGTAGGGCGACGGTGTGGTGCAGGGCCGGGAGCGGCTCCTGGTCCACCTCCCCCGGGTCGGGCAGCCACAGGTCGAGAGGGCCGGAGGCGGGCAGGCGCCACCACAGGCGGTCCGGCCCCAGATCGGGAACGCGGCCGGTGAGTGCGGCGCAGGCCAGGGCGATCGACCAGAGCCGGGAGGCGGTGCCCAGGTGCAGGGTGGACGCGGCCACCCGGGGCTGGTCGGTGCGCAGCCGCCCGGCGACGACCCGTAGGCACTCCGCCAGCGCGTCCGAGTCGCCGTACAGCTCCGCCAGCCGCCGGAAACCGCCGCCCACAGGGCGGGCCCCGGTGGCCACGGCGAAGTACGGTCCGATGCCGGAGACCTGCGCCAGGACGCCGGGGGTGATGGCCGCGGTCACCATGTCCGTACCGTCCGTGTCAGCTCGTGGAAGCTGCGGGTGTGGACGACCTGCCCGTCCGGTCCGGTGAGGGTGAGCCGGTCCGCTCCGTCGCAGCTCACCCGTGCGGTGACGTCCGGGTCGCCCGGGTCCGCGACGGCCAGTCCTTCCCGGGCCAGGGCCCGTTCGAGGAGCGGGAGCACGTCGGGGGGCGCCTCCACCGCCACGCCGGCCCGCGCGGTGCGGCGCAGTCCGAAGCTGCCGGAGACCGGGTCGAAGGCGAGGTGGTCGGCGTCGAAGGCGCCCGCCACGGCGCCGCTGCGGATCAGGTCCTCGGGCGCTCCCGCGTGGACGCGGGAATCGCGGTCGACGAGCCATACGGCGTCGGCCACGCGCAGGGCCAGCTCCAGGTCGTGCGTGCTGACCACGACGGTGAGGCCCTTGTCCCGGGCGAGGTCGCGCAGCAGCACGGTGAGGGCCACGCGTGAGGGCACGTCGAGGAAGGCGGTCGGCTCGTCCAGGAGCACGACCTCGGGCTCCTGGGCCAGCGCCCGCGCGGTCAGGACGCGCTGGCGTTCGCCGTCGGAGAGCTCAGCGGCAGGCCGGTCTGCCAGATGCCCCGCGCCCACCGCCTTCAGCGACCAGTCGACGGCGGCGTGGTCCGCGGCCGTGAGGCGGCCGGTGAAGCCGGTGTGCGGGTGGCGGCCGAGCCCGGCCAATTCCCGTACGGACAGCAGCCCGGGGTCCACCCGGTCGGTCAGGACGACGGCGAGCCGTCGGGCGAGAGCGGCCGGCGGCTGGTGCGCCAGGTCGGCCCCGCCGATGCGTATCCTGCCGTCGAGCGGCGGCAGGAGCCCACACAGGGTCCGTAGCAGCGTGGACTTGCCAGCGCCGTTGGGCCCGAGCAGTACGGTCAGTTCGCCGGCCCGTGCCTCCAGGTCGAGCCCCGACAGCACGGCCCGGCCCGCTCCGTGTCGGCGCGGGGACCGGGTGCGGTAGCCGACGGCGAGCCCCTGGGTGGCCAGGCCGCCGGGGTGGTCCGGTCCGCCGGCCGTGTCCTTGACGGGTTCGGTCATGGTGTCGGTCACGAAGCCACTCCTTGTACGCCGCGGCGGCTGCGGATCAGGAACGCGATGACGACGGGGGCGCCGAACAGCGAGGTGATGGCGTTGAGCGGCAGTACGGAGTCCGTGCCGGGCGGCTGGCTCAGCAGCGCGCACGCCAGGGCGAGGAACGCTCCCGCGAGCATCGACGCCGGGATGAGTGCGCGGTGGTCCGAGGTCCCGAGCGCCACGCGCGTCAGATGCGGCACGGCCAGGCCCAGGAAGGCGACGGGGCCGCAGAACGCGGTCGCCGCGCCCGCCAGCAGCGAGGTGCCGAGCAGCGCCAGATCGCGGCTGCGGCGGACGTTCAGGCCCATGGTGCGGGCGTAGTCCTCGCCGAGCAGCAGGGCGTTGAGACGCTTGGCGGTCAGCAGCGCGGTCAGCAGGCCCGCGCCGATGACGGGCAGCATGACCTGGAGGTCGGGCCAGGTCGTGGCGCCGAAGCTGCCCAGGCCCCACATGACGAACTGCTGGGCGCGCTCGGGCCGGGCGTAGACGAGCATCACGCCGACCACCGCGGTGGCTGCCGAGCCGATCATGACTCCGATGACGAGCAGGGTGACGGCCGACTGCACCCACCGCGAGAGGAGCAGGACGAGGGCCAGCACGGCGGCGGCGCCGAGCGAGGCGGCGAGTACGACGCCCAGGCGGCCCAGGCCGGCCAGGTTTCCGGTGAAGCTTCCGGCGACGCCGCCCGTGCCGACGACCACGGCGGCGACGCCCATGCTGGCGCCCGAACTCACCCCGAGGGAGAACGGGTCGGCCAGCGCGTTGCGGAACAGCGTCTGCATCTGTACGCCGGCCACCGCGAGGGCGGCGCCGACGGAGGTCGCGGTCAGCGCGCGCGGCAGTCGGACCTGCTCGACGATCACCGTCCACCGCGGGTCGGCGGCGGTACCGCCGAACAGGACCCGGACCACGTCCGCGACCGGCACCCGGTGGGAGCCGGTCGCGATGGTGAGGACGAACAGTGCCGCGGTACCGGCTGCGAGGGCGAGGACGACGACGAGCCGCCGCCGCCCCGGCCGTACCGCCCGCGAGGCGTCCGGGAGGTCCGGCGAGGCGGTCGGCGCGGTTGCCATGTGGGTCGTCACGCCTTGGGCACCTGCGTGTAGAAGGTGAAGGCGTGGTCCTTCGCCTGGTCCGGGTGCATCAGCGCGAAGAGGTCGGCGAGGACCAGATCGGGGCGCAGCACGCCGCGCTCGAAGTAGTCGTTGCCGCCGCCGGGGCCCAGCGCCTTCGTGTTCGTCCAGACCGCCCCGCCGGAGAGGGCCTTCAACTGCCCGTACCGGCTGTCGGCCTTCACCGCGTCGGCGGTCGACTGCCACTTCTGGTCGGCGATCCAGACCGGGGCCTCGCCGCCCTTGGCGTACACGGCCTCGAAGTTCAGCTGGAGGTTGCCGGTGCCCGCCTCGCCGGCCCAGGGGTAGGTGCCGCCCGCGTCCTTGATCAGCTGGGCGGCGTAGCTGCCGCCGGCGGGCATGTACCAGGTGCCCTGGTACATCGTGCCGGGCAGTACCTCGACGGGCTTGCCCGCCTTGACCGCCTGCGCGCCCTTCTTGGCGATCTTCCGGTAGTCGCCCTCGATGGTGTCGAACACCTCGCCGGCGCGCTTCTCCGCTCCGGTGAGCGCGGCCATCGCCTTGACCCACTCGGCGCGGCCGAGCGGACTGGACTCCAGCCACTCGGCGTTGGCGACCACGGCGATACCGGCCTGACGCAGCTTGGGGTACTGCGGGTCGTCGGTGCCCTGGGTCATCAGCACGTCCGGCTTGGCGCCGATGACCGTCTCGGCGTTGAGGGTGCGGTCCTTGGCGTACTCGGTGACCTTGCCCGCCTTCACCCGCTCGGTCACCTCGGTGGAGGAGATGTTCGCGGTGCTCGCCACACCCGTCAGGACGTCCAGGGTGCCGGTCTCGGTGAGCAGCGGCAGGTGGGTGGTCGAGGCTGAGTACAGGCTGTTGACCGGGACCGTGACCTGCTGCGCGGACGCCAGATCACCGGACAGCTCCGGCTTCGGCGCACCGCACTTGACCAGTACGTACGACTCCGGCTTCCCCTTGGGGAAGGGCTCGTTGACGGTGAGGACCTGGTAGCTCTTCTCGTACCGGAGCGTGAAGTTCTTGGCGTGCTTCACCGTCGACTTGATCGGGAAGTAGTCCTTGGCCGGGTCGAAGTCCTTGATGCAGCCCTCCCCGGCGGCCTGGGCCTTGGCGTCGGCGGGCGGGCCGGAGTCGCTGCCGCACGCGGTGAGCGTGAGGGCGGCTGCGAGGAAGGCTGCCGCGGCGGCCTGACGGCGCCCGGGCATGACGGATCGTACGGACAAGGTGACTCCTGGTGGCATGCGTAGGCAGCGCGCATCGGCACTTCGAGGCGCGTGATGCGGCGTACGGAAAGGAACCCGCTGAGGGAAGAGGTCGTCAGAACCTGGGGGAACGGGCCCGTGCGTCAAACCGGACAGGTCGGCCCCGAAGAGCCACGGGCAACACAGAGCTGCCGCCATACGTACGCAGGCACACGGGTGCCACCGCCTCTCCTGGGGTAATCCGCCCCGTACATCGAGGTGCGACGGCGTGAGTCTCCTGACTCGGGATCAACGCTTCTCCGGCCTTCCCACCCCCGGATGGGGCGGTGGCCATGGCGGAGTCGCTCCCCCTACACAGTGGCGGTACCGTGCCGGAATCTCACCGGCTTCCTCGTTCCGCCGTCGCTTGTCGACGGAAGCATCGCAGAACCGGATACGGCCACGCCAGACCCACAACTGTGCGACCAGACACAGAGGGTGGCGCTTTGGGCGGAACCGATGCAACGGCCCGACGAATACCTTCGAGGTAGCCGCCGGGGGCCGGCGCTACTCGCCGCTCATCGGCACACGAGGACCATCTGGGAAGAAGGCGTCGGGCAGGGGCGAACAGGAGCCAGGTGGCGTGGAGGTGGTGCGGGGCTCCTGAACAGGTCCAGACAACGAAGAAGGCCCAGGTCGTTGACCTGGGCCTTCTCGCAAGAGCGGATGACGGGAATCGAACCGGCGCTATAAACCTGGGAATCCCCCGGCACTTGAAGCCGCGTGTGGCCTCCGACACGCGCATACGTGTTCCTTGGTGGGCAGCCGTAGCGGGCGGCGACGTCGCGCCGGTCGATCCAGGTCCCCCCTCGTCCTCCTCGGCCCCCTGTCCTGGATTCCCTAACCGGGAAAGGCGGCCAGCGCCGGGTGCTGCTCGGATCCCCGTCGGCGGCGATCAGCCCTGCGCTCGCCAGGCAGGAGCCGATGGTGGCCAGATCCTGTTCCGGCATGTCTCCCGCAACACGTCCGCACCCCCCAGCAGTACCGACAGGGTGTGCCAAGCTCGAATGAAACCCATGCAGATGGCACGAATGTACGATCATTCAGGGTGGGCTGTTATCCGGTGATAGCGCGAGCGAACCGAGGAGGACACGTGTCGTTGCGTGATCTGGCACGCAACGAAATGGTTGCGGCGATGTCGCCTTCCGAGCGGTTGGAAGCGTTGCGCTCTGCGCGCCTGTACTTCCAACGCCCGGATAAGCCGGGCTTCTTGGTCTGCGAGACGGAAGAGGGTCCGGTGGTGCCGGTCTTCACCTCGTGGGAAGCGCTCGGGCTGTTCGCCGGGCCCTGCGGGTGGGCGTCCACGACCGTCGAGGACTTGGTGGAGCTGTTGCCCGAGGGAGTGCGCGCGTTGGTGGATCCGCTGGGTCCTCGGACGTTCGTGCTGGACGCGGTAGCGCTGGAGACCACGGACACGTAGGGGGACCGCAATGGCGGAGATTGATGGGGGAGGGCCGGCCCCGGGTGATGGCTACAAGATCGAGATCGCTTCGGTCCGCAAGGTGCTGACTCCATTGGAGGAGTCCGTGGTGGCCGCGCGCCAGATCAAGCGTGACTGGCAGGCGATGTCCGCGCAGATCGCGAACTCGGCCGACTTCGACATCTACTCCTCGACCGAGAAGATGCTCTCGTCATGGGGCTTCGGCATGGGGCAGGTAGCCGAGTACACGGACACGGTGGTGGAGACGCTCCGCCAGGTCCTCGCGGCCTACGTGTTGGCTGATCTGCTGCGCATCGAGGACTTCTCGCCGACCGCGGCCAACATGGCCAAGTTGCCGTTCGGCGAGCAAGGTCTGAAGGCGTGGCAGGACGGTTCCAGGCCGAAGTTCGATCCGCCGCCCGAGATCTATCAGGAGCCGTGGTTGGACGAGGGCGACACCGGCAATTATCAGGACGTGCCCCAACGCCCCCGTCTGCGCGTCGACGGCGGCTGGGAAGTCGACGGCGGGCCGAAGTCGAAGGGGCCGATCATATGACGAGTCGCGATGCGATGGAGGGCGGCGCAGTCGAGCGCATACCTCCTCATGCCAAGCCCAGCGACGTCATCTACGGCAACTCGATGGACGTCGATGATCTCGCCCTCAAACTCCTCGCTTACGCGGGCGCGTTCAAGGACGGGATGGACAAGCTGGTCACCCTGTCCTTGATGGACTGGACCGGGGCGGGCGCGGAGGGGTTCAAGAGCGCGACTCAGAAGCTTCCTCGGGAACTGGAGTCCGCGCAGAAATACTTCGAGGCCTCCGGGAAGGCTCTGGACTCCTACGCCTACAAACTGCGCTCGGTCCACACGCGCGTCAGGCCGATCATCGACGATGCGGACGAGGCGCGGGCGACCTCCAAGAACTACTGGAGGCGCGTCACGGACTACAACGCCGCCTTGGAACGTAAGGATGATCCGCTGCCGGAGCGTCCGGCGGACGACGATCCCGGCCTCGCCGCGTTGAAGGACTGCTACGACCGCTTGGACAAGCTGGAGAGCGAGCTCCAGACGGTGATCGACGCAGCCAAGCGGCAACTCGACAAGGCGGCGGAGGAAGCCCCTGACAAGCCCCCGCCCCCCAAGGGGTGGAACAAGTTCGAGAAGGGACTGGGTGACTTCTTCGGCGGCGCGGGCGACACCATGCGCGGCTGGTACGACGGTTTCGACGACCTCGTCCGTGACGGTCCTGATGGCATCGGTCTGCACCTGGCGGGCATGGTGGACGGCGCCTCGTATGCCGTCCAGCACCCTCAGGAGTTCGCCAAAGCCGTCGTCAACTGGGACGAATGGCAGCGTAACCCCGTCCGTGCGGCCGGGCAGCTCACCCCCGAACTCCTCCTCGCCCTCGCCAGCGGCGGCGCCGGCGCCGTGCGGCGTGGCGCCTCCACGGCCAAGAACGCCGCGCAGCGTCTGAGCAACCGGGAGCTGGGCCTGCGCCGGGACGGCAGCGCCCGGGCGCGGACGGAAAGCGATCCGGACAGGAACACCACGCCCAACGAGGAGCGCCCCACGGCCGGCGAGCCGATCGACGTGGCGACCGGCGAGATGGTCATGTCCGCCATCGACGTCACCCTGCCCGGCGCCCTGCCGGTGGTCCTGGAGCGGCACTACGTGTCGGGGCATCCGTGCGGGGGGTGGTTCGGCCCCACCTGGGCGGGCACGCTGGACCAGCGTCTGGAGATCGACGGGGCGGGTGTCGTCTACATCACGGACGGCGGCATGCTCCTGACGTATCCGGTGCCGATGCCCGATGCGGCGACGTTGCCCACCTCCGGTCCCCGTTGGCCGCTGTACTGGGACGGCAAGCCCGACGGAGCCTTCCGCATCGTCGTCCCGGACCGGAATCGCACCCTCCACTTCGCCCCGCTGCCCGTGGGCGGCCGTGAGCTGGCTCTGACGGCGATCACCGACCGGACAGGCGACGGCGACCGCATCGACATCGCCTACGACGCCCAGGGAGCGCCGAAGGAGATCACCCACTCCGGTGGCTACCGCATCGCCGTCGACACCGACCCCAAGCTGCTGCGGGTCACAGCCCTGCGTCTCCTGCACGGCGAACAGCGCGAGCGGAGCACCACGCTCACCTCATACGCCTACGACCAGGCGGGCAACCTGACCGAGGTCTTCAACTCGACCGGGAAAGCACTGCGTTACCGGTACGACGAGGAACACCGTGTGACGTCGTGGACGGACCGCAACGGCACGTCGTACGGCTATGTCTACGACCACCGGGGCCGTGTCCTGCGCGGCATCGGCCCGGACGGCATCCTGTCGGGTCGGATGCACTACGACGCGGCCGACCGCATCACCCGGTACACCGACTCGCAGGGCAACACCAGCGCCTACGTCTGCAACGAGGCGTACAAGATCATCGCGTACACCGACCCGCTGGGGAACACCACCCGCACGGAGTGGGATGAGAGCAACCGGCACCCCATCGCCGTCACCGACCCCCTGGGGCGCACCACGCGCTACCGTTACGACGACCGGGGTCGGCTGATCGCCGTCGAGCGGCCCGACGGCACCGTGGCCGGGACCGTCTACGACGACCGCGGCCTGCCGCTGGAGACCCGCGAACCGGGCGGCGCGGTGTGGCACCACACGTATGACGACCGTGGGGCCCACACCTCCACCACCGACCCCAGCGGTGCCGTCACGTGCTACGGCTACAACAGGTCGGGCCATCTGACCTCCATCACGGACCCGCTGGGCCACACGACCAACATCGCCACGGACGCGGCGGGTCTCCCGGTCGAGACGACCGACCCTGTGGGGCGCACCACTTCCATGCGCCGGGGTCCGCACGGCCAGGTCACCGCCGTCACCAACGCACTGGGCCAGACCACGCGTCACGGCTGGACGATCGAGGGGATGCCCGCCTGGCGCGAGGGGCCGGACGGCGCCCGCGAGGTGTGGCAGTGGGACACCGAAGGCAACCTCGTGCTCCACACAGACGAGGCCGGGCACACCACCACCTATACCTACACCCACTTCGACCAGCCCGCTACGAGGACCGACCCCGACGGCGCGCACTATTCCTTCGCCTATGACACCGAGCTGCGTCTGATCGAGGTCACCAACCCCCAGGGCAAGCAGTGGCATTACACGTACGATGCGGCAGGCCGACTGGTCGCGGAAACCGACTTCAACGAGGCCGTACGCACCTACGAACGAGACGCGGCCGGCCGCCTCACGGCCCAGACGAACGCGCTGGGCGAAAGGCTGAGCTACACACTCGACGCGCTCGGGCGCATGGTCACCCAGCACGACGAGACCACCGGCGACGTCACGACCTACGCGTACGGCGCGAGCGGAGCCCTGCTCCGCGCGGCGAACGCGGACACGGAACTGACCCGGGAACACGACGCGGTCGGCCGCGTCGTCTCGGAAACGGTCAACGGACGCATCAGCGCTTACACGTACGACGCCATGGGTCGCCGCACCGAGCGCACCACTCCTTCCGGCCTGTGCTCGGAGTGGATCCACGACCCCGCGGGCCGCCCTACCAGGCTGAGCAGCGCCGACGGAACCATTGCCTTCGCCTACGACGCCGCCGGCCGCGAGACCGAACGACGCATCGGCGACGACACCACCCTCACGCAGACCTGGGACAGGGGCGACCGCCTCACCACGCAAACCCTCGCCACCCGCCACCAGTCCGAAGCGGACCGCATCCTCCAGCACCGCACCTACGCCTACCGCCCCGACGGCTACCTCACCGAAATCCGGGAGCTCACGACCGGGACGCGACGTTTCACGCTGGATCCCGCGGGCCGGGTGACGGGCGTCCAGGCACACGGCTGGACCGAGAAGTACGCCTATGACTCCACGGGCAACCAAACCCACGCCGCAGCACCGCACCACCCCACGTCCGGAGACCGGGCCTACGAGGGCGCCCTCATCCGCCGGGCGGGCCGCACCACCTACGAACACGACGCCGCCGGTCGTCTGATCCGCAAGACCCGCAAGCTCCTCAACGGCCAGACCCGTACATGGACCTACACCTGGAACCCGGAGAACCGCCTCACCAAGTCCACCACCCCGAGTGGCGAGGAATGGACGTACGCCTACGACCCCCTGGGCCGCCGCATATCCAAAACCGGCCCGGACGGCACCCCCCTCACCTTCACCTGGGACAGTACCCAGCTGGCCGAGCAGTTCGCCTCGGACGGCACGGCGACGACGTGGGACTACGCGCCGGGTACCCACCGCCCGATA
Source organism: Streptomyces sp. CA189 (assembly GCF_056428985.1). Lineage (NCBI taxonomy): Bacteria > Bacillati > Actinomycetota > Actinomycetes > Kitasatosporales > Streptomycetaceae > Streptomyces > Streptomyces sp. CA189. Next base: position 328,606 of record NZ_JBWJVM010000001.1, on the reverse strand, counting down.
TCCCAATCGACACGCAAGACGCTCGAGGCTCGGACCGATACCGCCCATTCGATACTCGACCTCGCCGACACCACCCCCCAGTCCGAGTTCGACGCCCGCTTCCTCGCGATCGTCACGGACCTGGTCGGCACGCCCATCGAACTGGTCACCTCCGACGGTGCCCTCGCCTGGCAATCCCGCACCACCCTCTGGGGCACCCCCCTCCCCGATGCAGAGGGCGGGGTGGACTGCCCGCTCCGCTTCCCCGGTCAGTACGCGGACGAGGAAACCGGCCTCAACTACAACTACTTTCGGTACTACGATCCAGAAACCGCCCGTTACACCACACCGGACCCGCTTGGGTTGGTCCCCGCGCCCAACGCGGTGGCGTATGTTCGTAATCCGCACAGCTGGGCCGACCACCTTGGGCTTGCCGGGGAGCCGGAATGGGCCAATCCCGAAGATCTGAACTTCTCCCAGCGCACCGTTTCCCCGAACGACTACGTGGAGAAGATGCGCTCCGGGGAGTGGGATTGGCAACGCCCTGGAACAGCCTTGAAGGTCATGGAGGTAGACGGCCAGCTGGTGTCATACGACAACCGGCGGCTTGATGCGGCGCGCGAAGTGGGGAGGCCGGTAATCATCGAGCGAGTCGACCCGAATGCGATTCACCCTGATTCGACAACCGGACGGACATGGGCGGAGCAATTCAGAAGGCGCATGAATTCTGGGCGGAACAGAAATGAACTAGGCGAGCCGGTCCCCCCGACTGGACTGCAGGAGAGGCCACAGCACGTGCGCAACGGAAAGTGCAAGCCAAAATGACCGCGATCGAACGTCTATGGGCCGATTTTGAGCTTCCCATCAGGGACGCCCTGCATTTTGCAGACGGGCACTCCTGTGATGTTGACCTTGACTCCGACGCGCCGGGCGGTTTGAGGGTGCTCGCCCCGTTCGACTTGGATGAGATCCTGGAGAGCGATCCGTCGTGGGTGTCTTCGGTCGATGGGCTGACCGCAGTGGACCTGGGGAGTAGAGGGCTGCTTTGGGGCGGCGAGGGCTCGTACGGATCAGAGGGGTTCATTGCACGGTTGACTGTTGACCGTGCGCTGATCTGGGCGATCTTCTTCACTGAATCCAATCCATTTGATCGGATCCAGCTGTCCGGAGACGTAGCCACCTTTAGCTCAACCTCGGGGTTCGAGATCACAGTTGACATCAATGATCCACGAACTGTGATCCCCGGACATGCATCGAACCGAACGACGTAATGGCAGTCTCCTCCGGTCGCAGGAGAGCGCGGCTGGGGCATGAAGCAGGTTGCATGGGGCCGGTGTAGGCGCTCGGATTCTCGAGGCCGGCGCCGGCCCCTGCGTCACGCCCCGCGGGCTTCACGCCCTACGACCGCGCCAACGCGTGGCGGCGGGAGCGCAAGCAACGCCACCGGTGCGCGGTCCTGCCGGCGAGATCCACCAGTGGTGCGAGGCTCCCGATCAGGTCTAGACAACGAAGAAGGCCCAGGTCGTTGACCTGGGCCTTCTTGCAAGAGCGGATGACGGGAATCGAACCCGCGCTATAAGCTTGGGAATCTATGGCGCGGAAAATTGTTCGTATGGGGTCTGACCTGTGTAAATCATCCCTGCCGAGCGTCTTCCGGAGCCTCTGCTCGCTCCGGTTCTGACCGCTGTTGACCGCTCCTAAGGGCACGGTTGGGGCACGCCCCCATGATGGTGGCCACGAGCGGGCTGAGTTGCCCGGAATTTACGAGTCGGCGCCGCGGGTCGGCGGCTGTCGCCCCCGGATTGCTTCCGCAACCGGTCAGCCGCATGGGCTCGTCGACCGGGCCATGGGGTCCCAGCCTTCTTGGTCACCGAGTCCGCGCAGCCAGAAGGCCTGGCCGGCCTCGGCCTCCACCAGAAGCTGTGCGGGTCGCCTGTCGTCAAGTGAGGCCCACCAAAAGGTGCGCTGGCGAGGGTGCGGCGGCGGTCGAGGCCGTGGATGTCCATGGCGGGGCCGCCGGGGCAGGCGAAGGCCGCCTCCGCCGCCTCCGCTGCCGTATGCCGGTATCCGGTAGCCGGTGGCTGCGGGTCGGCTCGGCCTGGACGCACCTACCGGAACCTGGTCCGTGCCAGTGCCTGTCATCCGTGGTCGGTCGTCATTCGCACTGTCAACTGCCCGTCATTACCCCTGAGGTAATCGTTTTCTCTGGCGCCCTCGAAGAAGCTTGATCCATCGAAGCGATCAAGCGATCACGATCGGGGAACGACATGAACATGCGGCGGTACACGCGCACCGGAGTGTTCGCGGCGGCCACTCTCCTCGCAGGCCTCACCATCGGTGCCGCGCCGGCCACCGCCACCGCCGAGGGCGGCGAGTGCGCCGAGGTCCGCGAGAAGGTAGACCGGCTCGAAGGGCGGATCACCCCGAACGCCTGCGCCTTCATGAAGCGGCAGATCGTCTTCGGCGAGGCCCCCAGCCTCCAGACCTACCTGGACATCTTCGACGAGGAGGCCAGCCTCTGGGAGGCCGGCGGCAAGCCCCAGCGCGGCCACGAAGTGATCGGCGCCTCGATCAGCAACTCACTCCGCCTTGTGCCGGACCTCCGCTACCGCGGCACGAACGTGGTCGCCGACGGCGCCGTGATGATGTTCGGCCAGCAGAACACGGTCACCCTCAAGGGCCACAAGGTCAGCTACCCGCAGATCGCCCGCAACGTCCTCGGCGATGACGGCAAGACCATCCAGGCCCGCCGCTACTACGACCGCTACGAGCTGTTCCAGGTCTTGCCCGAGTCTCAGCGGCCCCGCCCCCTCTTCGCCGGCATCGCCGACCCGGCCGGCCCCGGCCCGCGCGGAGCGGCCCCCGACCGGTTCCACGCCCAGGAAATCCCCGCCCGCCTCGCCGCCTGGAACAGCGGGGACGCTGCCGCGCTGGCCGCCCGTACCGGCAACGCCAAGCTGGCCGGGCCCGGCCTGGACCGGTCGCTGACCACCCAGGAGGGCAAGACCGCCTACCTGCAGCGGCTGTTCGAGAACGCCGACGTCGAGTTCAAGGCGGGCCAGGTCGCCTTCGGCCGCACCACCACCTACATCGAGTGGCATGGCACGATGACCGACCCCAACGGCACCGACCCCAAGGGCACCGACATCCCCTTCGGGATCGTCGAGTGCATTGGCCCGAAGGGCGAGTGGGAGCTCTACTTCGACACCCTGCCGGTGATCGCGGACGAGGACGAGATCCGCGGCCTGTTCAAGGCGCTCGCGAGCTAGGGCGGTCGTGCACCGGCCGCTCCCTGAGCTGGCCTCCGGCCCGCCGGAACAACTGCGGTTCAGTGTGAACGAAGGACGCCGGTGGTGGGTCATGACGAACACCGGGGAGTGCAACGGCGGCTCATCACCCTCGGCATGTTCACCGCTCTGAAGGCACGGATGGGGCACGCCCCCCGGGCAGTCGGCTGGAGTGTCATTCGGGTAGCCCTCGCCCGAACGGTGGTGTGCGCGCCGGGAGGCTGCGCTGTCCAGGTCGTCGAGGCCAGGGTGTCCGGGGTGGAGTTCCAGCAGGCCGCCGTCGTCGGGGTGGGGTGGGGATTCGAGAAGAGGACCAAGGCGAGGGGGTGGTCGTCGGTGTGGGCGCCATGGGTGTCGCCCTCCCGGTGGAGGACGTTCAAGACATGCCGCTCGACGGGGTCCCGCACCGTGCTGACCTCGCTGCCCAGCACGGTGGTGAGGAAGGCGAGCAGGGCGGGGTCCTGGTACAGGCTGCTGACCAGCGCGGATAAGGCGCAGCCCGTGTGCGACGGCGGTGTCCTGCGGGCCGAGTCCGCCGGCGGTGAGGGCGGTGAGGGCCAGGCCGGTGGCCGTCGGGGTGGAGTAGGGCTCGTCGGGGATACGGGGCCAGCCGCCGTCGGCCCGCTGGGAAGCCAGGAGTGCCGGGGTGGCGGTGCGGCTGGCACGGTGCGGGGCAATCGCCGACCCTGTCTCGGCGGCGCCGTAGGACGGCGGGAGTACCAGTCGGAGAGGCCCGGTCCGCCCGGTCGGCTTCGGCCAGCGCGAGCAGGGTGTTGCCGGCGGTGTCGTTGTCGGATTCGAGTGGAGCAGTGCAGGCCCAGCCGACGTCCTGCTTCTGCGCCGAGGCGAGGAAGTCCAGAGCAGCGGGGAGGGCGGCCGCGTCGAAACGGGGTGCCCGCGTAACGCGCGGACGCCCTCCCCCGCGAAGCCAGCAGCGACTCGGCGAGCAATCTGGAGCGCCACCAGGGCAGTTATGGCACGCGAATGGCACGCGGGCCGGGAGAGGTCCAGACAACGCAGAAGGCCCAGGTCGCTGACCTGGGCCTTCTTGTAAGAGCGGATGACGGGAATCGAACCCGCGCTATAAGCTTGGGAAGCTCATGTTCTACCATTAAACTACATCCGCGCAGTGATCCAGTTGCCTGGAGCGCTATCGTTTCTCACCCTACCCCATGATCGACCCCTGGTGAATTCGCCCCGGGAGTGGTGTCGCGTGCGGGGTGCACGGAGGGTCGTGGGGGCGGGAGTTGGGGCGTACCTTGTGTGTGCGGAGCGGCGGCTGGAGTGGGTCTTGTTCATCCCCTAATGTGGCGATTCATCGCAGTACGGCTGGTTGGGGAAAGGGACTCGATGGAGCACACCGTCGTCCGTTGTGCCGAAGGGCACGTGTTCAGCACCGCTTCGTTCCCGCTGCAGCACCTCGGTGCCGGCCGGATCGGGCCGGGTCGGCTGCTGCGGTGTCCGCGCTGTGCGCGGCTGCGGCACGCCGTGCCCGTGGGAGCGGCGCCGAAGCGGTAGACACCGGCGCGCGGGGACCGCCTCGATTGGGGCGGCCCGCGCGCTCTGCGTATCCTCGGGACGTGCTTCTCTCTGATAAAGACATCCGGGCCGAGATCGACAGCGGACGGGTTCGCATCGACCCGTTCGACGAGTCGATGGTGCAGCCCTCCAGCATCGATGTACGTCTCGACCGGTTCTTCCGGGTCTTCGAGAATCACCGCTACGCCCACATCGACCCCGCCACCGAGCAGAGCGATCTGACCCGGATGGTCGAGCCGGACGGTGACGAGGCGTTCATCCTGCACCCGGGTGAGTTCGTACTCGCGTCGACCTACGAGGTCATCTCGCTGCCCGACGACATCGCCTCCAGACTGGAGGGGAAGTCCAGTCTTGGCCGGCTGGGGCTGGTGACCCATTCGACCGCCGGGTTCATCGACCCGGGGTTCTCCGGGCACGTGACGCTGGAGCTGTCGAACCTCGCCACGCTGCCGATCAAGCTCTGGCCGGGTATGAAGATCGGACAGCTGTGTCTGTTCCGGCTCAGCTCGCCCGCGGAGTTCCCGTACGGGAGCGAGCGGTACGGATCGCGGTACCAGGGCCAGCGCGGCCCGACGGCCTCGCGGTCCTTCCAGAACTTCCACCGGACCCAGGTGAGGCACGAGGCATGAGTGACGGAGCGAGTGAGGCAGTGAGTGGCGGAGTGCGCGAGAACCTCGACTACGCGGGATTCGGACGGGCCGTGCGCGAGCTGGCGCAGACCATCGCCGACGACGGCTACGAGCCCGACATCATCCTGAGCATCGCCCGGGGCGGCGTCTTCGTCGCGGGCGGTCTGGCGTACGCGCTCGACTGCAAGAACATCCACCTGGTGAACGTGGAGTTCTACACCGGTGTGGGGACCACCCTGGAGATGCCGGTCATGCTGGCGCCGGTGCCCGAGGCGATCGACTTCACCGACAAGAAGGTGCTGATCGCCGACGACGTCGCCGATACGGGGAAGACGCTCAAGCTCGTCCACGACTTCTGTCTCGGGCACGTCGCCGAGGTCCGGTCCGCCGTGATCTACGAGAAGTCCCACTCGCTCGTGAAGTGCGAGTACGTGTGGAAGAAGACCGACGAGTGGATCAACTTCCCCTGGTCGGTCGAACCTCCCGTCGTGAAGCGCGAGGGACAGGTCCTCGACGCCTGACACCCGCCACGTGAAACGTGAAGCGTGAAAAACGTGAAAGAGGGGCCCGCCGCGCATCGCGCGGCGGGCCCCTCTGCGTGCGTGTGCGTGCGCTAGATCGTGCCCAGCTTGATGATCGACAGCAGGGCGATCAGCTGGATCGCCGACGCGCCCAGGGCCTTCGGCCACGGGAGGTCGTGCGATTTGCTGATGAGGGCGGTGAAGAGCGCGCCCGCCGCCACCCAGGTGGCCCAGCCCAGGATCTGGACGAGCATGTTGTCGCCGCCCAGGAACATGGCGAACAGCAGGCGCGGTACGTCCGTCAGGCTCATGACCAGCATCGACAGGCCCACCGTGGGCTGCCACGACCCGTCGCCGCCCAGCTGGCGGGCCAGCGTGTGGGTGACGGCGCCGAGGACCAGGCCGCAGATCACGAAGGCCACGCCCGCCGAGAGCACGATCGGGAAGGCGTTGGGGAGGGTGGCGTTGATGACGTCGTTGCGGGTGTCGTCGAGGCCGAAGACCGCGAGCAGCCCGTAGAGGAAGGTCACGATCAGCGCCGGCCCCCAGACGGCGTAGTCGCGCATCTGCAGGAAGGTCGGGCCCGGGCGCGTCACGATGCCCCGGAGCAGTTCCTTCCACCGCAGCCGCGGACCGATGGGGCCGGCGGCCTGGGCCGCGCCCGCCTGGTAGGTCCCGCCCTGGGTGTACGCGTACGGGTCCTCGCCGATGGAGAAGGCCTGGGTGTAGCCCGGGGAGTCGCTCGGGCCGCCGGCTCCCTGGCCCGGGCCCGGGCCAGGGCTGGGGGGATGGCCGTAGCCGTATCCCTGGCCCTGGCCGGCGTTGCCGCCGTGCGGGTCGAAGTATTCGGGCTCGCCGTGGCCCCCGGGAGCGGCCTGCTGGGGCCACTGCTGGGGTGCGTAGGGCTGCTGGCCGTACGGTGCGGGCGCCTGGGGCGCCTGCTGCTGACCGTACGGCTGCTGCCGCGGGGGTTGTTGCGGGGTGCGGTTGTTGTCCCGGCCGCGTCCGATCCTGAATCCAGCCACGTGATCGAAAGTACCCGCTCCCGGGCGGCCGGGTGGCCTGGCCGGGGGAAGAAGCCCCCTTTGCGGCTGAGCTGTGACATCCCCTAGGGGGTACCTGGAGGGCCTTCTCAGGGTGGGTCGGGGCGGGTTACGCGGCTGCGCGCCAGTCTGCTGATGCCTGTTACATCTCCGACGGAATACGGACATACCGGCTCCGTAGCTTCGTAGACGTAGCCACCGCCACGAAGCACGAACGAGACGAGAAGAGCCCCGTCATGCGCAGCCCGCACCGTCGCACCACCCTCCGTACCGCCGCCGACCACCCCGCCCGTGAAGCCCTCGGTCCGGGACTACGTCACGACCGTGAAGCTGGCCGACGGATCGGTCGCCAAGATCTACAAGTTCGGCGACGGCCACTTCGAGGCCGACGTCTTTGCCGGTGGCACCAAGCTGGACACCCTGGTCAGCAAGGGCGGCAAGCCTGCCCATGGCCAGAACAACGGACTGCACGTCGTCCTCCAGCCGAACGGCACCGTCACCTCGTGGGTGGAGGGCGCGACGAAGCCGGTCGAGAAGCCGAAGCCCGTGGAGAAGCCGAAGCCGGTGGAGAAGAAGGAGAACTCCGTTCAGGTCGCCATGCCCGACGGGCGCAACGCGCGCCTGATCGACGGCCCGAACGGCAAGCGCGTCGAGCTCTCGATGCCGAACGGGAACCTCCTCGGAACGATCGACCTGAAGCACCCGACCGCGACGAACGACGGCTGGACGTACAAGCTCGTCCAGGACGGGAAGCGCGTGAAGTTCGTCGTCATCGACGGCAAGAGCGGTGGCAACAGCTGGGTCTACGACTTCGGCAGCGGCAAGCTGATCGAGAAGTACGAGGTCGCCAAGGATGCCAAGGACGCCAAGGGCGGGAAGATGCACGCCAAGGAGGCCACGGTCGCCAAGCCCGTGGAGAAGAAGGCGGCGGCCGACCGGGTCGTGCCGAAGGGCGGCGTGAAGGCGGGAGCCGAGGGTGTGGCCCCGGTGTCGGCGGAGGGCGACGGGCAGACCCCGCTGCTGCTCGCCGCCGGTGGGGGCATGGCCGCGGTGGGCGCCGCGGGCCTCGGCTTCGCGATGCTGCGGCGCAGCCGGTCCGCCGGCCAGTCCTGACCTGCCCCGGACTCCGGACCCCGAACGCCGGAACGGCCCGCCCCCACAGGGGGACGGGCCGTTCCGGCGTTCAGTACTGCGCGGGCTACTTCGCCTCGGCGTCGGTCCCCGGCTCGGCCGGGGCCTCCGCCTTCGGCTCGGGCGCCTCGGCCGCGGCGTCGGCCTCCGCCACCGGCTCCGCCTCCGCCACCGGCTCCGCCTCCGCCTCCGCCACCGGCTCCGCCACCGGCTCCGGGTCGACCACCGGCTCTGCGACCGGCTCCGGCGTCTTCACCGAGTCCAGCAGCAGCTGCGCCACGTCGACCACCGTGACGTGTTCCTTCGCCTGGCCGTCGTTCTTCTTGCCGTTGATCGAGTCGGTGAGCATGACGAGGCAGAAGGGGCAGGCGGTGGAGACGATGTCCGGGTTCAGGGACAGGGCCTCGTCGACGCGCTCGTTGTTGATGCGCTTGCCGATCCGCTCCTCCATCCACATCCGCGCGCCACCCGCGCCACAGCAGAAGCCCCGCTCCTTGTGGCGGTGCATCTCCTGCTGGCGCAGGCCCGGCACGGCCGACATGATCTCGCGCGGCGGCGTGTAGACCTTGTTGTGCCGGCCCAGGTAGCACGGGTCGTGGTACGTGATCAGCCCGTCGACCGGGGTCACCGGCGTGAGGCGGCCCTCGTCGATCAGGTGCTGGAGCAGCTGCGTGTGGTGGATGACCTCGTACTCGCCGCCGAGCTGCGGGTACTCGTTCGCGATGGTGTTGAAGCAGTGCGGGCAGGTGGAGACGATCCGCTTCGCCGACTTCGGCTTCTTGGTCTCGGGGTCCTCGTCATCCTCGCCGAACGCCATGTTCAGCATTGCGACGTTCTCCTGCGCGAGCTGCTGGAAGAGCGGCTCGTTGCCCAGACGGCGCGGGGAGTCACCCGTGCACTTCTCGTCGCCGCCCATGATCGCGAACTTGACGCCCGCGATGTTCAGCAGCTCGGCGAAGGCCTTCGTGGTCTTCTTCGCCCGGTCCTCCAGGGCGCCCGCGCAGCCGACCCAGTACAGGTAGTCGAACTCGGAGAGGTCCTCCGCGTCCTTGCCGATGATCGGGACCTCGAAGTCCACCTCCTTGGTCCACTCGACGCGCTGCTTCTTCGCGAGGCCCCAGGGGTTGCCCTTCTTCTCCAGGTTCTTGAGCATCGTGCCCGCCTCGGACGGGAACGCGCTCTCGATCATCACCTGGTAGCGCCGCATGTCGACGATGTGGTCGATGTGTTCGATGTCCACCGGGCACTGCTCGACGCACGCGCCACAGCTCGTGCAGGACCACAGGACGTCGGGGTCGATGACCCCGTTCTCCTCGGCCGTGCCGATCAGCGGGCGCTCCGCCTCGGCCAGCGCGGCCGCGGGGACGTTCGCGAGCTGCTCCGGCGTCGCCTTCTCGTTGCCCTCCATGTCCTTGCCGCCACCGGCCAGCAGGTACGGGGCCTTGGCGTGCGCGTGGTCGCGCAGCGACATGATCAGGAGCTTGGGGGAGAGGGGCTTGCCCGTGTTCCAGGCCGGGCACTGCGACTGGCAGCGGCCGCACTCCGTACACGTGGAGAAGTCGAGGATGCCCTTCCACGAGAACTGCTCGACCTGCGAGACGCCGAAGACGTCGTCCTCGCCCGGGTCCTCGAAGTCGATGACCTTGCCGCCCGAGGTCATGGGCTGGAGGGCGCCGAGCGCCGACGCGCCATCTGCGTTCCGCTTGAACCAGATGTTCGGGAAGCCGAGGAAGCGGTGCCAGGCCACACCCATGTTGGTGTTCAGCGAGACGACGATCATCCAGATCAGCGAGGTGCCGATCTTGATCATCGCGGTGAAGTAGATGGCGTTCTGCAGCGCGCCCAGCGACATGCCCTTGAACGCCAGCACCAGCGGGTACGAGACGAAGTACGCCGGCTCGTACGAGTCCACGTGGTGGATCGCGCCTTCGAGGCCGCGCAGGCACAGGATCGCGAGGCCGATGGTCAGGATGATGTACTCGACGAAGTACGCCTGCCAGGCCTTCGAGCCCGCGAAGCGCGACTTGCGGCCGGCCCGCGAGGGCAGCGACGCGAGGCGGATCCCCATCAGGACGAGGATGCCGACCACGGTCATCAGGCCGATGAACTCGATGTAGAGCTCGAACGGCAGGAAACCGCCGATGATCGGCAGCATCCAGTCGGCCTGGAAGAGCTGGCCGTACGCCTGCACCAGCGTCGGCGGCAGCGTCAGGAAGCCGATCGCGACGAACCAGTGGGCGAAGCCGACGAGGCCCCAGCGGTTCATCCGGCTGTGGCCGAGGAACTCCCGGGCAAGGGTGAGCGTTCGGGACTTCGGGTCGTCCGTACGGCTGCCGGCCGGTACGGGCTGTCCGAGCTTCACGAAGCGGTAGATCTGCGCCACGGCTCGGGCGAGCAGCGCAACGCCGACCACGGTCAGGACCAGCGACACGATGATCGCGGCGAGTTGCATGGGAGGGCTCCTCGGGCGGCACTTACTAAGCGGTAACTTATCCAGTCAAGGCTTGAGGTTACCCAGTCCCGACGCCGCAATGTAGCCGAGCGCGCGGTGATCTGCGTCGCTCGCCCCCGGCCCTCAGGGCCGCCCGTGCCGCCAGGCCGCCCGCGGGGTCTGAGCGAGGATCGCCAGGTCCATCCCCAGCCAGTGGTTCTCCACATAGTGCCGGTCCAACAGGTCCCTCTCCTCCCACGGTAGGTCCGAACGTGCGCTCACCTGCCACAGCCCGGTCATCCCGGGCCGTACGAGGAGCCGCTCGGGCCGGTCCGACGCGCTGTTGCCGGGGCGCGGCCCGACCAGCGACATCTCGCCGCGCACCACGTTGAGGAGCTGCGGCAGCCGGTCCAGCGAGCACCGCTCCAGCGCCGCCCCGGCCCGCCCCTTGCCGACGCGGAACCGCCACGCCCGGTAGGGCCGCCCGGCCAGTCCCGCCGCCGGTTCGCGGACGAGGACGCCCGCGCCCTGGGTCGCGTACAGCAGGCCGGCGGTCAGCAGCAGCGGTACGAGGAGCACCCCGAGCAGGAGCGCCGCTCCGGCGAGGTCGAGCACCCGCTTGGCCGATGGCCTGGCCGGCCATGGCGCTGGCCGGGCGGGGAGGCGTAGCAGCAGAGGCATGCCTGCACCGTGCCGCACGCCTCCGGCGGCAGTGGGGTGCCGCGCGGCCGTGGTGACCCGTTCGGGTGCGGCGCCGCTGCCGGGGCTCCGCCCCGGACCCCGCGCCTCAAACGGCGGGGCTGGTGTTTGCCTGCGGCCGCCTGGTTCCGGTGCGGAGCTCGGTCCGGAGCTCGGTGCGGAGCCCGGCGCGGAGCGTCGAGTGCGGCGCCGAGGGGTTGCGTGTAAGCGCAGCCTAAAGGTTGAGTCCCCTCGACTCACCTCTGTTGACACCGGCGGAGCGGTGCGGCACTCTTGAGTCTGTTCCACTCAAGTCAGCTGGAGGAATCAAAATGGCACGTGCGGTCGGCATCGACCTGGGCACCACTAACTCCGTCGTCAGCGTTCTGGAAGGCGGAGAGCCCACCGTCATCACCAACGCCGAAGGCGCCAGGACCACGCCGTCCGTCGTCGCCTTCGCCAAGAACGGCGAGGTCCTCGTCGGCGAGGTGGCCAAGCGCCAGGCGGTCACGAACGTGGACCGGACCATCCGCTCCGTCAAGCGCCACATGGGCACTGACTGGAAGATCAACCTGGATGGCAAGGACTTCAACCCGCAGCAGATGAGCGCCTTCATCCTGCAGAAGCTGAAGCGCGACGCCGAGGCGTACCTGGGCGAGAAGGTCACGGACGCGGTCATCACCGTCCCGGCCTACTTCAACGACTCCGAGCGCCAGGCGACGAAGGAGGCCGGCGAGATCGCGGGCCTCAACGTCCTGCGTATTGTCAACGAGCCGACGGCCGCCGCCCTGGCCTACGGTCTCGACAAGGACGACCAGACCATTCTCGTCTTCGACCTCGGTGGCGGCACCTTCGACGTGTCCCTCCTGGAGATCGGCGACGGCGTCGTCGAGGTGAAGGCCACCAACGGTGACAACCACCTCGGTGGCGACGACTGGGACCAGCGCGTCGTCGACTACCTCGTGAAGCAGTTCGCGAACGGCCACGGCGTCGACCTGTCCAAGGACAAGATGGCGCTCCAGCGCCTGCGCGAGGCGGCCGAGAAGGCGAAGATCGAGCTGTCCTCCTCCACGGAGACCTCGATCAACCTGCCCTACATCACGGCCTCCGCCGAGGGCCCGCTGCACCTGGACGAGAAGCTCACGCGCTCCCAGTTCCAGCAGCTCACCGCGGACTTGCTCGACCGCTGCAAGGCCCCGTTCCACAACGTCATCAAGGACGCGGGCATCAACCTGTCCGAGATCGACCACGTGGTCCTGGTCGGCGGCTCCACCCGCATGCCGGCCGTCGCCGAGCTCGTCAAGGAGCTCACCGGCGGTCAGGACGCCAACAAGGGCGTCAACCCGGACGAGGTCGTCGCCCTCGGCGCGACCCTCCAGGCGGGCGTTCTCAAGGGTGAGGTCAAGGACGTCCTGCTCCTCGACGTGACCCCGCTGTCCCTGGGTATCGAAACCAAGGGCGGCATCATGACCAAGCTCATCGAGCGCAACACCACGATCCCGACCAAGCGGTCCGAGATCTTCACGACGGCCGAGGACAACCAGCCGTCCGTGCAGATCCAGGTCTACCAGGGCGAGCGCGAGATCGCGGCGTACAACAAGAAGCTCGGCATGTTCGAGCTGACCGGCCTGCCGCCGGCCCCGCGTGGCGTCCCGCAGATCGAGGTCTCCTTCGACATCGACGCGAACGGCATCATGCACGTCACGGCCAAGGACCTCGGCACGGGCAAGGAGCAGAAGATGACCGTCACCGGCGGCTCTTCCCTCGCCAAGGACGAGGTCGACCGCATGCGCCAGGAGGCGGAGCAGTACGCGGACGAGGACTCCCGCCGCAAGGAGGCGGCCGAGTCCCGCAACCAGGGCGAGCAGCTTGTCTACCAGACGGAGAAGTTCGTCAAGGACAACGAGGACAAGGTCCCGGCCGACGTCAAGGAAGAGGTCGAGGCCTCCATCGCCGAGCTGAAGGAAAAGCTCAAGGGCGAGGACGCCGCCGAGATCCGCACCGCGACCGAGAAGCTCGGCGCCGTCAGCCAGAAGCTCGGCCAGGCGATCTACGCCGACGCCGGTGCCCAGGCCGCCGGTGGCGCGCCGACCGGTGACGCCGGCCAGGCCGACGCCAACGACGACGTCGTCGACGCCGAGATCGTCGACGACGAGAAGCCGAAGGGCGGCGCGGCCTGATGTCGGAGGAGACCCCGGGCTTCGACGAGAAGCCCGAAGTCCCCGCCGACGCCGCACCTGACGACGCCGCCGAGCCGAAGGCCGCGGCTTCCTCCAAGGAGGAGGCCGCGGCCCCGGCCGGGGACTCCGCAGCAGCACCGGATGTCGCTCTCCTGGCCCAGCTGGACCAGGCCCGTACCGCGCTCGGCGAGCGCACCGCGGACCTCCAGCGGCTCCAGGCGGAGTACCAGAACTACCGCCGCCGGGTGGAGCGGGACCGGATCGCCGTCAAGGAGATCGCGGTCGCGTCCCTCCTCACGGAGCTCCTCCCGACCCTGGACGACATCGGCCGGGCGCGGGAACACGGCGAGCTGGTCGGCGGCTTCAAGTCGGTGGCCGAATCGCTGGAGACCGCCGCGGCCAAGATGGGCCTGCAGCAGTTCGGCAAGGAGGGCGAGCCCTTCGACCCGACGATCCACGAGGCCCTGATGCACTCGTACGCGCCGGACGTCACCGAGGACACCTGCGTGGCGATCCTGCAGCCGGGGTACCGCATCGGCGAGCGTACGATCCGTCCCGCGCGGGTCGCGGTGGCCGAGCCCCAGCCGGGCACGGCGCCGAAGTCCGAGGCGGCGGAGGCCGTGTCCTCGGCGGACACGTCGACCCCGTCGGACCCGTCGGACAAGGCCGCGGATGCCCCCGACGAGGGCTGAAGCTGCGGCGCCCTTTGCACGACGTGTAGGACAAGAAGCACGAGCAGGACGAGAGGAGGGACACCGGGGATGAACACGAAGGACTTCGTCGAGAAGGACTACTACAAGGTCCTCGGTGTCCCGAAGGACGCCACCGAGGCCGAGATCAAGAAGGCGTACCGGAAGCTCGCCCGCGAGTTCCACCCGGACGCCAACAAGGGCGACGCCTCGGCCGAGGAGCGCTTCAAGGAGATCTCCGAGGCGAACGACATCCTCGGCGACCCGAAGAAGCGCAAGGAGTACGACGAGGCCCGCGCCCTGTTCGGGAACGGCGGCTTCCGCCCCGGTCCCGGCGGTGGCGGCGGCTCGTTCAACTTCGACCTCGGCGACCTCTTCGGGGGCCAGCCGCAGGGCGGCGCGGCCGGCGGCTTCGGCGGCGGCGGCCTGGGCGACGTCTTCGGCGGCCTGTTCAACCGCGGCGGCGCCGGCGCGGGTGCGGGAACCCGTACCCAGCCGCGCCGCGGCCAGGACATCGAATCGGAGGTCACCCTCTCCTTCACGGAGGCGGTGGACGGGGCCACGGTCCCGCTCCGGATGTCCTCGCAGTCGCCCTGCAAGGCCTGCTCGGGCACCGGCGACAAGAACGGCACGCCCCGCGTGTGCCCGACGTGCGTCGGCACCGGCCAGGTCTCGCGCGGCAGCGGCGGCGGCTTCTCGCTGACCGATCCCTGCGCGGACTGCAAGGGCCGCGGCCTCATCGCCGAGAACCCGTGCGACATCTGCAAGGGCAGCGGGCGGGCCCGCAGTTCCCGGACCATGCAGGTCCGGATCCCGGCGGGGGTCTCCGACTCCCAGCGGATCCGGCTGCGCGGCAAGGGAGCTCCGGGCGAGCGCGGCGGCCCGGCCGGCGATCTGTACGTGGTCGTGCACGTGGACGCGCACCCGGTCTTCGGCCGCAAGGACGACAACCTCACGGTGACCGTTCCGGTGACCTTCGCGGAGGCGGCGCTGGGAGCCGACATCAAGGTCCCGACCTTGAACGGCCCCTCGGTGACGCTGAAGCTGCCCCCGGGCACCCCGGGCGGCCGCACGATGCGGGCTCGCGGCAAGGGGGCGGTCCGCAAGGACGGCACCCGCGGCGACCTGCTCGTGACGGTGGAGGTCGCGGTCCCGACCGAGCTGAACGACAAGGCCCGCGAGGCCATGGAGCTGTACCGCGAGGCGACGGAGTCCGAGGACCCGCGCTCCGCGCTGTTCGAGTCCGCGAAGGGAGCATGACATGGACGGCCGCCGTAGGAGCCAGTACCAGCTCACCGATGAGACCCCGGTCTACGTGATCTCGGTGGCCGCCCAGCTCTCGGGCCTGCATCCGCAGACCCTGCGCCAGTACGACCGCCTCGGCCTGGTCTCCCCGGGCCGTACGGCCGGGCGCGGCCGGCGCTACTCGGCCCGGGACATCGAACTGCTCCGCACGGTGCAGGCGCTGTCCCAGGAAGAGGGCATCAACCTGGCCGGCATCAAGCGGATCATCGAGCTGGAGAACCAGGTCGCCGCGCTCCAGCAGCGCGTGGCCGAGCTCTCGACCGCCGTGGACGGCGCAGCCGCCGTCCTCCAGCAGCGGGAGGCCCAGGTGCACGCCTCGTACCGGCGCGACCTGGTCCCGTACCAGCCCCCGCAGCCGGGCAGTGCCCTGGTCGTCTGGCGGCCGGCGCCCAAGCGCCCGATGGGCTGAGCGCGCCCGTACGGACGCGCGGAGAAGGCCCCGCCCCGGTTTCCCGGGCGGGGCCTTCCGCGTCTGCCACCGGCGCCCTGAGGGCCTGTGCGCGGCCCTCAGGGCCGGGAGCCCGGATCCTCCAGGATCCCCGACCGGGCGATGAGGAAGCCCAGCTGCGCCCGGCTGCCGCTGCCCAGCGAGGCCGCCAGCTTGGCGATGTGGGCACGGCAGGTCCGTACGTTCATCCCCAGCCGGCGCGCGATGGCCTCGTCCACGTGCCCCTCGATGAGGAGCTGGGCGATGGAGCGCTGCACGCCGGAGATGCCGCCGGGGGTGTGCTGGTACGTCACCTCCGCCGACAGCGGCACGGCGCGGTGCCACAACTGCTCGAAGACCTTGATGAGGTAGTCGACCAGCCCGGGGTGGCGCAGTTCCAGGGCCGTCTTGCGGTCGTCGCTCGTGGGGATGAAAGCCACCGTGCGGTCGAAGATCATGAGACGCTCTATGAGCTCTTCGAGCGTGCGGATCTCGACCTTCCCGGCGGAGATCCGGTCCACGTAGGCGAGCGTGCCCTGGCTGTGCCGCACGGTGTGCTGGTAGAGCGTGCGTATCCGCACCCCGCGGTTGACGAGGGGAGCGGCGCGCTCCAGCGCCTCCGTGAGGACGGACGTGGACCGGGCGCCGCCCGGCTGTACGGTCAGCACCTCGGTCCGGCATTCGGCGGTGGCCTGGTCGAGGGCGGTGTGGATCTGGTCGAAGCCCTCCAGCACGGTGATGGCGTGGGTGTTCGCGGGGCTCTGGGCGCTGATGGTCAGGAACGGCTCGAATGCGTCGGTGAGATCTATGGTGTCCCGGCGCCGGTCCTGAATCTCCCGTTCGAGCGGATGGAGCCGCTGGGCGAGCGCGACGGACGGCGGAACCGCGCGGAGCTGGTTCGCGTCATCGGGGTCGGGGCGCAGGAGAGCGAATTCGAGCAGGCAGGGGGCGTTCTCGACCTCGCTGCGAGCCACCCGGCCGGTGCTCAGCGCCGCCGTGTAGAGCCGCGTCCCCTCGGCGCACATGGACGTGACGGGGTGGGGATGTGTCGCCTTTGTGTTGTTTGTGGGCAAATCTCCACCCCCCAGGGTCCTGAACATGCAAGAACATGATGCATCGTCCCTGTGGCAGTGACGTGCCCGAATGAGCCATCGTCTGACACGCGGGGGAGAAGATTTCCATCAAGTGAGGACGAAGCCGACCATGTACAAGAGAATGCTTCGCTCGGTACTTGCCATTGGGTTCTCCGCCGCTGCGGTCTTTGGGGCAGTCAACGCCTTCGGTGGGGACGTGGGGGGTACCGACGCGCTCGCCGTGTCGATAGGAACGCCGCCGGATCTGGGCTGGGACTCGATGTCCAGCGATCTGGGCTGGGACTCGGCCATCGCGTCGACCAACGACCTCGGCTGGGACTGATGACGCCCGACGACCACGGCTTCCGCCGTGAAATGGCATCGGCCTACCGCTCCGGCTGGCAGTTCATCGATCTCACCAGCGCCATCCCCTACGCCGGCGACTCGCTGAAGGTCACCCTCTTCGGCCAGCCGATCATCGTGGTGCGGGAAGAGGACGAGGACGTCCGCGCCTACCGCTGTCTGCGCCGCCCGCGCGGTGCACCGCAGCCCGTCCGCTGCGAGATCCGGTACGGCATGGTCTTCGTCAATCTGGACCAGCGTGATCACCAACTTTTCGAGCCCGAATCCGCCGCCACCCCCCGCAGTGCCTGAAGCGATTCCCCTGTCGTCGCAGATCGCTCAGGCACTACCCCCCACACAGCGACGCCATCGTGGACCTGACCACGATGGCGTCGCTGTGATGTCCGTGTCCAGTGGTTGAACCGGACACGCCGAACCGGGCGGTCAAACCGGGCGCGGTTGAACCGGCCGCGGTCGAACCTGCCGCCCCCGGCTACGCGCGCCCCAGGGCCCGGTCCAAGGTGATCTCGACGACCACCCGGTCCGGGTTCGGCGAGGGCGTCCGCCCGTACCGCTCCGCGTAGCGCCGGACCGCCTCCGCGACCGCGGCCTCGTCCGTACGGACCACCGCGCGGCCCTCCAGGGTCGCCCAGCGCCGCCCCTCCAGCTGGCACACCGCCACCCGGGCCCCGCCCTGCGGGTCGCCCTGCGACGCCAGTACGTTGCGGACCTTCTTGCTGTTCTTGTTGCTGATCACCCGTGCCAGCCCGGCGTCCGGGTCGTACGTCACGCCCACCGGGACCACGTGCGGGCTGCCGTCGGGGCGGTGCGTGGTCAGCGTGCAGACGTGCCGCTCCCGCCAGAAGGCGAGGTACTCCGGCGTCGGGTTGAGTGCGTCATGGGTGCTGCGGGCCGTGCCGGCCGGACTGGGAGTCGACATGCGCGAAGGGTACGTCCCTCCACCTTGAGTGGAATAGACTCAACTTTGTGCAGGTTACTCATGTAAAGCACACGACGTAGGGAAGGGAGAAGGCGCACGTGGATGCCGAGCTGACCAACAGGAGCCGGGACGCGCTGAACGCGGCCACGACCAGGGCCGTCAAGGACGGGCACGCGGACCTGACGCCCGCGCACCTGCTGCTGGCGCTCCTCGCCGGCGAGGACAACGAGAACATCACCGACCTGCTCGCCGCGACCGACGCCGACCAGGCCGCCGTACGCGCCGGAGCGGACCGGCTGCTCGCCGCCCTGCCCAGCGTCACGGGCTCCACGGTCGCGCCCCCGCAGCCCACCCGCGAGCTGCTCGCCGTACTGGCGGAGGCCGACGCGCAGGCCGGGAAGCTCGGCGACGAATACCTCTCCACCGAACACCTGCTCATCGCCGTCGCCGCCAAGGGCGGCGCCGCCGGCGAGCTCCTTTCCGCCCAGGGCGCGACGGCGAAGAAGCTGCGCGACGCCTTCGAAAAAGCAAGAGGAGGGCGGCGGGTGACCACCCCCGACCCCGAGGGCCAGTACAAGGCCCTGGAGAAGTTCGGCACCGACTTCACGGCGGCCGCCCGCGAGGGCAAGCTCGACCCGGTCATCGGCCGCGACCACGAGATCCGGCGCGTCGTCCAGGTGCTCTCGCGCCGTACGAAGAACAACCCGGTGCTCATCGGCGAGCCCGGCGTCGGCAAGACCGCCGTCGTCGAGGGCCTGGCCCAGCGCATCGTCAAGGGCGACGTCCCCGAGTCCCTGAAGAACAAGCGGCTGGTCTCCCTGGACCTCGGTGCGATGGTGGCCGGTGCCAAGTACCGCGGCGAGTTCGAGGAGCGGCTGAAGACGGTCCTCGCGGAGATCAAGTCCAGCGACGGCCAGATCATCACCTTCATCGACGAGCTGCACACGGTCGTCGGCGCGGGCGCCGGCGGGGACTCGTCCATGGACGCGGGCAACATGCTCAAGCCCATGCTGGCCCGCGGCGAGCTGCGCATGGTCGGCGCGACCACCCTCGACGAGTACCGCGAGCGGATCGAGAAGGACCCGGCGCTGGAGCGGCGCTTCCAGCAGGTGCTGGTGGCGGAGCCGAGCGTCGAGGACACCATCGCGATCCTGCGCGGGCTCAAGGGCCGCTACGAGGCCCACCACAAGGTCGTCATCAACGACAGCGCGCTCGTGGCCGCGGCCACCCTCTCCGACCGCTACATCACCTCCCGGTTCCTCCCCGACAAGGCCATCGACCTCGTCGACGAGTCCATGTCCCGGCTCCGCATGGAGATCGACTCCTCGCCGCTGGAGATCGACGAGCTCCAGCGCTCGGTCGACCGGCTGCGCATGGAGGAGCTGGCCCTGAACAACGAGTCCGACCCGGCCTCGCGCGAACGCCTCGACAAGATCCGCAAGGACCTCGCGGACAAGGAGGAGGACCTGCGGGGCCTCACCGCCCGCTGGGAGAAGGAGAAGCAGTCCCTCAACCGGGTCGGCGAGCTCAAGGAGCGCCTGGACGACCTGCGCGGCCAGGCCGAGCGCGCCCAGCGCGACGGGGACTTCGACACCGCCTCCCAGCTGCTCTACGGGGAGATCCCGGCCCTGGAGCGGGAGCTCGCGGACGCCACCGAGGCCGAGGCCGAGGTCTCCAAGGACACCATGGTCAAGGACGAGGTCGGCCCGGACGACATCGCGGACGTGGTCGGCGCCTGGACGGGCATCCCGGCGGGCCGGCTGCTGGAGGGCGAGACCCAGAAGCTGCTCCGCATGGAGGACGAGCTGGGCCGGCGCCTGATCGGCCAGGGCGAGGCCGTGCGCGCCGTCTCCGACGCCGTACGCCGCACCCGCGCGGGCATCGCGGACCCGGACCGGCCGACCGGCTCGTTCCTGTTCCTCGGGCCGACGGGCGTGGGCAAGACGGAGCTGGCCAAGGCCCTCGCGGACTTCCTCTTCGACGACGAGCGGGCCATGATCCGCATCGACATGTCGGAGTACGGCGAGAAGCACAGCGTGGCCCGCCTCGTCGGCGCCCCGCCCGGCTACGTGGGCTACGAGGAGGGCGGCCAGCTCACGGAGGCCGTCCGCCGCCGCCCCTACTCGGTCGTCCTCCTGGACGAGGTCGAGAAGGCCCACCCCGAGGTCTTCGACGTCCTGCTCCAGGTCCTCGACGATGGCCGCCTCACGGACGGCCAGGGCCGCACCGTGGACTTCCGCAACACGATCCTGATCCTGACCTCGAACCTGGGATCGCAGTTCCTGATGGATCCGTCCACAGCTGTGGACGAGAAGAAGGCCAGGGTCCTGGACGTGGTGCGGGCCACCTTCAAGCCGGAGTTCCTGAACCGCCTCGACGACCTGGTGGTCTTCTCCGCCCTGAGCGGGTCCGAGCTGGCCCACATCGCCGAGCTCCAGATCGGCCGCCTGGCCAAGCGCCTGGCCGAACGCCGCCTCAACCTGGACGTCACCCCCGAGGCCCTGGCCTGGCTGGCGGACAAGGGCAACGACCCGGCGTACGGCGCCCGCCCCCTGCGCCGCCTCATCCAGACGGCCATCGGCGACCGCCTGGCCAAGGAGATCCTCGCGGGCGAGATCCGCGACGGCGACACCGTCCGGGTATCCGTGGCCGGCGACGACCTGCTGGTGGGCAAGGCGCTCTGAGGCCCTACAGGGCCGTACGGGGGCCCTGGGGACGCTTCCCCGGGGCCCTAGCCGTCGAAGGCGACGAACCGGACCCGGACGTCCTCCGTCCCCTGTTCCACGCTGATCTCCACCCTCGACGCACGGCCGGGGACGGCGTCGGGATGGTCGAGGCCCAGGCACCGGTTCCCGCCCTCCGGGTCGTCTCCCGGACCCGTCCCGGGGCAGATCTCCGGCCTCTCGCCCCACCCGTGCTCCTGCGCCCGGGGGAAGGCGGCCGTCAGCCAGGCCCCCACCGCGTTCCGGTCCATGCGGAACGACCCGTTCACGGTGGAGTCCAGCCAGTCCATCCGTCGGCAGTTCTCGTGGTGGGCCCCTGCCGGCAGGCTCCCGCGGGCGAACTCCAGCGCCTCGGCGCACGTGACTTCGCCGCGGTTGTCGGGGCCCTTACCGGGCTCGCCCCAGTCGCTCAGGGCCGTCCACAGCCCGATCGCGAGGCCGAGGCCGAGCACCAGCGGAGCGGCGAGCACCGCCACGGTCAGGCCGCGCAAACTCCCTTGAATGGCCATCCATCCCCCTTATGGGCGCCCTACGCCTGTCCGCCCGGAGCGGATCGTAGCTGCGGGGGTGGACACGGGGTGGGCGCGATGGGGGAGGATGGCCGCATCCGCACGAAGGGAAGTCACACGGTGAGCATCGACCCGGCCTCGATTCCGAACTTCGGAGGGCAGCAGCCCGATCCGCAGGCCACAGGACCGGCGGGCCCCGTCGTCCCCGACCAGGATCTGGTCAAGCAGCTCCTGGAGCAGATGGAGCTCAAGTACGTCGTCGACGACGAGGGTGACCTCGCGGCGCCGTGGGAGGACTTCCGCACGTACTTCATGTTCCGCGGCGAGGACGAGCAGCAGGTCTTCTCCGTGCGGACCTTCTACGACCGCCCGCACAAGATCGAAGAGAAGGCTCAGCTCCTCGAGTCCATCGACGACTGGAACCGCCGCACGCTGTGGCCCAAGGTCTACAGCCACACGCACGACGACGGCTCCGTCCGCCTGATCGGCGAGGCGCAGATGCTGATCGGCACCGGCGTGAACCTGGAGCACTTCGTGTCCTCCACGGTCAGCTGGGTCCGCGCGTCGATCGAGTTCGACAAGTGGCTCGTCGAGCAGTTCGGCCTGGAGAAGGAAGTCGACTCCGCGGACGAGAAGTCCGACGAGGGTGACGCGGACGGCGAGGGCGGCAAGCCCGAGACCAACTAGGTCCCGGTCCGCCCCCTCACGGCGCCACCCTCACGGCGCCACCCCGGACGCGAGCAGCAGGTACGGCCCGTATCCGTACGAGAGCCCGGCCAGCACCCCGGTCACCACGACCGCGGTGCGCGGCCGGGCTTTCGCCATGAGGGCCGCCGCCGGCAGCAGCAGCGGGAACGCGGGCAGCAGGAAGCGCGGCTTCGATTCGAAGAAGCCCGCGCCGCCGTAGGTCATGACCAGCAGCACGCCGGTGTACACCAGCAGCGGCAGCGGGATCCGCCGGTCGGCCGCCAGCAGCCCGGCCAGTACCAGCGCGGCCGTCAGCAGGACCACCGTCACCGTCGTCGCGAGCTCCACCTGCCCGATGCCGGACACTGCGTGCCGCGCGGAGGCCAGCGCACCCGCGCCGAAGTCGAAGCGCGAGCCCCAGCCGCTCTGCACGGCGAAGTAGCCGCCGAGCGGATCCCCCCGGCGCACGCCGACGAGCAGGACGTACGAGGCCCAGCCCGCGGGAGCGGCCAGCCCGGCGGCCCACACCGCCGCGGGTGCGCGGCCCCGCCGCCGCCAGATCTCGTACGCGGCGGCCGCCGTCACGGCGGCGGCGACCGCGATCCCGGTGGGCCGGGTCAGCCCGGCGAGCACGGCCAGCCCCGCCGCCCATCCCCAGCGGCCGCGCAGCAGGGCGTACAGGGCCCAGGCGGCGAAGACGGCCAGCAGGGGCTCGGTGTAGGCGAGGGTCAGCATGAGGGCGTGCGGCAGCGCGGCCCACAGCGCGACGAGCAGCACCCCGGCACGGGCCCCGAGCAGGTGCTCACCGACCCGGTACACCCCCACGGCGGCGGCGCCCGCGGCGATCCAGGCGACGGCCAGTGCGGCGACGGTCAGGGAGCCGGGCAGCACGGCGGAAGCGCAGCGGATCAGGACGGGGTAGAGCGGGAAGAACGCGGAGTCGCTCTGCACGGACCCGATGCCGGGATAGATCTGGGTCCGCCCGTAGCCGTGCTCGGCGATCCGCAGGTACCAGACGGAGTCCCAGGACTCCCCGAGCACCCGCAGGGGGCTGCGCCCGCTCCACCAGGCCGCCACGGCGACCGCCAGCACCCCGGCCCCGCGCACGGCCGCGTACACCCCGAGGGCGAGGACGGCGCCCGGGATCCGGGCCCGGGGGCCGGTGCGCGGGCCGAGCCGTACGCCGTCCGCCACCGTCTCCGGCTCGGTCGTCATGTATTCCGACTTTCCTGGTCTCGCGTGCGTACGCTCATCCGATGATGAGAGCTTCCGGCACCTTCAAGGTCGTCAGCTTCACCCCCACGGCGCTCACCCCGGACCCCGCGGTGGAAACGGGTCTCCCGGTCGGAGTCGCCACGATGGAGAAACACTACGAGGGCGAGACCCTCACGGGCCGCTCGGCCACCCTCTTCACGGCCGCTTTCGACGAGGAGGCGGGCATCGGGAGCTACGTGGCGATGGAGTCCTTCGAGGGCGCCCTGGCCGGTCGCGAGGGCGCCTTCAACTTCGTCCACTCGGCCGCCACCGACGGCGGCCCCGACCGCGCCGCCGAACACTTCGCGATCGTCCCCGGCAGCGGCACGGCCGCCCTGAAGGGCATCATGGGCGCGGGCGGCCTCCGCGTCGACGCGGACGGCACCCACCGCATCTGGTTCGACTACGACCTGCCGTAGCCGACGTCCCGTAGCCGACCTCCCGTAGCCGCCGGGCCCGGCCTCCCGCGGTCCGCCTCAGAGCCGCCGCAGCCGCTCCACCGCCTCCTCCAGGACGTCGGTGCGCTTGCAGAAGGCCCAGCGGACGTGGGCGGCCCCGGCGGCCTTGTCGTCGTAGAACACCTGGTTCGGGATGGCCACCACCCCGCAGCGCTCCGGCAGGGCCCGGCAGAAGGCGAGGCCGTCGCGCTCGCCGAGCGGGGTGATGTCGGTGGTGACGAAGTAGGTGCCCTGCGGGCGGAAGACCTCGAAGCCGGCCGCCGCGAGGCCGTCGGAGAGGAGGTCGCGCTTGGCGGCCAGGTCCGCGCGGAAGGAGTCGTAGTACGCGTCGGGGAGGGCCAGGGCCTCGGCGATCGCGTACTGGAACGGGCCCGAGGACACGTACGTCAGGAACTGCTTCGCCGAGCGGACCGCCGTGACCAGCTCGGGCGTCCCCGTCACCCAGCCGACCTTCCAGCCGGTGAAGGAGAAGGTCTTGCCGGCGGAGGAGATGGTGACCGTGCGCTCGCGCATGCCCGGCAGGCCCGCCAGCGGGGTGTGGGCGCCCTCGAAGACCAGGTGCTCGTACACCTCGTCGGTGATGACCAGCAGATCGCGGGAGACGGCCAGCTCCGCGACCGCGGCCAGCTCGGCGGGGTTCAGGACGGTGCCCGTCGGATTGTGCGGGGTGTTCAGGAGCAGGAGGCGGGTGCGGGGGGTGACCGCCGCGCGCAGCGCGTCCACGTCGAGGCGGAAATCGGGGGCGCGCAGGGTCAGCGGCACCCGGACGGCCCCGGCCATCGCGATGCAGGCGGCGTAGGAGTCGTAGAAGGGCTCCAGAGCGATGACCTCGTCGCCCGGCTCCAGGAGGGCCAGCAGGGAGGCGGCGATGGCCTCGGTGGCCCCGGCGGTGACGAGCACCTCGGTGTCCGGGTCGTAGGCCAGGCCGTAGAAGCGCTGCTGGTGGGCCGCGATCGCCGTACGCAGCTCCGGAACGCCGGGGCCCGGCGGGTACTGGTTGCCGCGGCCGTCGCGGATCGCGCGCGCCGCCGCCTCGGCGATCTCGGCGGGGCCGTCGGTGTCGGGGAAGCCCTGGCCGAGGTTGATCGATCCGGTGGCCGTGGCCAGGGCGGACATCTCCGCGAAGATCGTGGTGCCGAAGGCCGCCAGCCGGCGGTTGAGGAAGGGGCGGGCGGGGCGGGCGGTGCGTTCGGGAGCGCTCATGGGCGCCATCCTGCGGGGAAGCTCTGGACTTGCTCAAGTGTGCTTTGGGCCGCGTACGGCGCGGGCATCCCCCCAGCACGCGGGACGAAGGGGATCCCGCACCCCGGGAAACCGGGGGAGCAGAGAGGGGTCGGGGGATGATCCTCGGAACAGTGATCTTCGTGGTGGTGGCCGTGGTGATCGTCGGGCTGGTGGTCAAGGCCGGCCGCGCCGGTGGCTGGAGCAGCGGCAGCGGCAGTGGCAGCAGCAGTGGCAGCAGCAGCAGCAGCGGCAGCAGCAGCAGTGGCGGCTGGTGGTCCGGGGGCGACTCGGGGGGATCCTCCTCGTGCAGCTCCTCGTCCTCCTGCGGTGGCGGCGGAGGATGCGGTTCCAGCTGACACGGGGCAGCATGGATCCATGGCTTCCGCCGTCGGACCACCTTCCTACCGCGTCCCGCATATGTGAGGCGCCCGCCGGGCACAACTTCCGTCGGGCGTCTTCTTGTTCGGACGTCACGGCCGCGCATTACGGCGTACGGGCGGCATGTTGCTGAACACGTGAACTGTGTAGCCCCCGAGGGGATGTAAACCCCTGCAACTTGGGTAAAAACGCTGTGAGTGCCGTGCCTTTCATGATTCCCTCGGTTGAGTAGACCAGTCCTCGGACCTCCCTGGACTTCCTGTGGACCCGTGCCGGTGTCCCCCCACCCGTTGACTACCGCTGGCGGGCCCCGGCCCATCTCCCTCGCGCGTTTGCGGAGCCGACTCATGCTCACGACCCTCCAGACCACCTATACCGACACGCGTGCCGCCGATCTCGCCTGGGCCCTGGGTCGGGAGCGGCTGCCCGCCCTGGCCGTACTGAACCTCGAACTGGGTGGCGCGAAAGTGGAGTTGCGCCTGCTCGGCGCCTCCCACCAGGTGCTCCTGGAGGAGGGCGACGTGCTCTGCTCGGAGACCGTCGCCTGTATGCCCGGCAGCAGCACACCGCTTCCGCTCGGCGTGGCCAAGCGCGTCGGCGACTGGGAGTACGAGTTCGCCGCGCGGGTCGAGAACCTCTCGCGCGGATCCTTCGCCGGGCGGGCGCAGGAGCTGCTCGCGCTGGTCGCGGACCACCCGAACGGGCTCGCCGGGACCTTCCCCGGCAGCCCGCACGCCTTCACCGCCATGCTCGCGCAGCGCTACGAGGGCCAGGTGCGGTGGCGGACCTGGCACGCGTACCCGCAGGAAGGGCAGTTGGTGGCCACCCGCACCCGGGTCGGCGTACGGACGGCCGGCGCGGGGGTGGGGGCGGCCGCGGTGGCCTCCGCGGAGGTGGCCATGGAGTCGCCGGTGCTGATTTAGGGGGTGCCGGGGCCGCCGGCGCTGAGCCGGGGGCCCCGGGGGTCGCGGGGTCGCGGAGTTGCCTGGCGGTTACGCCAACTGCCCGAACCAGTGCGCCACTTACACCCATGTGGGTGACCGGATGTAAGTGGGCGGTGACGTACGGTTCGCTTCATGATCGACCGTTCCGCCCCGCGCGGGGTGCTCAAGGCTCCGGAGCCGCGCGGTGTGGCCCGCGTCCCGGCCGCCCTGCCCGTACGGCCCAGGACCGGCCGACTCCTCGTCCTGGCCACCGTGTTCGTCTGCGCCGCCTGCGGGCTCGTATACGAACTGGAGCTGCTCGCCCTCGGCTCGTACCTCATCGGCGACTCCGTCACCCAGGCGTCGGTCGTGCTGTCCGTCATGGTCTTCGCCATGGGCGTCGGATCCCTGCTCGCCAAGGCCCTGCGCGCCCGCCCCGCCTTCGGCTTCGCCCTCGTGGAAGCGGCCCTCGCCCTCCTCGGCGGGCTCTCCGCCATGGCGCTCTACGCCAGCTTCGCCTGGCTGGGGGAGTCCCGGACCGCGCTCGTCGCCTTCGCCTTCACCATCGGCGTCCTCATCGGCGCCGAGATCCCGCTCCTGATGGTCCTCATCCAGCGCATCCGCAGACAGGACGCGGGCGGCGCCGTCGCCGACCTGTTCGCCGCCGACTACGTCGGCGCCCTCGTCGGCGGCCTCGCCTTCCCCTTCCTGCTGCTGCCCCTCCTCGGTCAGCTCACCGGCGCGATGCTCACCGGGACCGTCAACGTCATCGCGGGCGGCGGCCTCGTCCTGTGGCTGTTCCGCCGGGACCTGAGCCGCCGCGCCCGCTGGCTGCTCGTCGCCGTCAACGTCACCGTCCTCACCGTCCTGGGCTGCGCCACCGTCCTCGCCGACGACTTCGAACGCGTCGCCCGCCGCGCCGTCTACGGCGGGGAGGTCCGCGTCGCCGTCCAGACCGGCGTCCAGGAACTCGTCCTCACCGGCCCCCCGACCGGCTCCCCGCGCTCCCTCGACCTCTTCCTCGACGGCCGCCTGCGGGTCAGCGGCTACGACGAGTACCGCTACCACGAGTCCCTCGTGCACCCCGCGATGACCGGCCCGCACACCCGGGTCCTGGTCCTCGGCGGCGGCGACGGCCTCGCCGCCCGCGAGGTGCTGCGCTACCGCGACGTCGCCTCCGTCACCGTCGTCGAGCTCGACCCCGGAGTCGTGCGGCTCGCCCGGACCGACCCGATGCTCTCCGCGCTGAACGAGGGGGCGTACGAGGACCCGCGGCTCGGCGTCGTCACCGACGACGCCTTCCGGTGGCTGCGCGCACCCGCCGCCCGGGGCCGCTTCGACGTCATCGTCTCCGACCTGCCCGACCCCGGGATCACCCCCAGCACGAAGCTGTACTCGCAGGAGTTCTACGGGCTGGCCGCGCGCGCCCTGCGCCCCGGCGGGCGGCTCGCCGTCCACGCGGGGCCGCCGGGCACCAGGCCCCGTACCTACTGGACCGTCGAGGCCACCCTGCGCGCGGCCGGCCTGCGCACCGCCCCCTACAGCGCGGGCGGCCGCCTCTCGGGCTTCGCCGCCGGCCCCGACCGGGCGCTCGGCGCGGACTCCGCCTCCGCCGCGAAGCTCCCGCAGGACTGGGGCTTCGTCCTGGCGACCCGCGAGGGCGTGCCCCGGCTGCGGGTGGACCGGGAGACGCCCGCCCTGCGCTCCCTGTCCACGCAGTCCCTGGCCGACGCGGCCCGGGACACGGAGCGCACCCGGGTGGCGGGGCTGCCGCCGTCGACTCTGCCGCACCCGAGGTACTCGTAGCCGAGGCACTCGTGGCCGAGGTACTCGTGGCCGGGCTGCCGCGTCGGTAGGCTCGTCCGCATGGAGCATCAGGTGTTCGTACCGGTCCCCTCCGACGACGTTCGCGCCGTGCTGCGCGACCCCGCCCGGCTGGCGCGCTGCGTGCCGGGGCTCCAGCAGGACGCCGATACCGAGGCAGGGCCGCTGTCCGGCCGGCTGAAGGTGCGGGTCGGCGGGCACACCGTCACCTACCGCGGCGCCCTCTCCGTCACCGAGCAGGACCCGGACCGCTTCACCCTCGCGGGCGAGGGCACCGAGGTGCGGGGGAGCGGGGCCGTGAAGCTCTCCCTCGCGCTGCGCCTGACCGAGGCGGACGGCGGCACCCGGCTGGAGTTCACCGCCGAGTCCGCCGCTGACGGCCGCGCCGCCGCCTTCGCCCCCGACGCGGCCGCCACGGCAGCACACCGCCTCCTGGACCGGGCCGCCGGGCACCTCGCGGCCCTCGCGGTCGGCGGCGCGGCCGGGCCCGCCGAGGTGGAGGCGGGCACCGACGTGGACGCGGACCAGGACGACCACGAGGACCCCGGGCCGGAGTTCACCGAAGTCACCGCGTCCGTGTTCGACACCGAGGTCCCGCCCCCGTCCCTGGACCCGTTCCTGGAGGGCACCTTCGAGGGCATGGCCGACCTCGGGGACCTCAGTGACCTCGGTGGACCGCCGCGCCCGCCGGCCGAGGCCGCGCACGCCCGCCGCACGATGATCGGCCGCAGCGCGGAGGAGGTCGACCACGCGCCCCCGCGCGGCCGCTACGCCCCGGTCCCGGCCCCCACCTCCACCTCCGCGACCGCCAACCTGCGCTGGATCGCCCCGGCCGCCGCCGTGGCCGTGGCCTCGGCGGTCCTCCTGGGCCGCGCCCTGCGCCGCCGCCGCTGACCCGGGAACTCGCCCGCTCGCCCGCACGGCGCTGATCACCCCGTCGGGCTGACTAAGGTCATGGCATGAGTACGCAACTGCGCGCCGGCGGCGCCGAGGTGACCATCGACCAGGAGAACGGCTGCCGGATCAGCAGTCTGCGTATCGACGGGACGGAGCTGCTGCGGCAGGGGGACCACTACGGGTCCTTCCCCATGGTCCCGTGGTGCGGCCGGACCAGGGACGGCCAGTTCCAGGACGGGGCGACCCTGCACCAGCTGCCGCTCAACCACCCGCCGCACGCCATCCACGGCTTCGGCCGCGACGCCGCCTGGCGCCGAGCCCGGGCCACCGGCACCGAGGCCGCCTTCACGTACCCGCTCGCCGATCCGTGGCCGTACGAGGGCCTCGTCACCCAGATCTTCGAGCTCGGAGAGAACGCGCTGACCCTGACGATGGGCATCGAGACCTACCAGGACTCCTTCCCGGCCCAGGCCGGCTGGCACCCCTGGTTCCGGCGCAGCCTCACCGCCGGCGGGGCCGACGTACGCATCGACTTCGAGGCCGCCTGGCAGGAGGAGCGCGGCGCCGACCACCTCCCCACCGGCAAGCGCATCGACCCCGAGCCCGGTCCTTGGGACGACTGCTTCGGCATGCCGTACGGGGTAGACGTCACCCTCACATGGCCCGACGCCCTGGAGCTGAAGGTCACCAGCCGCTCCGAATGGGTGGTCGTCTACGACGAGGAGCCCGAGGCCGTCTGCGTGGAACCGCAGTCGGGCCCGCCGAACGGCTTGAACAGCCTCCCGCAGTTGGTCACCCCCGTGGACCCGCTGGAGATCTCCACGACGTGGACGTGGCGGCGGCTCGGGTAGCGCCCAATTAAGCTCGGGGCCATGAGTGACGTACGCGATGCGCTTCTGCAGCAGATCAAGGACAAGGCCGTCGTGCACGGCAAGGTGGTCCTCTCCTCCGGCCGCGAGGCCGACTACTACATCGACCTCCGCCGGATCACCCTGGACGGCGAAGCCGCCCCGCTGGTCGGCCAGGTCATGCTCGACCTCACCGCCGACCTGGAGTTCGACTGCGTCGGCGGCCTGACCCTGGGCGCCGACCCGGTCGCCACCTCGATGCTGCACGCCTCCGCCGCGCGCGGCACGCGCCTGGACGCCTTCGTCGTCCGCAAGGCGCAGAAGGCGCACGGCATGCAGCGCCGCATCGAGGGCACCGACGTGAAGGGCAAGCGCTGCCTGGTGGTCGAGGACACCTCGACCACCGGCGGTTCGCCGCTGACCGCCGTCGAGGCGGTCCGCGAGGCCGGCGGCGAGGTCGTCGCCGTCGCGACGATCGTCGACCGCGGCGCGGCCGACGCCATCGCGGCCGCGGGCCTGCCGTACCTCACGGGCTACGAGCTGGACGACCTCGGTTTGTCCTAATCCCCCCCGCTGCGCGGACGCCGGGCCGTGCTTCCGCACAACTGGTGACTTAGGTCCCCGGAAGTCCGTAAGCAGGTCCTGACCTGGGGTTTTCCAGGGGGGTGGAGTGTTTCACGTGAAACACTCCACCCGGATCGGGCCGCGCGGCGCCGCCAGGGAGGTGGAGTGTGCGCGGGAGTCTGGAAAGATGGGTACGACGGCAACGTCGCCCCCAGGTCAGGGCCCGCAATAAGCACACTCCCCGCACATCCAAGGAGCGGACAGATGCCCATCGCAACCCCCGAGGTCTACAACGAGATGCTCGACCGGGCGAAGGCAGGCAAGTTTGCCTACCCGGCGATCAACGTGACCTCGACCCAGACCCTGCACGCTGCACTGCGCGGCTTCGCGGAGGCGGAGAGCGACGGCATCATCCAGATCTCCACCGGTGGTGCGGAGTTCCTGGGTGGCCAGTACAACAAGGACATGGTCACGGGCGCCGCCGCCCTGGCCGAGTTCGCGCACATCGTGGCCGCCAAGTACGACATCACCGTCGCGCTGCACACGGACCACTGCCCCAAGGACA
The DNA here is from genome assembly GCF_056428985.1 of Streptomyces sp. CA189. Classification (NCBI taxonomy): domain Bacteria; kingdom Bacillati; phylum Actinomycetota; class Actinomycetes; order Kitasatosporales; family Streptomycetaceae; genus Streptomyces; species Streptomyces sp. CA189. Next base: position 297,558 of record NZ_JBWJVM010000001.1, on the reverse strand, counting down.
AGCTGGACGGCTACGTCCGCCCGCTGCTCGACATCTCCGCCGAGCGCGTGGCACGCGGCCTCAACCCGCTCTTCCAGTCGCACATGTGGGACGGCTCCGCCGAGACCCTGGCCGACAACCTGGCCATCGGCCAGGAGCTGCTCGCCAAGGCCGCCGCCGCGAAGATCATTCTCGAGGTCGAGATCACCCCGACCGGTGGCGAGGAAGACGGCGTCAGCCACGAGATCAACGACGAGCTGTACACCACCGTCGACGACGCGCTGCGCACGGCCGAGGCCCTGGGCCTGGGCGAGAAGGGCCGCTACCTGCTGGCCGCCTCCTTCGGCAACGTGCACGGCGTCTACAAGCCGGGCAACGTCGTCCTGCGCCCCGAGCTCCTCAAGGACCTCCAGGCCGGCGTCGGCGAGAAGTACGGCAAGTCCTCCCCGTTCGACTTCGTCTTCCACGGCGGCTCGGGCTCCACGGCCGAGGAGATCGCCACCGCGCTGGAGAACGGCGTCGTGAAGATGAACCTCGACACCGACACCCAGTACGCCTTCACCCGCCCGGTTGTGGACCACATGTTCCGCAACTACGACGCGGTCCTGAAGGTCGACGGCGAGGTCGGCACCAAGTCGAAGTACGACCCCCGCACGTGGGGCAAGGCCGCCGAGGCCGGCATGGCCGCGCGCGTCACCGAGGCCTGCGCGAACCTGCGTTCCACGGGCACGAAGCTCAAGTAGCAGCGGCTCACGCGGCAGCGGCTTCCCGGAAGGGCCCGGCTCCACCGTCCACGGACGGCGGGGCCGGGCCCTTCCCGCGTGTCCGCATCCCCCATCCCCCAGACTGGGGTCATGTCTCTTCACCAGAACCTCCTCGGGGGCCCCGCCCCCACCCACCTCCCCGACGAGCCGGGCCGCGCGGCCATCGCCGCCGGCACCCCCGCCGTAGAGGTGGCCGCCGCGCACCCGACCTCCTCCCTCGCCTGGGCCCTCCTCGCCGACGAGGCCTTCGCGGCCGGCCGCACGGTCGAGTCGTACGCGTACGCCCGTACGGGCTACCACCGCGGCCTGGACGCGCTGCGCCGCGCCGGCTGGAAGGGCCACGGCCCGGTGCCGTGGGAGCACGAGCCGAACCGCGGCTTCCTGCGCGCCCTGAACGCCCTGGCCCGCGCGGCCGGCGCGATCGACGAGAAGGAGGAGTACGAGCGCTGCTCGACCTTCCTGCGCGACTCCTCCGAGACGGCCGCGGACGTCCTCGGCGCCTGAGGCTTGAGGCCTGAGGTCCGGCACCTGAGGTCCGGGGCCTGAGGTCCGGCACCTGAGGTCCGGGGCCTGAGGTCCGGGGCCTGAGGTCCGGGGCCTGAGGCCCGGGCCTTCCGTGCCCGGAATCGGGCGGGTTCCCTCCCGGGGCCCGCCCGGTCGCGGAAGGTGACGTGCGCCACTGACTATTGAAGCCCTGCGGCACGACGGTCTTATGATGCGGACAGGGGACCGGAGCTCCACTCACCTCACCGGAAGGAGCGGACCGCTACCCGGAAGCACGTATCGAGGAGACAGCGATGTCTAACGCCCTTGATGCCTCCGGAGACGGCGGTTCGGACACCCCGAACCTCGACTTCGCCGGCACGACCCCCTACGAGGACTACGTCCAGGCGGACGTCCTCACTCACCTCCAGCACCTCCGCTCGGACGACCCGGGCGAGATGGTCTTCCTGGTCACGACCCAGGTCATGGAGCTGTGGTTCACGGTCATCGTCCACGAGTGGGAGACCGCCGCGCGGGCGCTCCGCGAGGACGAGCTCCCCGTGGCGATGGATGCGCTGAAACGATCCCTCCGCGAGCTGGAGGCCCTCAATTCCTCCTGGCGCCCCCTCGCCCAGCTGACCCCGGGCCAGTTCAACGCGTACCGCGCCGCCCTCGGCGAGGGCTCCGGCTTCCAGTCGGCGATGTACCGCCGGATGGAGTTCCTGCTCGGCGACAAGGCCGCCTCCATGCTGGTCCCGCACCGCGGCGCCCCGCGCGTCCACGCGGAGCTGGAGAAGGCCCTCCAGGAGCCCAGCCTCTACGACGAGGTGCTGCGCCTCCTCGCCCGCCGGGGCCTCCCGGTCCCGCCGTCCGTCCTGGACCGCGACCTCTCCCAGCGCTACGAGCCCTCGACCGAGGTCGAGGCCGTCTGGACGGCCCTCTACGCGGCCCCGGACACCCACCCGGACCTGCACCGCCTCGGCGAGGTCCTGACGGACGTCGCCGAACTCGTCTGGCGCTGGCGCAACGACCACCTGGTCGCCACCCGGCGCGCGATGGGCGCGAAGACGGGCACGGGCGGCTCGGCCGGCGTGACCTGGCTGGAGAAGCGGGCGACGAAGAACGTCTTCCCGGAGCTCTGGACGGCGCGCAGCCATGTCTGAGCCGACCACGGACCAGGGCCCCGGCCTGGCGGCCCGCGCCGAGGCCCTGGACGCGGCCGACCCCCTCGGCAAGCTCCGCGACCGCTTCACCCTCCCCGAGGGCGTGGTCTACCTCGACGGCAACAGCCTCGGCGCGCTCCCTGCCGGGGTGGCCGCCCGGCTCGCCGAGGTCGTCACGGAGCAGTGGGGCACCCGCCTGATCCGCTCCTGGACCGAGGGCGAGGCCAACTGGTGGAACGCCCCCGAGCGCATCGGCGACCGGATAGCCCCGCTGGTCGGCGCCGCCGCCGGCCAGGTGGTCGTCGGCGACTCCACCAGCGTCAACCTCTTCAAGGCGCTGGTCGGCGCCGCCCGGCTGGCCGCGCCCGGCCGGACCGAGCTGCTCGTGGACGCCGCCACCTTCCCCACCGACGGCTACATCGCCGAATCGGCGGCCCGGATGACGGGGCTGCGCGTCGTCCCGGTCGACCCGGCGGACGCCGCGGGGGCGATGGGCCCGGACACCGCCGTCGTCCTCCTCAACCACGCCGACTACCGCACCGGCCGCCTGCACGACCTCCCCGCCCTCACGGCGGCGGCGCACGCCGCCGGGGCGCTCGTCGTCTGGGACCTGTGCCACACCGCCGGGGCCCTGCCCGTCGGCCTCGACGCACACGGGGTGGACCTCGCGGTCGGCTGTACGTACAAGTACCTCAACGGCGGCCCCGGCGCCCCCGCGTACGTGTACGTCGCGGCCCGCCACCAGGCCGCCTTCGACTCCCCGCTGCCGGGCTGGAACGGGCACGCGGACCCCTTCGCGATGACCCCCTCCTACGAGGCCGCACAGGGCGTGGCGCGGGCCCGCGTGGGCACCCCGGACATCCTGTCCATGCTCGCGCTGGAGGCCGCCCTGGACGTCTGGGACGGGGTCGCGGTCGAGGACGTCCGCGCGAAGTCCCTCGCGCTGACGGACTTCTTCCTCGACTGCGTGGCGGCGTACGTCCCGGCCGGCAAGGTCGAGCCGGTCACCCCGGCCGCGCACGAACAGCGCGCCAGCCAGGTGTCCCTCCGCACGGAGAACGCGGACGGAGTCATGCGCGAGCTCATCTCACGAGGGGTGATCGGGGACTTCCGCGCCCCCGACGTCCTGCGCTTCGGCTTCACCCCGCTGTACGTCGGTTTCGCGGACGCGGAGCGTGCGGCGCGCGCACTGGGTCACATTTTCGGGTGAACCGGTAGCGAAACGTCACATCACCGCGCGGGCGGGGCTACGGCCCCGCCCGCGCCGGTATCTCCGCGGCCCGCCACGGAGGGGACCGTTCCGGCCTGATACGGTCCCGCTCTGCCGGAACACCGGAACACCAGTCCCCCTTGTCCCATGCGTTACCGGAGGTTGAGCCGATGACGGACCCCGCAGTCGAACGGGACGCCGCCGAGGCCGCCTCGGCCTTCTCCCATCCGCCCGTAGCCCCCGACGCCACGGCCGCCTACGGTGAACACCCCGACCAGCTCGTCGACTTCTACGCCCCGCGCGGGGACCGGGCGCAGCCGGGTACCGCGCGTTCCGCGCCGCTGGTCGTCGTCCTGCACGGCGGGGCCTGGCGCGCCCCGTACGACCGGCAGCACATCACTCCCTTCGCGGACTTCCTGGCCCGGCAGGGCTTCGCCGTCGCCAACGTCGAGTACCGGCGCGGCCAGTCCCGGGCATCGCAGCCCCTGCCCCATCAGGACGCCGAGGGCCCGGTGGCCGGCCGCTGGCCCGAGACCTTCGACGACGTGGCCGCCGCCCTGGACGCCCTGCCGGAGCTGGCCGCCGGCTGCCTGCCGGAGGCGGACCCGCGCCGCATGGTGCTGACCGGCCACTCGGCCGGAGGCCACCTCGCGCTGTGGGCCGCGGCCCGGCACGTGCTGCCGGCCGACGCCCCGGCCGGCTGGAGGCTGCCTTCGCCCCCGCTGCTGCGCGGGGTGGTGGCGCTGGCCCCGATCGCGGACTTCACGGTGGCGGAGGAGCTCGGGGTCTGCGGGGGCGCCTCGGCGCAGCTCCTGGGCGGCCCCGACGGCTTCGCGGCGCGGCGCCCGTACGCCGACCCGGCGGCGCTGCTCCCGACCGGCATCGCGACGGCGGTGGTCCAGGGGCGCAGCGACATCGTGGTCCCCGAGTCGGTGTCGGAGGCGTACGTCGCGGCGGCCGCGCTGGCGGGGGAGATGGTGGGGCTGACCCTGCTGGACGGGGTCGGCCATTTCCCGCTCATCGATCCGGCGGCGGATGGTTGTGCTGTGGTGGCAGAAGAAATCTCACAGTTGGCTTGGTAGGCCCGCCGTATATCCTGATCGGATTTGGGTTTGACCGCGTGGAAAGCAAATAGGGCGGGCCGGTGCGAAATCGCCGACTCGTCATTTCCATACCGGACCGGGTGTCGCCCCCGGTGGCGGATTCGCCGGGATTTCGAAGACGAGCTCGATCCCGTCGTCCGCATTTCCCCGCTCCGCGACGCGCGTGAAGCCGAAGCCCGCGATGGTGGCCAGGGAGGCGGCGTTGTCGGCCCTGATCGTGGCCCGCACGGTCCTCACATCGGGTTCCTCGGCGGCCCTGGCCAGAAGTGCGGTCAGCATGGCGCGGGCGTAGCCCCGGCGGCGGTGGGCGGACACGACGCTGTAGCCGACCTCGACCACGCCGTCCCCGTCCGGCGGGCCGTGGAACCCGGCGTCGCCGATGACGACCCCGTCCGGCTCGGACACCGCGGCCCGGGTGGTCCAGGGTGCGGCGGACGGGTCGCCGGCGAGCTGGTCGGCGCGATAGCCGAAGATCCAGCGGGCGCGGTCGGACACGAAGTAGGGGTCGAGGGCCACGCCGGCCTCGGTGCTGCCACCTGCGAGGTCGCCGTCGGCAAGGGCCCGCAGGGCCTTCGCGTTGAGCTTGACGAAGCGGACGCGTCTGGGGGGAAGTTCAGTGGTCATCGCGGAGATGCTCACCCAGCGGGCGAGGACTGTCCACCGCTTTACGGCCCGCCGATCACGCCGCCGGCCGGTCGTTCTTCCGGCGTACCAGCTCGGTGATCCAGACGGGCGCGTACGGAGAGGTGCAGCCGGGGGGCGTCGGATAGTCCTTGAGGACCCCCAGGCGCTCGCCGATGGCGAGTGCGCGGGCACGGTGCTCGGCGTGCTCGATGCCGATCTGGGCCAGGCAGTGGTTCATCGCCCACTGCAGGCGGTCCGGGGCGTCCTTCATCTGCGCCTCGATGACGTCGAGCAGTCCAGCGAGGTCCAGGCCGTCGGGCTTCTTCGCCACCCGCTCCGTGGTGAGCGCCCACCCGGCGCTCGCGACCACGGGATCGGGATCGGCGAACCACGCGAGACGCAGCTCTTCGGCGTGCGGGCTCTTCTTCACCACGTAGTTCACGAGCCAGTCGTGCACCTTGGGCCTGCGGGCCTCGCGCAGCATGGCGTCCAGCTCGTCCCGCCCGAAGGCCTTCGGGCGGCAGATCAGGATCGCCAGCAGTCGCGCGGCGGTGTCACCCGTCTCCCAGAGTGCGAGGGCGAGCTCCTGCTGCGTCTTCAACCGCTTCGCGAGCGCGCGCAGCTTGCCGAGGTTCACACCGTGATCGTCACCGTGCTTCTCGTTCACGGCCCGCGCCTTCGGGTCCTCCAGCGCGGCCAGCTCGGCCAGCACCTCGGCCACCACCGTCTCGGCCACCACGGCCTCCTCTCCCTCACGCAGGGGATTCACCCTACGAGGAACGCGAAGGTCCCGCCCGGTCGTGGGACCGGACGGGACCTTCGCGTCGTACCGCAGCGTCGTACTGCTGCGTCGTACTGCTGCGTCGTACTGCTGGGCCTCAGGAGGTGAAGTAGCCGTTCAGGTCGGCGATCACGTCCACGCTGCCCGAGTTGTTGAAGAACGTCACCCGGCCGTCCACGACGGGGACCACCACCAGGTTGGAGACGGTCTTGCCGGCCGTGAAGTTGAGGTTCGACACGTTCGGGCGGGCCGCTCCGTGCGGGTGCACGATGAGGTGGCTGTCGGACGTGGGGTTGGTGACCGTGACGTTCAGGACGACCGCGGTCACCCCCTGCGCCGGTACGCCTTCCACCCCGGCCACCCGGAGGCTGACCAGCCCGCCGGGTCCCACGGCTCCGGCGCGGGCGCCGGTGCCGTCGCGGGTGTCCAGGAGCCGGACCGGCGTACCCGAGGAGAACGTCGAACCGGTCGCCGAGTAGTAGCCGGTGACGTCGGCGATCAGGTCGACCGAGCCGGAGTTGTTGCGCAGGTCCACCTTCCCGTTGACCACCGGGACGACCACCAGGTTGGGCACGATCTGCCCGGGCGTGAAGTTGAGGTTCGAGACCCCGGGCACGGGCTGGCCGTTCGGGTAGACCGTGACGTGGCCCGCCTCGGTGGGCTGGACGGCCGTGACGTTCATGACGACGGCGGTGACCCCGGTGGCCGGGACGCCCTTGACGCCCGCGACCTGGAGGGTGACCACGCCGCCCGAACCGACGCGCTGCTTCTTCGCTCCCGTGCCGTCACGGGTGTCCAGGAACCGGGACGGGGTGATCGGGGTGAGCGAGGAGCCCGTACCGGCCTTGTCGGTGTAGTAGCCGGTGACGTCGGCGATCAGGTCGACGGTGCCGGCGCTGTTGCGCAGGTCCACCTTCCCGTTCACCACCGGCACCGTCACGAGGTTGGGCACGATCTGCCCGGCCGCGTAGTTGATGTTCGACACCCCGGGCAGCGGGCGGCTGTTGGGGTAGACCGTGATGTGGCCCGGCGCCGTCGGCTGGACGGCCGTGACGTTCATGACGACGGCGGTCACTCCGGTGGCCGGGACGCCCTTGACGCCCGCGACCTGGAGGGTGACCACGCCGCCCGCGCCGACGCGCTGCTTCTTGGCGCCGGTGCCGTCCCGGGTGTCCAGGAACCGGGACGGGGTCAGCGGCACGTACCGGGACTTGCCCGGAGTCGAGGCGGTCGTGACCGTGTACGTCTTCGGGAGGTAGCCCGGGGAGGGCACGCCGCCGGTGTAGCCGACGCCCTCGCGGACGAGGTCGTAGACGGCCGGGGGCAGCTCGGTGGTGTCCACCTGGACGTTGAGGGCGGTGCCCCCGGCGTTGACGGAGACCGGGGTCAGCGGCCGCTCGTGGCCACCGCCCACCAGCTTGAGCTTCGTGCCCAGGGTGAGGCCCGTACCGCTGACGACGGCCTGGGACCGCGTACCGGTGGGGCTGGTGGCGGGACTGATGCCGGTCGGGAGCTGGGCCGAGGCGGGGGTGCAGCCGCTGCCGCAGACGCCCGCCATGGTGAACTCGACGGGCGTGGTCGCCTTGCGGGGGCTCACGAGCAGGACCACCTGCTCGGCCGGTGTGTCGTAGCCGGCGGAGCAGCGCACGTTGAACTGGCCCACGGAGCCCATGCAGTCGAACTTGTGGATCCCGTTGTTCCACTCGGAGGCCGCGAGCACGTCGGTCCAGGGGTGCTCACCGTTGGTGGCACTGCTGGTTCCGACGACGTCGAACGCCTGGCCGCCCTTCATGTCGAGCACGGCGCAGTAGGCCGTGGAGGACTCGGAGAGCACCCCGCTGCGGCCCGGGAAGCCTTCGACGGACACCCGGTTCGCGGTGCACTCGGGCACCCATCCGGCCGCCGTGCCCACCTTCCAGGTGTCCACGTTGGTGTGGATCGGCTTGTCCGCGTAGCCGGTGGCGGTCATGACCATGAGGTACGAGGTCGAGCCGGTCACCTGGCAGGACACCCCGTGCTGCCGGCAGACGATCTTGCCGGTGGGGTCGAGGACCATCGTCGTGGTGGTGGGGTCGTACCGTCCCCCGAGCGTCCGCGCGCTCAGCCACATCTTGTCCGTGGCGGCGGCGGTGACCCGCAGGCAGCGGGCGTCGAGGGCCGAGTTCAGGTCGAAGGGGGTGGAGGGACCGCCCGGCTTCGTCGAGGCGGGCGCGGCGCAGTTCGCCGTCGGCGAGACGTCGCGCCGCACCAGCGTGTACGTGTCCGCTCCGCCCCAGCCGACCAGCAGGGCCGTGTAGGCGGTGCCGGGGGTGAGGAGGCAGGTGGTCGTGGTGCTGGCGTAGCTCGTCTCGCACGCCACGTTGCCCTGGGGGTCGACGACCCGGACCGTGGCGTTCAGCTTGTTCTGGTTGTTGGTGTAGTCGAGCAGCTCGGCGGCCGCGTGCTTGTCGCCGGGCAGGCTCAGGCAGGCCTGGCGGACGCCGGCGGGCAGGTCGACCCGGGCGCCGGTGGAGGCGCCGAAGCCGGTCTGCGGCCAGAGGGCGCAGCCGGCGGCCTCACCGGTGCGGTGGACCACCAGGCCGTACGCCTTCGAGGCCTCGCCGCTCAGCACCACCCGGAACGGGGCGGTCCCGGTCAGCTTGCAGACGACCTCCGCGGAGCCTTCGCACTGCTGGGCACCGGACGCGTCGTAGACGGCCGTGCGGGCGTAGCCGCCGTCGGCCGGGGGGCGGCCCAGCAGGTAGACGCCCTGGCCGGTGGCGGTCGGCAGGGTCAGGCAGAACTGCTGCCCGGGACCGTTGAAGGTGCCGTTGACCTGGCCGGACACCAGGCCGTTGTCCCGGGTCGCGGTGCAGCCCCGGGTCTCCTTGGCGGAGTGGAAGGCCATCCCGAAGGCGCCGGCGTCGGCGGTACGGGGGTCGACCGCCCAGGTGTAGTCGCCGGCGGCCAGGGTGCAGCCCGTCGCGCAGTCCGTGACCTGGGTGCCCGCGGCGGTGAACAGCGCGCCGTAGGGAGCGGATCCGGCGGAGACCGGGGCGTAGGCGTACGGGCCCGCCGACGGGACGCGCAGCACGCGGCAGCGCACCGTGGAGGTCAGGTCCGGGGAGACTCCGTAGGCCTGGGGCTCCACGACCGGGCAGCCCTCGGGCCGGGAGAACCGGGCGGCGGTGAAGGTGTAGGGCTCGGCCGCGCCGTACGACTGCAGCACCGACACCCGGTACGGGGCGGGGCCGGTGAGCGTGCAGTCGAGCGCGTCGCCCTCACGGTTCAGGGAGGAGCAGATCTCCTTGCCGGCGGCGTCGACGACGCTCTCCAGCACCCGGTACGAGGTGGCGTGGCTGCGCACCACGTCGTTCGCGGCCAGGCCCAGCGTGTAGCAGTCGCCGGCGGAGCCGGCGGGCAGCGAGCGCTCGAACACGGTCGGGGCGCCGAGCTTGGAGTCTGCGGCACCGACCGGCGTGCAGGCGGTGGTGGAGAGCAGCGGGGTGTACGCGACGGAGGCGCCGGTGTCGTTGCTGCTGTTGTTCAGCACCGTCAGCGTGTACGTGCCCGCGGTGGTGGTGGGGCAGCGCAGGGCGCCGTCGGAGGACGGGCGTACCGACTCGCAGGTGACGGGCGAGCCGTCGGGTGCGGCGAGCCGGGGATAGACCGACCCCTGGGCGGCGACGGCCTGGATCAGGACCAGGTCCTTCTGCTGCGGCAGGGTCAGCGCGATCCGGGCCGTCGTGGACGACGGGACGACGCAGGTGACGATCTCGTGCGGCTTCAGCGCCGCCGGGCAGGGCCCGGACGGATCGCTCTCCGCGAGCGCCCCGGCGGCGGCCGCCGCGGCCGCCTTCGGGTCCGGCTTCGGCGCGGACTCCGGGCCGGCGGCCCGGGGCGCGGCGGCGGAAGCGCCTGCGGCCGGGTCGGTGGTGGTGCCGGGTGACGGGGCCGCCAGGGCGGATCCGCTCTGGCCGGTGAACGCCGTCAATACGGCGAGCAGAAGAGCGCCGGAGGCGAGGGCCGTACGGCCTCTCCCCCTGGTCGCGGACATACCTCTGCCAAGCGGCAGCAAACTCATGAACCCCCCAGTTCAAGCAGACCCGGTTCCGTTGTCGGATGTCGGCATCGGAATGCGCGGGCAGGCGGAGCATATCCCCTTGTCGAACTTGATTGAAAAGGGGTTGTGTACGCTGCGAAAGCACAAATCTGATCATGGTCAAGAGGAAATGGGGGGCCGGTGCGCAATCGCCGACTCGTAATGACCGCTGCCCTCGTGGCGGCGGGCGTGGGGCTCGTACCGTGGACGGCTCAGGCAGCGGGTTCCGCCGCTCCTGCCGCCAACCCGGTGGCCACGCCGGACGCCGTGCCGGACACCGTGCCGGACACCACGCCGGACCGGGCCGGGGGGCCCAAGTCCAAGACCTTCAGCAGCCCTGCAGACCGTACGGTCGTCACGTCCTCGTCCGGGGCGCCGCAGACGCGGGCTACGGCGGCCAATCCGGTCCCGGAAATCATGCTGCACGTGAGACCCATCTCGGCACACAAGATCAACCTGGATGTGCGCACATGGGCGGTGAGCGACGACCACGAGGTCGTCATCGACTGGGGAGACGGAGCGACGGACACGTTCAACCCGGGCCACTCCCGCGTGGTGTCCAAGGACCACGTCTATACCGAGGTCGGCACGTACCCCGTCAAGGTCACGGTCAAGGACAGGACGAACAACGTCACGGCCACGAACGTGGTCAACGTCGCCACGGACGGCACCGAGTTCACCGCGCACGAGCCCACCCGGCTGCTGGACACCCGTGCGGGCGTCGGGGCCGCGAAGGCCAAGGTCGCGGGGCGCAGCTCGGTGGCTCTGAAGGTCGCGGGCGCCGCCAAGGTGCCCGCCGGGGTCCGCGCGGTGGTCCTCAACGTCACCGTCACCAACACCAAGGCACCGGGCCACATCTCGGTCCAGTCCGACAGGCGCCTGGCCGAGACGGTCCAGACGTCGAACGTGAACTACCTGGCGGGCCAGAGCGTCCCGAACCTGGTGATCGCGAACGTCGGCAAGGACGGGACCGTCCACCTGTTCAACGGCGGCTGGGACTCGGTCGACCTGATCGCCGACGTCACCGGGTACTTCACGTCTTCGGCGGCCGCCGGCTACACGGCACTGACCTCGGCCCGCGCCGTGGACACGCGTGAGGGCCTCGGTACGTCCAAGGGCCAGGTCCCCGGCTACGGCACCTTCGACGTCGAGCTGGCCGGGCAGGGGCGCGTGTCGAAGCGTGCCACCGCCGTGGCGCTCAACCTGACCGTCACCAACCCGCGGGACCACGGCCACCTGACCGCTTACCCCAGCGGTCAGCAGGCTCCGGCCACGTCGAGCGTGAACTTCGCCCCCGGTCAGACGGTGGCCAACTCGGTGGTCGTGCCGGTCGGCCCCGACGGGAAGATCACCATCCGCAACGGGAGCTGGATGCCGACCGACGTGGTGATCGACGTCGTCGGCTACTACAGCGCCGAGAGCCCGGCGGCCTATGTGCCCGCCCGGGTTCCGTACCGGGCGGTGGACACCCGCAAGGACTCGTACTGGGATCTGGACGGCTTGCACTCCGGACCGGTGGCGGCCCGTTCGTACATGCCGACGTTCCTGCCGCTCGTCGTGCAATACGATCCGGAGGAGTCCCCCTACTTCCCGCCGCCCAGCGTCGGCTGGGCGCTCAACGTTACGGTGACCAACACCACCGGGGTGGGCTTCCTGTCGGTCGCCGCCGACCACAACGAGTGGGTGGACTACCGGTACGACAAGGCGACCAAGCCGGAGCGCCCCGTCCCCTCGTCGCTGAACTGGACGGCGGGTGCGACCGTGCCGAACCTGGTGCAGACGCCCACGGGCGCCAGCGAGATGGCCGACTTCTGGAACCAGGGCTGGTCGAGCGTCGACATGATCGTCGACGTGCAGGGCTGGTACCAGCTGGACTGATCCGCCGCCGGGTACGTGGGAGGGGCGGTGCGCACCGTACGGTGCGCACCGCCCCTCCCGTTTCCGTCAGCGTGCTCGGCCGTCCCTAGAGGAACGAGTTGATCTCGATCGTCTCGGTGCGGCCGGGGCCGACGCCGATCGCGGAGATCGGGGCGCCCGACATCTCCTCCAGGGCCTTGACGTACGCCTGGGCGTTCTTCGGGAGGTCCGCGAAGGTCTTGGCCTTGGTGATGTCCTCGGACCAGCCGGGGAAGTTTTCGTAGATCGGCTTCGCGTGGTGGAAGTCCGTCTGCGAGTACGGGAGCTCCTCGACGCGCTTGCCGTCGATCTCGTACGCGACGCAGACCGGGATCTCCTCCCAGCCGGTCAGCACGTCCAGCTTGGTGAGGAAGAAGTCCGTCAGGCCGTTGACGCGGGTCGCGTAGCGCGCGATCGGGGCGTCGAACCAGCCGCAGCGGCGGTCACGGCCGGTGGTCACACCGCGCTCGCCACCGATGCGGCGCAGGGCCTCGCCGTCCGCGTCGAACAGCTCGGTCGGGAACGGGCCGGCGCCGACGCGGGTCGTGTACGCCTTCAGGATGCCGATGACGCGGCTGATCTTCGTCGGGCCGACGCCCGCACCGGTGCAGGCGCCACCGGCGGTCGGGTTCGAGGAGGTGACGAAGGGGTACGTGCCGTGGTCGACGTCGAGCAGGGTGCCCTGGCCGCCCTCGAAGAGCACGACCTTGTCCTGGTCGAGCGCCTTGTTGATGATCAGGGTGGTGTCGGCGACGTACTGCTTGATCTGCTCCGCGTAGCCGAGCAGCTCTTCGACGATCTGCGCCGACTCGATCGCACGGCGGTTGTACAGCTTCGTGAGGAGCTGGTTCTTGCCCTCCAGCGCCGCTTCGACCTTCTGGGTGAGGATCGACTCGTCGTAGAGGTCCTGGATCCGGATGCCGACGCGGTTGATCTTGTCCGCGTAGGTCGGTCCGATGCCGCGGCCGGTCGTACCGATCTTGCGCTTGCCGAGGAAGCGCTCGCCGACCTTGTCGAGGGTGACGTTGTACGGCGTGATCACGTGCGCGTTGCCGCTGACCAGCAGCTTGGAGGTGTCGATGCCGCGCTCGTTCAGGCCGCGCAGCTCGGAGAGCAGGACGGCCGGGTCGATGACGACACCGTTGCCGATGACCGGGGTGCATCCGGGGGAGAGGATGCCGGAAGGGAGAAGGTGCAGCGCGTACTTCTGGTCGCCTACGACGACCGTGTGGCCGGCATTGTTGCCGCCCTGGTAACGCACTACATAGTCAACGGATCCACCGAGCAGGTCGGTGGCCTTTCCCTTGCCCTCGTCACCCCACTGAGCTCCGAGCAGCACAAGAGCGGGCACAGGCGTACACCTCTTCCGGATGGGGCATGTCCAAGGTCAGGGGGCGTACGACGATGTACACCGCAGGCTGAGCCGTCGGACCGGTACCCCGGAATAGACGAAGGCCCTGGCGCAATAGCGCAAGGGCCTCTTGCACAAAGATGCTACCCGAGGAAGGACCGAGGTGTCGGCTCCAGAGCCCACCATGAGCCATGCGGGCGCGCCGGTAGGCGGCCTGCTCGTGCTCGTCGACCCGGTCGCCCGCCGTCTTGACGGCGAGTCCGTGCGAATCGCGAAAGATGTGTTGTCGGCGGGGGCGGCGGCGAAAATTTGTCTCCCGGACTCACAGGAGGAGTTTGCGCGGGCCCTCGCCCGCCGGGGTCATCGGCAGCCGGTGATCGTGGGCGACGACCGTGCGCTCGTACGGGCCGTCGGGCTCCTGCACCGTGAGCGGGCGCTGTCCGAGGGGGCCGTTTCGCTGATTCCGGTGGGGCCGGCGGGGTCGCTGGTGCTGGCTCTGCAGCTCGGCGTGCCGCTTTCGGCCGTGTCGGCCGCGCGGGCGGTCCTGGACGGGGCCGTCGGCATGCGGGACCTGCTGGTCGACGACAGCGACGGGGTGGTGCTGGGCGGGATCGGCATCCCGCCGCCGCCCGTACGGGCCGGGTCCGGGGCCGAGTCCGGGTCCCGGGGTGTGCCGCGGCCGGGCGGGCCGTCGGTGTGGAACGCGTACCGCTCGCTGGTCCGGACGTTCGTCCGGCCGCCGGTGGGGGCTTCCGCCACCGGGTCGGTCGGGGGCCACCGGCTGCGGGTGGAGGCCGACGGGGTGGTCCTGGCGGATGTGGACCGGATGGTGGAGGACGTCGCGGTGTCGGCCCGGGAGGGCGACGGGCTGGCGGACGTGCTGGTCCGGCTGGGGGCCGAGGCGGGACCGGGCTCCGGGTCCGGAGCCGGCTCGGGCTCCGGCTCCGGGTCCGGCTCCGGGTCCGGGTCCGGCCGGGTGGTGCGGGCGCGGGCGTCTGCCGTGACCGTGTCCGGGGAGGATTTCCGCTACCGGTCGGACGTCGGCATCACCGGCCCGGTCCGACGCCGTACGTGGACCTTGCACCCGGGCGCCTGGGGGCTGACACTGCCGCTGCAGCGCTGAGGAGGGGGCGGGTCCGCTGGTCGGAATCGGGGTCGGGGTCGGGATCATGGGCGTCCCGTTCCTTGGCATGTGCGGGAACTTCGCACGGTGACCGGGGATCCGGCGGCGGAGCCGGAGCCCGGGCCGGCTCCCGGGCCCGGGCCGGAGCCGGTCCGGGAGCCCGGGCCTCCCGGTGAGGCGGCCGTCCGGGACGCGCTCAGCGACTGGCGGCAGGACGCGGTGCTGGTCTGCCTGCTGCCGGTGATGTGCTGGCCCGCGGTGATCGGGGCGCTGATCACCCGCCCGGCGCTGTTGCAGGGGGTGCTCCTGGTGGTGCTGTGCCTGCCGGTGCTCGTCGGGCTCCGGGAGCTGTACGCGGCCCAGCGCGTGCGGAGCCTCCTACGGGACCCTGAGCTGCGCTGGACCCCGTACGACGTGGAGGTGGTGCGCGCCCGCGGGCTGCCGCCGCTGCTCGTCCTGGGCGGCGAGGGCGCGGGCCAGGTGGTGGCCCTGGGGCCACTGGGGCGGCGGGTGCTGGCGCCCGCGGTGTGGCCCCGCAGCGACCCGGCCCTCCCGCCCCCGACCGCGGAGCCGGACGCCTCCGGCCCGCCGCCGGAGCGCTTCGTGTGGCTGGCCGGGGCCCCGGGGCCGGGGGCCGCGGTGTGGGCGCCGCGCGCCCGGGAACTGGGCCGGGCACGCAGGCCGTGGCGGCGGAGCGCGCTCAGGCGGAGGCGGCCGCCTCGATGAGGTCGCAGACCGGGCCGGGGAGTGAGGCGAGGGAGGCGTGGCTCGCGTCGAGCTCGATGGTCTTGCGGGGGTTCAGGCGGGCGGCCATGCGGCGCTCGTTGTCGGGGTGGATCATGCGGTCGGCGGTGGACACCTGGTACCAGGACGGCTTCGCGCGCCAGGCGGGCGCGGTGACGGCGTCGCCGAAGGTGGAGGCGAGGGGCGCCTTCTGGGTCACGGCCATGACCAGGGCTTCCTCAGGGGTGAGGTCCTGGGCGAAGCTCTCGTGGAACTTGTCCTGCTTGACCCACAGATAGCCGTCGGAGTCGGGGACGATGTTCTCGAACGCTGCCGGCGGCTTCTCCTGGGTGATCCCGCCGGGGCTCTCGCCCGCGTCGGGCGCGAAGGCGGCGACGTAGACCAGACCGGTGACGTTGGGGAGGTCCCCGGCTTCGGTGATGACGGCTCCGCCGTACGAGTGGCCGACGAGGAGCACCGGCCCGTCGATCTGCCGGACCATCTTGCGGGTCCGCTCGGCGTCGTCGGCGAGGGAGGTCAGCGGATTCTCGACGGCGTGCAGGTCGGTGTACCCGCGGCGGTGGAGCTCGCCGATGACCTTGGCCCAGTGGGCGGCGCCGCCCCAGAAGCCGTGGACGAGGACGATGGCGGGTGTGCGGAGGGGGCTGTCGGCCATGGGGTTCTTCTCCTGAGTCCGGTTTCCTGTGTCCCGTGTCCCGTGTGGGGTCGGGTCGGAGGCCCCCCCGGCCCACGCTAGGCGGATCGTCTGGCGGCCGCCATGGCGCAGCGCCGAGCTCGCCGGACCGCCCAACGGGCTCGCACACCTGCCCGGCGTCCACGACGTGGAGGTGCGGGGGCAGCGGATCCGCCTCCAGGCCGACACGGACAAGCCGGCCGCCGTGCTGCGCTCGCCGGCCGGCTCGGGGGTGCGGTCCCTGAGAACCGTGATGAAGCACCGTCAACTGGCCGGTACCGGAACCCTGCTGAGCCTCGCCCTGCGCCGCGACCGCGTCATGATGCCGGTCTGGGTCCTGGCCGTGGCCACCCTGGTGCTCAGCCTGCCCGCCTCACTGGAACCGGTGTACGCGAGCCCGCCGAACGGGCCCGCCTGCTCTCCACCATGAGCGCGAACGGCTCGCTCCGCGCCCTCTCCGGCCCCGCCTCCGGCGACTCGATCGGCGTACTGACCGCCCGGCGTCGCCGGGACCTGTCGGCCCGAGCCCCGGTACACCCGTGATCCACTCTCTTCCGAAAAGTTGTCCACAGCTGTGGACAACTTTTCGGAGCCGCCTAAGCCGGGGTCACCAGCCGGGTCTCGTACGCGAACACCGCCGCCTGCGTGCGGTCCCGCAGCCCCAGCTTCACCAGGATCCGGCTCACGTGCGTCTTGATGGTGGACTCGGCGATGATCAGGCGATCCGCTATCTCCGCGTTGGACAGCCCCTGCGCGATCAGCACCAGCACCTCGGTCTCCCGCTCCGTCAGCTCCGTGACTCCCGCGGACCCCACCTGCGTCCGGGTCTCCGACAGCTTCGAGAACTCCGTGATCAGCCGCTTGGTCACGGAAGGGGCCAGCAGCGCCTCCCCGGCGGCCACCACCCTGACCCCATCGGCGAGTTGACGGGCGGAGGCGTCCTTGAGCAGGAAGCCGGAGGCGCCGGCCCGCAGCGCCTGGTACACGTACTCGTCGAGGTCGAAGGTCGTCAGGACCAGCACCTTCGCGTCCGTGTCGGCGGCCACGATCTCCCGTGTCGCCTCCAGGCCGTTCATCTCCGGCATCCGGATGTCCATCAGCACCACATCCGGCCTCAGCGCCGCCACCTGGGCGACGGCCTCCCGGCCGTTCACCGCCTCCCCGGCCACTTCGATGCCGTCCATCGCGTTCAGCAGGACGGAGAAACCCTCCCGGACCATCATCTGATCGTCGACGATGAGCACTCTGATCGTCATGCCGGATCCTTCGCCGGTTCCGGTCGGCTGGTGGCCACGGGTATGAACACCGCCACCTCGAACCCCCCGGAGGCCAGCTCTCCGGCGGTCATCTCCCCTTCCAGCATGGCCACCCGCTCGCGCATCCCGGTGACCCCCTGCCCGGCCCCCGGCGAGGGCCGCACGTCCCCGGTGCCGGCCTCGTTGACGATGCGCAGGCCCAGCCCGCCCAGCACGTACGAGACCTCGACCTCTGCGGCGGCGCCCGGCGCGTGCCGCAGGGTGTTGCTCAGTGCCTCCTGGATGATCCGGTAGGCCGACAGCTCGACGCCCGGCGGCAGTTCGCGCACCGCGCCCGTCACGGTCTTGTCCACGCGCAGCCCGGCCTCCCGCACGTTGGCCAGCAGCCCGTCCAGCGAGGCCAGCGTCGGCTGCGGGGCGTCCGGCGCCTCGTAGTCCGCGGAGCGGACGACACCCAGCACCCGGCGCAGCTCGGTCAGGGCCGCCACCGCGTTCTCCCGGATGGTGACGAACGCCGCCTCCAGCTCCGGCGGCGGATTCTTCACCCGGTAGGGCGCGGCCTCCGCCTGGATGGCCACCACCGACATGTGGTGGGCGACCACGTCGTGGAGCTCCCGCGCGATCGTGGTCCGCTCCTCCAGCAGAGTGCGCCGGTCCCGCTCGACGGCCGTGACCTCCTGCTGCGCGGTGACCTCCTGCTCCGCCTGCTTGCGGATCGTGCGGATGCTCACCGCCAGCAGGGCGATCGCCGAGGCGAATGCCATCGGGCCGACGTTGATGCTCTGGCCGTGGCCCTGTCCGAGCACGATGGACGTCCCGATGCCGATCGCCAGTGTGACCACCCACATCCAGCCGGCCGTCCGGGGGCTGGTCCGCATCGCCACCAGGGTGACCGTCGCGAGGTACGAGAAGAAGGTGGCGGGGGTCCAGGGCCAGTTGGGATCGGAGCCGTTGACGACCGAGAAGATCAGGGTGACCGCCACCGCGACCCAGAAGGCCCCCAGCGGCCGCACCAGGGTCATCGCGATCGGGGTGGCCCCGAGCAGCCCCATCACCAGCGAAGCGGCCTGGGGCAGACCGGTGGTGATCGAGGTGAAGACCACCACGAGGAACGCGATCAGGCATACGGCCGCGTGCGGCAGGTGTGCGGCCTCCACCCGTATCCGCTTCGGGAGCCGCCGGGTCAGCGGCCCGTCCGTACGCATCGGAGGCAGCGGGCGGTAGGCGAAGGCATCGGTGATCAGATCCCGGCGCAGGCTCTGGAGGAAGCCCGAAGCCAGCCGGATCTCTGGTGCCCGGGGGGTCGCCCCGGGGGTCGTCTCGGTCATGCTCCCCACGGTAGGCGGGCCCTGGCCTGGTCCGCGTCGCCGCTGAAGGGGATTTCCGGGGGTCCCTCTCAAGTACTACGAGGGCTGCTTCAGTAGCCCGCCGGACGGATCAGGCCCGTCTCGTACGCGAACACCGCCGCCTGTGTGCGGTCCCGCAGTCCCAGCTTCACCAGGATCCTTCCCACGTGCGTTTTGACCGTCTGCTCGGCCAGGATCAGGTGCTCGGCGATCTCCGCGTTCGACATGCCCTGGGCGACCAGCGACAGGACCTCCGTCTCCCGCTCCGTCAGCTCGTCGATCCGCGTCCTCGAAGGCGCCCTCGGGGCCCCCAGCCGGGAGAACTCGGTGATCAGCCGCTTCGTGATGTTCGGCGCGAGGAGGGCCTCCCCGGCCGCGATCACGCGGACCGCCTCCGCGAGCTGATCGGCGGAGGCGTCCTTGAGGAGGAAGCCCGAGGCGCCGGCCCGCAGCGCCTCGTACACGTACTCGTCGAGGTCGAAGGTGGTCAGCACCAGCACCTTCACCGTGGAGCCCGGGGTGCCCGTGATGAGGGAGGTGGCCTCGATCCCGCCCATGCCGGGCATCCGGATGTCCATCAGGACCACGTCCGGGGCCAGTTCGGCGACCTTGGCCACGGCCTCGGCGCCGTCGACGGCCTGCCCGACGACCTCGATGTCGGGCTGGGCGTCGAGGAGCACGGTGAAGCCCTGGCGGACCATCATCTGGTCGTCGGCGATCATCACCTTGATCGGGGCAGCAGTCATGAGTCCTTCTTCTTCGTCTCGGGGGCGGGGGCCGGCCCGCCGCCCGGGGACACGGGATCCATCGGGAGCACGGCGCTCACCTCGTACCCTCCGTCGGGACGGGGGCCGGCGGCCAGCTCGCCCCCCAGCATGCCCGCTCGCTCCCGCATCCCCAGCAGCCCGTGTCCCGCTCCCATGGTCGGCGGGGCCGGCCGGGTGGGCGCGGTGTTGGCGATGCACAGGTGCACGTCGCGGGGCCCGTAGGCGATGCCGACCTCCACGCGGGAGCCGGGCGCGTGCCGCAGGCAGTTGCTCAGCGCCTCCTGCACGATCCGGTACGCCGTGAGTTCCACCCCCGGGGACAGCGGGCGCCGGATGCCCGCGATCTCGGTGGTGACCTCCAGTCCGGCCGCCCGCACGTTGTCCACGAGGCCGTCCAACTCGGCCAGGGTGGGCTGCGGATGGTGCGGGCCGGCGGCCTCGTCCGGGTTTTCGGAACGCAGCACCCCCAGGACGCGGCGCAGCTCCGTCAGGGCCTCCACGGCATTCGCGCGGATCCCGGCCAGATTCTCCTTGAGCTCCTCCGACGGGTTCTCCACGAGATAAGGGGCCACCTGCGCCTGGATGGAGATCACCGACATGTGGTGCGCGACGACGTCGTGCAGCTCCCGGGCGATCCGGCTGCGCTCCTCCAGCAGCGTGCGCCGGGCGCGCTCCTCCTCGGTGAGGGTCTCCTGCTGGACGAGCTGCGTCCGGGTCAGCCGCGTCGCGCGCAGGGCGTAGCCGAGGAGGCCGGTGAAGGAGAACAGGAGGATGGCCCCGGGGGTGCCGGTGCCGCTGTGCTCCGGCCTGAAGAGGCCCTCGGCCAGCCCGGTGCAGGCGACGACGACGGTGACCGCCCCGACGGTCACCCGGGGCGGCACCCGCAGGGACACCAGCAGCAGCACCGGGGCGAAGGCGAACAGCCCGGCGGGCATCCACGGCCAGTTCTGGCCCTGCCCGAGGTGTCCGTGGATCTGCCCGGCGACCAGCCCCGCCGCGGTCAGGCCGAGCCAGTACCCGGCCATCGGCCATCGCATCGCGATCAGGATGGACCCGCTGACCATGGTCGCCAGCAACGGCCTGACGGAGCCGTTGACCCCGTAGTGGTTGCTGAGCTGCTCCGTGGTGACGGCGAAGAAGGCCACCGCCAGGTAGAGGAGCACGATGTGCGGAAGCCAGGCCAGCCAGCGCGGCCGCGACATCTTCGGGAGGGGATCGGCCTTCAGGTCCACCAGCCCCCGGGCCACGCTCCGCACCACGGCCGAAGCGCCGGCGGGAGAGCCTCCCGGTGCCCCGCCGGCCGCGGTCGCAGCCACGGCCGCGTGCGTTGCCGGGACCGGGGTCGGGGGCTCGCTCTGCTCGTTCACATCGTCCAGCCTAGGCATGGAGGGACTCCTCGGCGGGGGCCACCGGGCCGCTGACTGCACTTTCACCGACCGGAGTTGAGGCGGTGCGGGCTGCGGGGGAGGGGTTCCCCCGGGCCAGGGCGGAGGAGGCGACGATCCGCGAGGGGGTGGCCGGAGTCCCGGAGGATCCGCGCCGGGCCCGGCCCCGGGGGCGGCCGCCTGCCTGCTCGTAGGTGTGGAAGGCGGCCCAGCAGACGGTCAGCGCGGCCGCGAACACGGGCAGCCAGAGCAACCGGACGGCTATCCACTCCGCGGAGGCGGGCACGGTGTGCAGGCCGGGCAGATCGGTGGAGATCAGCAGTCCCAGGGCGGTGACGGCCATCATGGCGGTCTGGTGCCACAGGAAGATCGTCATGGCGGACAGGTTCACCAGAGCCACCTTCGCCCAGGCGCGCGGCCGGCTCATCACCCGGGCCAGCGGCTCCCGCAGCAGCAGCGCCAGCCCGCACTGGGCCAGGCCGAACGCGACGGCGGCCAGCGTCGGCGGGTTCAGATTGGAGATCGCGGCTCCGGGGACGCCGACCATCGAGGCGGGGTACCCGCCCCAGAGGATCAGCGCGGCCGTGGCGGCGATCCCGCCGCCCAGCAGCAGGGCCGCCGGGGTGCGCCGGGCGAACGCGCCCCGGGACCAGGCGGCGCCCAGGGTGTAGGGCACCAGCCAGCCGGCTGCCACGTTGACCCAGCCGATCCATTCGGGCCCGCCGAACCCGAAGCGCCAGACATCGACGCCGGCCACCACGGCCAGCGGCCACAGCGGGCTGAGCCGGGCGACGAGCGGGGTCGCGGCGGTCAGCGCGGCGAAGACGAGGAGGAACCACAGGGGGGACAGGACGAGCTTGAGCAAGGTCCGGACGGTGTCCGTCCCGACGCCGCCGAGCAGCATGCCACCGGACGCGACGCCCCAGAGCACCAGGACGGCGGCGACCGGGCGGAACAGCCTGCCGAGCCGCCGGCCGACCCACTGCCCGTACGGGACTCCGCGGCCGCGCGACGCCTCGTACCCCTGGGCCGCGACGTGGCCGCCGACCAGGAAGAAGACCGCCAGGGTCTGGAACACCCAGGAGACCGGGGCCAGTCCGCTCATGTGGGCCAGCGGGCTGGTGGTGCTGAGGCCGCCGTCCGCACTGGTCAGTGCGGTGACCAGCCAGTGGCCCAGCACCACGCCGAGGATGGCGAAGGCCCGGAGCGCGTCCACGGCCCGGTCCCGGTGAGCGGGGGTTCCGGCGTCGATGCGGTCCGCGAGAGCGGACCAGCGGGTCTGCGGTTCACGCACGCGCATGGGAGACCTCCGGCGCGGTGGGGGCGGACGGGGCGAGGCCGAGCACGATCCCGGCCAGGCTGTTCAGGGACTCGGTGCCCGGCTTGAGGTAGTCGCTGTGGCCGCCGGGGCCGGCCGCGAAGGGCAGGGCTCCGAAGGCAGGGTCCACGGGATCGGTGCCGAAGCCGATTCCGCCGACACGGACGTGCGGGACGCCGGAGATCCAGTCGTCGCCGCCCCGGCCGGCCCAGACCCGGGCCCGGGTCGGCAGTTCCGCGGCGGAGTCGGCCCCGGTGCCCGGACTCCCGAACAGCGCGATGTCGGTGACCTCGGAGCCGGTTCCGGTACGGGCACAGACGACGGACCCGTAGGAGTGGCAGAGGAGCGAGAGACGGGCCTCCGGGGCGGCCAGCCGGGCCAACCGGGGGAGGAAGGAGCCGAGTCCGGCAGCGGCCTCGTCAGCGCGGCCGGCGGTCAGGACGGCCGGGCTGACCGTGCCGGGGGTGTCGTACCCGAGCCAGGCGACCACGGCGGAGTGGGGGTGCTCGGCCCGGAGCCGCTGCTGGAGCGCGACGGCCCCGGCGCGGAACCTCTGGTAGGTGTCCAGCGTCGTGTCCGACCCGGGGACCAGGACCGCGACCCGGTCGGCGGTCTCCAGATCGCCGAACACCTCTATCGCCCGGCCCTTGCCGCGCCCGTCGAAGGCGAGGAACCGGGCGCCGCCGCCCGCCTCCATCGCCCGGAGCTTCGCCGCGCGGCCGTCGCGGCCGGCGTTCTCGGCCGTACGGGCCGCCTCGGCGAGGTTGGCGAGGTGGGCGGCGTACCGGTCGGGGAGGGCGGCGCTCTCGCCGAGGACCGCCGGGGCCGGCGCGGGTACGTCCGGGGAAGCGGCGGCGGAGACGGGGAACACCACGGCCGCGGCGACGAGCCCGGCCAGCAGCGTGCGGCGCAGACGGCCGCTCCTGCGGCCGTCGGGACATGCGGTGGGTCGCCGGCTCATGGGTCCGTTCCTTCTCTCGTGCCAGAGGGGGTGGTGCTGCGTTCTTCTCTGGTCACGAAGTTAGGAATCGGGAGCCCTCGTCGGCGTCCCACTGGAGAGCCCACTTCCCAAGTAGCTCTCAGGTATGACAGGGGTTACTCAGGGGCCAGGCCAGGCCAGTTGGGCGAGGCCAGGCCAGTTGGGCCAGGCCAGGCGAGTCAGGGCAAGGTCAGTCCGCCGCCAGCGATTCGGCGAGCGGCTCCACGAGCGGTTCGACGAAGCCGGCGCGCCAGCGCGGGGCCGGGTCCTGGCCGGGACTGGTCCAGTACTCCCGGGCGCCGGCGATCCGCCCGTTCCGTACGGTCCACAGGGAGACGGCGCGGTAGACGACGTGGTCCTGGGGTATCTCCACCTCGGTCACGACGAGATCGCCGTCCGCGAGGATCCGGAGCACGTCGACGGATCTCTCGTCCGCGTAGTCGTCATCGCTGATGACGGCGATGAAGTTGTCGCGACCGACGATGCGTTCGCTGCTCACGGGCCACTCGATCACCGCGTCCTCGGCGATCAGCAGGGCCACTCCGTCCCAGTCGCGTGCCTCGATCCGCTCCCACAGTTGTGCCACTACCTTCAACGGCTCCATGTGCCGCAGTGTGCGGGGGGACCGTGGAATGCAACAAGCTTTGCTTGCAGGCTTATTGACTTCGAAATAATCAGCGCCGGCGGTACGTGAGCGGGAGGGCGGTGCTGCCGTCGAGCTCCCGCACCAGGTTCCCGTTGGGGAGCAGCCGCAGCGTGCTCCGGCCGCCCGGCGAACACGACGGCGGTGTACCGGAGGTCACCGTGGACGGGTCGAGCCCGACGCTGTCGGGGGTGGCGGAGCGCAGCGGCGCGGTCCAGGCGCAGCTCAGTCCGGGGGCCTGGAGGGTCAGGGACATGACGTTGGAGCCGGTCGTGCCGGGGGCGAGGGTGAGCTGCCAGCTCTGCCCGCCGTAGGTGGCCCGCCAGGTGCCGGCGTACGCCTCGGGGAGCGTGGCCGGAGTGACGGAAGGGGCAGGGGCAGGAGCGGTGCCGGTGCCGGGTGAGGTGGCTTCCGCGGTGCCCCGCGGGCCGGAGGAGCCGGCCGGGGCGGCGCCGGGGTTGGCGCGGGGCGAACCGTCGCCGGACCCGCTCATGACGGTGTACACCGTCCCGCCCGCCGCCACGGCGACGACCGCGGCGACGGCGACGAGCAGCGCCGTGGAGACGGCCGCGGGCCGGGAGCGGGAGCCGGCGGCGGGTCCGGGGTCTGCGGAGGGCCCCGCCCCGAAGCCGGAGTTCGTGCCGGGCACGGGGGTGAGCGTCGGCGCGGGCGCGGGCACCGGGGTGACCGTGGCCGGGCCCGGTTCCCCCGAGGTGCGCTGGGCGGGCACGGTCACGGGCTCGGGCCGGTCAGGGCCGGCGTCCACGCGGTCCAGCAGGGCGATGGCGTGCTGTCCGAGCCGTGCGACGAGCGGTGCGGGCAGCCAGGGCTCCGAGGCGTCCTTCCGCTTCGCGGCGAGCCGTTCGAGGAGCTCGGCGGGGGTGGGCCGGGCGGCCGGGTCCTTGCGCAGGCAATCGCCTACGACGTCACGCAGTTCGGCCGGTACGCCGGCCAGGTCCGGTTCCGCTTCGGTGACGCGCAGCAGGAGCGCGGCGATGCCTCCGGGCTGCTCCGGGTCCCCGAAGGGCAGCCGGCCGGTGGCGGCGTAGGCGAGCACCGCGCCGAGGCCGAACACGTCGCAGGCCGGGGTCACGGGGGTGCCGTTGATCTGCTCGGGGGCGAGGAACCCGGGGGAACCGAGGAGTTCGCCGGTCTGGGTGAGGGCGGGGTCGGCGGTGGCCCCCAGGGCCCGGGCGATGCCGAAGTCGATGACGCGGGGGCCGTCGGCGGTGAGCAGGATGTTGCCGGGCTTCAGGTCCCGGTGGACGAGGCCGGCACGGTGGATGTCCTGGAGGGCGTACGAGAGCCCCTCGCCCAGAGTCCGTACGGAGTCGGCCGGCAGCGGGCCGAAGTCCCGGCCGACGGCCTGGCGCAGGCTCGGCCCGGCGATGTAGGCGGTTGCCAGCCAGGGGATCTCCGCGTCGGGGTCGGCGTCGAGGACGGCGACGGTCCAGTCCCCGCCGACGAGGCGGGCGGCGTCGGCCTCGCGGCGGAAGCGGGTGCGGAAGTCGGGGTGGGCGGCGAGGTGGGGGTGGATCAGCTTCACGGCGGCGGTGCGGGTGCCTGTGCGGGGGCGGGTGGTTGTGCCCGTGCCCGTGCCGGTGTTGGCGCCGGTTCCGGTTCCGGTGCCCGTGCCTGTGCCCGTGCTCGTGTCCGAGCCGGGGACGTGGTCTTCGGCTCGGCCGAGGTAGACCTGCCCCATGCCGCCGGTTCCGAGGCGGGCGAGCAGGCGGTACGGGCCGATGCGCTCTGCGTCGCGCGGGTGCAGTTGTTCCATGACAGGTGGTCCTCCCCCTGGGACTCGCCGGAGCCCGACAATAGTGCCGCCGGGCGCGATGTCGGCTGCGGGGGTGGGGTTGCCGCGGGCCGGGCGCGGGGGCGGCCGAGGGCGCCGGGCGCGCAGCGTCCGGGGCGCGGCCGGTACGGAGGTTCCACCAGGCGTACGGGCGCGGCGTGTTGGGGTTCTGCGCCGGTACGGGGCCGCTCCGCGGGGCGCCGGCCGCGGCGGTGTACCGGACGTGCCCGGCACCCGGGCTGCGCGGCGCGGCTGCGGCCTCGATGGCAGGGCCCGAGCGGCGGGCCGGGTGGTCCTGTGGGGCAGGGGCGCTTCTTGGGGGAAGGCCGGGCGTGCGCGTCGGGTTGGCCCTTGGGGTCAGGCCGGGGTGCGGGCCGGGCCGGGCCCACGTCGTCCGGCACCGCAATGGCCCGGCCCGGGCCGCACCGGGCCGGACCGCACCGACCGGACCGACCGGACCGCACCGGGCCGACCGCACCGACCGCACCGCACCGACCGGACCGCGGCGTGTTCCCGTCGGTCGCCGATGCTCCGCGTCGACTGTCTCCTCCGCCTTGCGAGGCGCGGCACCGGTCGGCGCGGCCTGGTCCGGGCTGACCCGAAGGGCGCCCCCTAAGGGGTCGCGGAGTCGGGTGGGGGCGGGAGGGTGTCCAGGGCGGCGGACAGGCGTTCCAGGGTGCGGACCGCCTCGGCGAAGCCGTCTTCGCCGAGGGCTTCCGCGAGTCGGGTGGCCAGGGCGGCGTGGCCCGGGTCGATCCTGGCGACGGCGGCGAGCCCGGCCTCCGTGGGGCGCAGCAGCTTCGCGCGTCGGTGGGCCGGGTTCGGGACGTACTCGGCGAGGCCCTTGGCGGCCAGTAGATCGGCGATGCGCTGGACGCTCTGCCGGGTGATGCCCATGGCCCGGGCGATGCCGGCGACGGACAGCGGCTCGCGGAGCACGGCTCCCAGGACCTGCCACCAGGCTCCGGTCAGCCCTGCCGGGCGGGCCAGCTCCTCCGAGACGGCGAGGAGCTGGCCGTTGAGCCGGAACACCCCGAGGGCGGTGCGGCTCAGGAGGTCCTGCCGGCTGCGGAGGGAGTTCTGCCGGGGCGCCTTCCTTCCCGTCTCCACGGGTTCCCCTCTGCCGGTCGGCGCGCCCGCGGCGGCCTGTGCGCCGATGGCGGAGGGCGCCCTACGGGTCCCCCCGGGGCGGGCCGCCGCGCCCGCGCCGGTGCCGTCGGCCGGTGCCGGCTGCCCGGGCTGCGACGGGGTCCCGGCCGCCTCGGCGCCGGGCCCCGTCCCCGGGGCTGTTCGCGGTCCCGGCCCGGGGGTGTCTACCGAGTCGGGGTGTGCCGCGGTGCCGTCGGCCGCCGCGGCGCCGGTCGCTCCGGAGCCGGAGGCCGCGCCCGGGGTCGGCCGCTCGGGTCGGGCCGGGGTGTCCCGCGTACCGCCGGGCTGCGCTGCTGCGAGGTCGGAGCGTCCGGCCCCGGAGCGGGGGGTCGTCCCCGTAGGCGTGGGGAGCGGGGAGGCGGGGCCCGGCGCCGAGGCGGCCGGGACCGGCTCCGCCGGGTCGGGCCCGGCGGCCGGCCGGGGCGGGGGCTGGTTACGCATCGGCCGGGGCCGCCGCTGCCATCAGGACCGGGTACGCGCTCGCGTCCGAGTCGTGGAACAGGCGGTACCAGGCGTCGAGCACGTGCGGCTCGTACACCCCGAGGCGGGCGAAGACCTCGCGGGCGAACGCCACCGGTTCCGTCGGGCCCGCCGTGATGAGGTCGCCGTCGGTGACCGCGTCGGCCTCGACGTAGTGCCCGGCGCCCGCGTAGCCCGGCTGGCCGCCGAGGTAGAAGGGGGCCGCGCTGGTGTGCGTACGCCCGTCCAGGACTCCGGCGCGGGCCAGCCCGGCCGTGGCTCCGCAGATCGCGGCGACCGGGACGCCGGCCGCCAGGAACTCCTCGGCCTTCGCCGCGAAGGGAGCCAGCTCGTCGCCCGTGTCCCACAGTCCGGCACCGGTCAGGACGAGAAGGGCGGAGTCCTCGGGGCGCAGGTCCGCCAGAGCCAGGTCGGGCTGGATGCGGAGGCCGCCCATCGTGGTGACGGGCCGTCCGGCGGTGACGCCGACCGTGCGGACCTCGTAGCCGTGCGGGGTCAGGTGCGCGGTGGTGTGGCCCGTCTCCCAGTCGGCGTAGGTGTCGTACACCGCGACGTGGACCGTGGGGTGGGTCTCCGTCCGGCTCTCCGCCCGGGTCTCCGTCCGGCTCTCCGCCCCGGTCGTCGTCCGGGTCTCCATCTCTGCCTGCGTCTGCGTTTGCGTCTGCGTCTTCGCCTGGGTCTCGCTCATCGTGCTCGCCTCCAGTGTCGCCGTCGTCGTCGCCGTGCGTGTGCTGGTCCGGGTCGGTCCGGGTCGGTCGGCGGGGTGGTGCGCCGTGGCCGGGTCCGCCGTGGTCGGGTGCGGTCTCGTCCCGGCTGGTCCGGTCGGTGCGGGCCCGTCCGGTCGCGTTCTCCCTACGGCAGTAGGCTGTCATGATGACAGCTTGCTGTCAATATCTCCCCAGACAGACTGCCGAGACCCGCCCCCCACCCGCATACAGACCGCCGATATCCCTCCCCACCTGCACACTTCTACGGTTGCGGCCATGACCCCTCACGTCACCTCGGGCGCCACCGTCAAGGCCGCCGACCGCGCTCACGTCTTCCACTCCTGGTCCGCCCAGGCCCTGATCGACCCGCTCGCCGTGGCCAAAGCCGAGGGGTCGCACTTCTGGGACTACGACGGCAAGCGCTACCTCGACTTCGCCTCCCAGCTGGTCAACACCAACATCGGCCACCAGCACCCCAAGGTCGTCGCCGCGATCCAGGAGCAGGCCGCCACGCTCTGCACCCTGGCCCCCGGCTTCGCCGTCGACGTCCGCTCCGAGGCCGCACGCCTCATCGCGCAGCGGACCCCCGGCGACCTCGACAAGATCTTCTTCACCAACGGCGGCGCCGAGGCCGTGGAGAACGCCGTGCGCATGGCCCGGCTGCACACCGGCCGGCAGAAGGTGATGTCCACCTACCGCTCGTACCACGGCGCCACCTCCGCCGCGATCAACCTGACCGGCGACCCGCGCCGCTGGCCTTCCGACACGGCCGCCGCCGGCGTCGTGCACTTCTGGGGACCGTTCCTCTACCGCTCGCCCTTCCACGCGACCAGCGAGGCCGAGGAGTGCGCGCGCGCCCTCACCCACCTCGCCGACACCATCGCCTTCGAGGGCCCGGCGACGATCGCCGCGATCATCCTGGAGTCGGTCCCCGGCACGGCCGGGATCATGACCCCGCCCCCCGGCTACCTGGCCGGCGTGCGCGAGCTCTGCGACCGCTACGGCATCGTCTTCATCCTGGACGAGGTCATGTCGGGGTTCGGCCGGACCGGCAAGTGGTTCGCCGCCGAGCACTTCGACGTCACCCCCGACCTGATCACCTTCGCCAAGGGCGTCAACAGCGGCTACGTCCCGCTCGGCGGCGTCGCGATCTCCGGCGCGATCGCCGAGACCTTCGCCACGCGCCCCTACCCGGGCGGGCTGACCTACTCCGGTCACCCCCTCGCCTGCGCCGCCGCCGTCGCGACGATGAACGCCATGGACGAGGAGGGCATCGTCGAGCACTCCGCCCACCTCGGCGAGAACGTGATCGGCCCGGCCCTCGCCGAGATCGCGGAGCGCCACCCCTCGGTCGGGGAGGTGCGCGGTCTGGGCACCTTCTGGGCCCTGGAGCTCGTACGGGACAAGGAGACGCGCGAGCCGCTCGTTCCCTACAACGCCGCGGGCGCCGACAACGCGCCGATGGCCGAGTTCGCCGCGGCCTGCAAGGCCTCCGGACTGTGGCCGTTCGTCAACATGAACCGCACCCACGTCGTCCCCCCGTGCAACATCACGGAAGCGGACGCGAAGGAGGGCCTGGCCCTGCTGGACGACGCCCTGACCGTCGCCGACCGGCATGTTTCGGCCTGACCGAGGCCTCGTCGACGCCTGACCGGGCTTCACCGAGCCTGCCCGGCACCCCCGGGATCTAGGCCGGGGGGTGTCCCGGACAGGCCGCGGACAGGCTCCGAACAGGCTCCGAGCAGCGAGGACGACCCTGCGCGGGTGCTCTGGGAGGGATCCGCGCAGGGTCAAGCGATCAAGAAGAGAAGCGCGACCTGTCCGGATATCGGGCGCTAAATCCATATAGCGGCCACAAACCGATCGGTTTCGGCCGCGCCGCCTGGCCTAAGGTGTCCGAAGCCCACAGATGGAGACGGACCCCTATGCCAGGCAGCGGCGCTGTCACCCGCAACACACTTCGCCAGCAGATCGCGGACGCGCTGCGTGACGAGGTGCTCGCGGGGCGCCTGGCGGCCGGGAGCGAGTTCACCGTCAAACAGATCGCCGAGAAGTACGAAGTCTCCGCGACCCCCGTCCGCGAGGCCCTCGTCGATCTCTCCGCGCAGGGCCTGCTCGACTCCGTCCAGCACCGCGGCTTCCGCGTCCGAGTCTTCTCCGTGGACGATTTCCGGGGCATGATCGAGGCTCGTACGTTGATCGTGGAAGGCATCTTCCGCAGGCTCGTGGAACGCGGCACCGCCCCCGGCTCCGGGGAACGGCTCGTCTCGGTGCGCCGCCGGGCGGAGGAGGCCCGGCGGGCGGCGCTGAACGGCTCCCTCGAAGTGCTGATCGGCTACGACCTGCGCTTCTGGAGGGAGCTGAGCGGGCTGGTCGGCAACATTTACATCTCCGAGTTCCTGCACCGGATCCGGGTGCAGTGCTGGGTGTTCGCCGTGCCCTACTTGAAGGCGCAGCCGGACATGCGCTCCGGCCTGTGGTCCGGGCACAACGAACTGATGGACGCGGTGACCCGCGCGGACGCCGAGGAGGTACGACGCCTCGTGCACGCGTACAACCAGCACGGTCTCGACTGGGCCGCGGGCCTGAAGGCGGCCGGCGCATGAGCGGCGAGAGCGCCGTGAGCGCCGACCAGGAGACGCGGGAGCCGGCCGGTACGCGCTGGCTCGGCGCCGTCGGGCTGTCCGTCGTCATCCCCGCTCCGGTGCCGGAGCAGACCCTCACCGCCCTGAGCGCCCACCTCGACGCCCACTGCGGCACCGGTCCCGGCGCCTGGGAACTCGTCGTGGTCACCGACGAGGCGGCCGCCCCGACGGCGGCCGCCGCCGCGGAACCCCGGATCCGGCTGATCCGCCTCGGCGACGGCGGCGACAGCCGGGGCGGCGGCGGCAAGGGCGCCGCCCTCCGGGCCGGAGTGCTCGCCTCCGCCGGCGACCGGGTGCTCCTCACCGACGCCGCCCTCAGCAGCCCGCTCGACGAGCTGGCCCGCCTCGAAGAGGTCATGGACCCGGGCACGGACGACGACGCACAGCCCGCCGTGGTGCTCGGCCGCTCCCGGAACCGCCTGGTCCGCACCCTCGGCATCCCCGGCATACCGGGATTCCGCGCCGACACCTGTGCCTTCGCCCTCTTCGACGGAGACCGCGCCCGGGCCGCCTTCGGCGCCTCCAAGCTCGACGGACCGGCCATCGACGCCGAGGTCCTGCGCTGGGTCCGCCGCCAGGGCTGGCACGTGGCCGAGGTCGAACTCCCGGTGCGCCGCGCCGACGCCCCGCGCGCCCAGGCCAAGGCCGATGCCCAGGCCAAGGCCGTGGCCCAGGCCCCGGCCCCGCGCCCCGACCGCCGCCGCGCCCTCGGGGACCTGTTCCGCCTCAACGCCGGCGGCCTCGCCGTGGCCGCCGCCTTCCTCGCGCTCTCCCTCTACGTCTTCCAGGGCCTGTGGGCGGACCTCGACGGCGCCTACCTCGCGGACGCGCTCCAGGACCAGAACCAGTGGGAGTGGTTCGTCGGCGTCACCACCGACAACGTCACCCACCTCCGCAACCCGCTCTTCACCTTCTCCCAGGGCATGCCGGACGGCGTGAACCTGATGGCCAACGCGACGATGCTCGGCCTGAACGTCCCGCTGATCCCGGTCACGCTGCTCTTCGGGGAGACCGTCACCTTCGCGCTGGTCCTCACGCTCGGCATGGCCGCCAGCGCGTGGACCTGGTACTGGCTGATCCGCCGCCGGTTCGTGCGCAGCCGCTGGGCCGCCGCCGCGGGCGGGGCGCTCGCCGCGTTCGCGCCGCCGATGGTCTCGCACGCCAACGGCCATCCGAACTTCGTCGTCCTCTTCATGCTCCCGCTGATCATCGACCGGACCCTGCGCCTGTGCGAGGGCCACCGCGACGGTCGCAATGTGACGCGTGACGGCGTACTGCTCGGACTCTTCGCGACGTACCAGATCTTCATCGGCGAGGAGCCGCTGCTCATCGCCGCGCTCGGCATGCTGGTCTTCTGCTTCGCCTACCTCCTCGTCGCTCCCCGCCGGGCCCTCGCGGCCGCGCGGCCGCTGGGCTCCGGTCTGGCCGTCGCGCTCGCCGTATGCCTGCCGCTGGTGGCCGTACCGCTCTACTGGCAGTTCTTCGGCCCGCAGAGCTACCACTCGGTGCTGCACGGGGACAACGCCGGGAACAGCCCGCGCGCCCTGATCGAGTTCGCCGCCCGCTCCCTCTTCGGCGACCCCGAGACGGCCGGCAAGCTCTCGCTGAACACCACCGAGCAGAACGCCTTCTACGGCTGGCCCCTGCTCGCCTTCGGCGTCGCCGTGTGCGTGTGGCTGTGGCGCAGCAGGGCGGTACGGGCCCTCGCGATCACCGGCTTCGTCGCGCTCCTGCTGTCCCTCGGGCCGTGGGTGCCGGTGCCCCGTACGGAGATCGTGCTGCCGGGCCCCTGGCGGCTGATGATCAAGCTGCCGCTCTTCGAATCGGTGATCGAGGGGCGCGTGGCGATGGTGTGCGCCCCCATCCTGGGCATCCTGCTCGCCCTGGCGCTCGACCGGATCCTGCGGCTGCGCACGCGCGAGCTCCGCACGCTGGGCCTGCTGGGAGCGGCGGCAGCGCTGATCCCCGTCCTGCCGCTGCCGCTGACCGTACGGGACCGCGCGCCGGTCCCCGCCTTCATCACCTCCGGGGACTGGAAGGGCTACGTCAAAGACGGGGAGGCACTCGTTCCGGTACCGCTGCCGGACCCGGGCCAGGCGGACGCGCTGCACTGGCAGGTCGAGGCGGACTTCGGCTTCCGGCTGGCCGGCGGCTACTTCAACGGCCCGTGGGGACCCGACCGGATCGGCATCTACGGGGCCACCCCGCGGCACCTCTCGAACCTCCTGCGCGACGTCCGCTACGGCGCGCAGCCGCCCGAGGTCGACGCCGGCTGGCGGACGCAGGCCCGCCAGGACCTGGAGTACTGGAAGGCCGGCGCGGTGGTCCTGCCCTTCCAGGACCGGGACACGGAGCTGCGGGATCTGATCACCGGGCTGCTGGGCCGGGAGCCGGAGCAGGTGCGCGACGTATGGGTCTGGAGGGTGGGCCCGGGGGAGCCGTAGGCGCGGATCCGGCCAGTATCCGCGTCTGCCGCTCCTTCGGGTCTGCCCACCCCTTCGCTGAGCGTGTCCGGCGCACTACGCTGGCCCGATCGGCGACAACGACTGATCGGAGGCCGAGTGGCCTGTGACCTGTGGCTGGTCCCCCTTGTCGACGTGCTGTGCCACAGCCCCGACAACCCCTTCGCGGAAGAGATCGCCTCGTACGACAAGGCGCTGGGCGAGGCCGGACTGCCGTCCGTGCCGGTGTTCGCGTACATGCCGGGACTTTCCGGGGACGTCGCCCCGGTGGCCGGTTTCGACTACGACGCCCTGCACTTCCTGCGGCGGGCGTACCTGCTCCAGATCTGCGGGCTGCCGGTGACACCGGTGGACGAGCTGGGCGGGGACTACGAGCAACTGCTGGAGATGTTCGAGCCGACGGCGCAGCAGTCGCACCTGGTGTGGCACTACGACCACGCGGGGGCCTACGTTCCCGTGGACTTCGCGTACCCGCTGGCCAACGAGGAACTGCTGGCCGGGGGCGGGCCGCTGGGGTCCGCGCAGGGGCTGCTGCGCGAGCTGGCGCTGGTGGCTCCCGCGATCGGGATAAACCCCGGCAACCCGCCGCTGGCACCGGCCCCACCGGGGCGGCCGACGGCACTGGAGGAGCCCGCCGGGCCGATCCCGTACGACGACAGCCCCTTCGCGCGGGAGCGGCACGTGTGGCTGGGCCTGCACGCGGCGGCGACGCGGAGCCTCGGTCAGGGCTCGATGATCATCTTCAGCTGACGCGGGCCGGCACGGGGCGGGCCGGCTCCGCCGCACGGAGCCGGCCCCGCCCCGGTCGGCGCGGCCGTCACACGCGGCGAGGCCGCCCCGGTCGGCGCGGCCACCCGTCAGCGCGGCTCCGGCGGCCTCTGGCGGGGCATGTTCGGGCGGGTGCCCGGGGGGAGCGGGAAGCGGGCCGGCGGGACGTACGCGTCCGAGCGGGATCCACCCGCGCCCAGGGACTGCATGACCAGCGGGGCGGGGCCGGAGCTGAACTCGACCATCCACTCCGCGGTCTCGGACCGCACGAGCTCGGTCACGTCCTCCGAGAAGCGGCGCAGCACGGTCAGACATCGCTCGGCGGCCTCGCTGGCGGTGCCCTCGGTCGGGCCCAGGATCTCGCGCACGTTCTCCGTGGCCCAGTCGAACTGCAGGGTCTGCAGTCGCCGCTGCACGGCCTGCGCCGTCGCCACGTCCCGCATCCAGCCCGAGGTCAGGCCGAAGAACCGGTCGCAGGCCAGGCAGGCCGCGCCCAGGAGAAGCGCGAGATAGCCGTACGAGGACGCCCCAGGCGCCGAGCCGGTCAGCTCCAGCAGCGGCATCGCGGCACCCGTGACCGCGCCGACGGCGGCCCCGATCCGCAGGATCCGGGCCCCCCGGCGCTTCCACGCCCGGTCCGACAGGTACCACTCGGCGGTGCGCAGCGCGTCGGCCTCGACCCGCCGGTAGAGCTCGTCGAGCCGCTCGGCGGGCTCGCCCCAGTCCCCGAGAGGGAACGGCCGGCCGGTAAGGTCGCCGTCCTCAGCGGGATCCCGGGGTGGCCCCTCGGGCTGCATCTCCGGCTGACTCACCCGGGCACTCCCTCTGCCTGCGCTGAACGTGTGGTGGTGCGCGTGTGCGCAATGGTGCGCATGCTCTTCCTACCTTCGAATGAGACGCGGTGGGCGACGATTCCCGGGAATTCCGCCCGCAAGGAGGGTGCCATCAGGTACGCGCACGCCCCGTCTCTCACTCGAAAGAGTTGGTCCTCACGGCGTAGGGCGCGGCGCCCGGGGAGCACGTAGGCTCGGATTGACCAAGCCGCCGGCGCTTGGCCCGACGCTACGGAGTGAGTGACCTGTGATTCCCGGTGGTGGTCAGCCCGACATGCAGCAGCTGCTCCAGCAGGCCCAGAAGATGCAGCAGGACCTTGCCGTGGCGCAGGAGGAGCTGGCGCGGGCCGAGGTCGAGGGCCAGGCCGGCGGCGGCCTGGTCAAGGCGACCGTCACCGGTTCCGGTGAACTGCGCGCACTGGTGATCGACCCGAAGGCCGTGGACCCCGAGGACACCGAGACGCTCGCGGACCTGGTGGTCGCGGCGGTCCAGGCGGCCAACGAGAATGCGCAGGCGCTCCAGCAGCAGAAGCTGGGCCCGCTGGCGCAGGGCCTGGGCGGCGGCAGCGGTATCCCCGGCCTTCCCTTCTAGGACCCGTACCGCTCTCCCCGTACGGCTCTCCCCCTCCCGCTCTCCCCGTCACGAACGTCAGAACCGAAAGAAGGCAGTCCGTTGTACGAAGGCGTGGTCCAGGACCTGATCGACGAACTGGGCAGGCTGCCCGGCGTCGGGCCCAAGAGCGCGCAGCGGATCGCCTTCCACATCCTGCAGGCCGAGCCCACCGACGTCCGCCGCCTCGCGCACGCGCTGCTCGAGGTCAAGGACAAGGTCCGGTTCTGCGCGGTGTGCGGGAACGTGGCGCAGGAGGAGCGGTGCAACATCTGCCGCGATCCGCGCCGCGATCTGACGGTCATCTGTGTGGTGGAGGAGTCGAAGGATGTCGTTGCGATCGAGCGGACCCGCGAGTTCCGGGGCCGGTACCACGTCCTCGGCGGGGCGATCAGCCCGATCGAGGGCGTCGGCCCGGACGATCTGCGCATCCGGGAGCTGCTGGCGCGTCTCGCGGACGGCTCGGTCACCGAGCTGATCATCGCGACCGACCCCAATCTGGAAGGCGAGGCGACCGCCACCTACCTCGCCCGCATGATGAAGCCCATGGGCCTGAAGGTCACCCGCCTGGCCAGCGGGCTCCCCGTCGGGGGAGATCTGGAGTACGCGGACGAGGTCACGCTCGGGCGGGCCTTTGAAGGAAGGCGACTTCTCGATGTCTGACGCAACACTGCACGCCCTGGGACAGGATCCGGACGACTTCGCGGCTTCGATCGCGGACCAGATCGAGTCCTTCATCGTCGCGGTCACCGAGGTGGCCAAGGGCGAGGACCCGGACAGCGCGGTGCCCTTCCTCCTCCTGGAGGTGTCCCAGCTCCTGCTGGCGGGCGGCCGGCTGGGCGCGTACCAGGACGTCCTGCCCGACGAGCGCTACGAGCCCGACCTGGGCCCGGAGCCGGACGTGGACGACCTGCGCGAGCGGTTCGCGGTGATGCTGGAGCCGGTCGACGTCTACTCGGAGGTCTTCGACCCCTACGAACCGCGCAAGGCTCCGGTCCCGCACCGGATCTCCGACGACCTGGCGGACGTGGTCGCCGACCTGCGGCACGGCCTCATCCACCACCAGTCGGGCCGGATCACCGAGGCGCTGTGGTGGTGGCAGTTCTCGTACTTCACCAACTGGGGACCGACGGCATCGGCCACGCTGCGCGCCCTCCAGTCACTGATCGCGCACGTCCGACTCGACCAGCCGCTGGCCGCCCTGGACGGGCTGGACACGGACGAGGACATCACGGAGGACGACCTGGCCGAGCAGGCCGGAAAGGTCATGGCCGAGGAGCTCGGCGGGCTCGGCCGGAAGTAGACGGCGGAAGTGGACGGCGGAAGCAAACGCCCCGGTGGGGGAACGTTTGCGGTGATCTTTTCGTCTCATGATGTGGTACGAGGCGGTCGTATCCCGGCCGCTCGTTAGACTGCACCAGCAATGAGACGGATTGAGCGAGGAGCGCACGTGGGCCTTGTCGTGCAGAAGTACGGAGGCTCCTCCGTAGCCGATGCCGAAGGCATCAAGCGTGTTGCCAAGCGGATCGTGGATGCCAAGAAGAACGGCCACCAAGTGGTCGTCGTGGTTTCCGCGATGGGCGACACGACGGACGAGCTGATCGATCTCGCCGAGCAGGTGTCCCCGATGCCTGCCGGGCGTGAATTCGACATGCTGCTGACCGCCGGAGAGCGGATCTCCATGGCCCTGCTGGCCATGGCGATCAAAAACCTGGGCCATGAAGCCCAGTCGTTCACCGGCAGCCAGGCAGGTGTCATCACCGACTCGGTCCACAACAAAGCGCGCATCATCGATGTCACGCCGGGCCGTATCCGCACCGCGCTGGACGAGGGCAACATCGCCATCGTCGCCGGCTTCCAGGGTGTGTCGGCCGACAGCAAGGACATCACCACCCTCGGCCGGGGCGGCTCGGACACGACCGCCGTCGCGCTCGCCGCGGCGCTGGACGCCGAGGTCTGCGAGATCTACACCGATGTCGACGGCGTCTTCACCGCGGACCCCCGCGTCGTGAAGAAGGCCAAGAAGATCGACTGGATCAACTCCGAGGACATGCTGGAGCTCGCGGCCTCCGGCTCCAAGGTGCTGCTGCACCGCTGCGTCGAGTACGCGCGCCGCTACAACATCCCGATCCACGTCCGCTCGTCCTTCTCGGGACTGCGGGGCACCTGGGTCAGCAACGAGAATCCGCAAGGGGACGAGCCGGTGGAGCACGCCATCATCTCCGGAGTCGCTCACGACGTCTCCGAAGCCAAGATCACGGTCGTCGGCGTCCCGGACAAGCCGGGCGAGGCCGCGGCCATCTTCCGCGCCATCGCGGACGCCGAGATCAACATCGACATGATCGTGCAGAACGTGTCCGCCGCCTCCACGGGCCTGACGGACATCTCCTTCACCCTCCCCAAGGCCGAGGGCCACAAGGCCATCGACGCCCTGGAGAAGGCGAAGGTCACCATCGGCTTCGAGTCCCTGCGCTACGACGACCAGATCGGCAAGATCTCCCTGGTCGGCGCGGGCATGAAGACCAACCCGGGCGTCACCGCCTCGTTCTTCCAGGCGCTGTCCGACGCGGGCGTCAACATCGAGCTGATCTCCACGTCGGAGATCCGCATCTCGGTCGTGACCCGCCAGGACGACGTCAACGAGGCCGTCCGCGCCGTGCACACGGCCTTCGGACTCGACAACGACAGCGGCGACGAAGCCGTCGTCTACGGCGGCACGGGACGTTGAACACGGCCGCGGCCCGGTCTGCCCCGGCTCCGGCACTCGCCGTGGTCGGGGCGACCGG
This sequence comes from Streptomyces sp. CA189, assembly GCF_056428985.1. Lineage (NCBI taxonomy): Bacteria > Bacillati > Actinomycetota > Actinomycetes > Kitasatosporales > Streptomycetaceae > Streptomyces > Streptomyces sp. CA189. The sequence goes on along the minus strand of NZ_JBWJVM010000001.1, from coordinate 259,654 downwards.
AGCCGTCGGCTCCGTCCTGCTCCAGATGCTGTCCCAGCGGGCCGACGTCTGGGGCGACGTACGCCTGATCGCCTCCTCGCGCTCGGCCGGCCGCAGGCTGACCGTGCGCGGTACGGAGACCGAGGTGCTCGCCCTCACCGAAGACGCCTTCGACGGCCTCGGGGCGGGCGACATCGCGCTCTTCCTGACCCCGGCCGAGGTCTCGGCCCGGTGGGCTCCCGTCGTCACCGCCCGCGGAACCGTCGTGGTGGACCAGTCCGCGGCCTTCCGCGAGGACCCCGACGTACCGCTCGTGGTGCCCGAGGTGAACGGGCACGCGGCCCGGATCCGGCCGCGCGGGATCGTCGCCGGACCCGACTGCGTGACCGCCGCGATGATCGCGGCGCTGGGCGCGCTGCACGCCGAGTACGCGCTGACCGAGCTGGCCGTCTCCTCCTACCAGGCCGCGAGCGCGGCCGGCCGGGCCGGCTCGGAGGCGCTGCGCCGCCAGCTGTCGCTCGTCGCCGGCAGCTCCCTGGGGGAGCATCCCGGGGACGTGCGCCGGGCCGTGGGCGAGGACACCGGGCCCTTCGCGGGTCCGCTCGCGCTCAACGTGCTGCCGTGGTCCGGTGAGCTGCGCGAGGACGGCTGGTCCTCGCACGAGCTGGCCGTACGGGCGCAGACCCGCCGGATCCTGGACCTGGCGGAGCTGCCGGTGTCCGTGACCTGCGTACAGGTGCCCGTACTGACCGGGCACTCGCTGACCGTACGGGCCAGGTTCGAGGGTGCCGTCGAGGCGGCGCACGCCCGGGAGATCCTGGAATCGGCACCCGGGGTGGTCCTCGTGGACGACCCGGCCGCGGGGGAGTTCCCGACCCCTTCGGACGCCGCGGGCACGGATCCGGCCTGGGTGGGACGGGTGCGGCGCTCGCTCGACGACCCGCGTTCCCTGGAGTTCTTCGTCTGCGCGGACAACCTCCGTCAGGGTGCCGCGTTGAACGCCACACAAACTGCGGAGCTCGTCGCGGCTGATTTTGGCTATTTCACTTTGTAGGATCATCATCGATCCCTTGATCGAGGTGATGGCCCGACGACCGTCGTCATAGACGACGCACGTCCGGGTGAGCGGCTACGCAAGAAGGCAATGAGAACCCCGCCGATGAATCTGCCTTGCGCGTACAACCCTGACGGGGGGACGCGTGTCCAACTGGCGTGGCAGAAGCATTGCTCGAATACCCCGTCGTTCCGGCACGCACCGGCACGCTCCCGATCCCGTCGCGCCTGCGGTCCCGCACACCCGGCGGGTTCCCGGTGATCGTTCCCGTTCCGCCCGCCGCGACGGCGTCCGGAGCCCCCGTGCTGCCCGGGGTCCCCGCTGCGCCCGGCGTCCGGGCGTCCGCACCGACCAAGGACGGCCGGGTGCCCGGGCCCCGCGATAGCGCGGAGGCCCTGGGAGGCACGGAGACGGCCGAGGTGGCCGAAGTGGTCGAGGTGGTCGCGGGGACCACCGTCGACCACCTCACGGAGACCTACCAGGCCCACTACCGCTCGCTCCTGGGCCTCGCCGCACTGCTCCTCGACGACACCGCTTCCTGCGAGGACGTCGTCCAGGAGGCCTTCATCCGCGTCCACTCGGCCCGCAACAGGGTCCGGGACCGGGAGAAGACCCTGGCCTACCTGCGCCAGACCGTCGTCAACCTCTCGCGTTCCGCCCTGCGCCGCCGCATCCTCGGCCTGAAGCTTCTGTCGAAGCCGATGCCGGACATGGCGAGCGCCGAGGAAGGCGCGTACGACCTGCTGGAGCGGGACGATCTCATCAAGTCGATGCGCGGGCTCCAGCGACGCCAGCGCGAGGTGCTGGTGCTGCGCTACTTCGCGGACATGACGGAAGTCCAGGTCGCCGAGACCCTCGGCATATCGCTCGGTTCGGTCAAGGCGTACGGATCGCGGGGCATTGCCGCGCTGCGGGTGGCGATGGAGGCCGCGCAATCATGAACGAGGACCGCAAGACGAACGAGGACGAGGACCGGGAGCTGCCCGGCCCGGCCGGCGGATCCGCCTCCGGGGGCCCGGAGGCCCTGTTGCAGCTCGTGCGCGGCCTGCCGGAGGCGGGGGAGCCCGCTGCCAAACCGGCCGCTGCCAAGCCGGCCGCCGCCAAGCCGGCCGCCGCCAAGCCGGCCGCCGCCAAGCCGGCCGTCTCCGAGCCCGTGGGTGAGGAGGACGCGCTGCGCGATCTGCTGCGCGGGGTCGTCGGTGGGCTCGAACCCTCCGGCGACGCGCTGGACCGGCTGCGGTACGCGGTCCCCGCGCGCCGGGTCCGCAACCGGCGGATCCTCGTCGCCGCGGCGGCGGCCGTGGTGGTGCTGGGCGGCTCGGTCCCGGTGGCCATGCACCTGACCGTCGGGACGGGCGGGAGCTCCGACCGTTCCACCATGGCGGGCCACGGCCAGAAGGGCGGAAACCCGAAGGACGGGGATTCCGGCCTGCACCAGAACGGCTCCTCCCGTCCGAAGCCCGATCGGACCTCCGGCAAGGACAAGGACAAGGACAAGGGCACGGGCGCGGAGGATGGTGGCCCCAGCGCCCCCCCGCCGATCCCGTCGACGGGCAGCGGCTTCCCGAGCATCGGCGGGCCGAACATCATCCCGCCCCCCGCGCCCTCTCCCATCCCCGGCACCAGCGGATCAGTCGGCGGCGGTGTGCTGCCCCCGGCCGGGTCCCCGGTCGTGCCCAACTGCGCCCAGAGCCAGCTCGGAGTGGTGGGCAGCACCCGGGCCCCGTCGGCCGGCGGCAAGGTCTACGGCAGTTTCAAGGTCACCAACGTGTCCTCGCGCGGCTGTACCGTCCGCGGCCCGGAAGAGTTGGCGGCCGGCCCGGCGGTCCAGGGCGGAGCCGCGGTGGCGGTCGTCAACCACGTCACGGGCGATCCGGCGACCGGGCTGCTGCCCGATCCGTCGGTGGAGACCCTGCGGCTGGTGATCGCGCCGAACGCCTCGTACGAGGTCCGCTTCGCGTGGGTGCCGCCGGAGGGGGGCTGTCCCGGCGCGAACGGCTCCGGGGACGCCAACCCGCCGGAGGGCGGCTCCGGGGGCACCCCGGATGCCGGATCGGGCACCGACACGGGCCAGACCCAGGCGGAGACCCCGCCGCTCGGTGCCCTGGTGGCCCACACGCCCAATTCGCACGGCCCCAACGGCCCGACGACGCAGGTGACCGTCGCGGAGGCGTGCGGCGGAACGGTCTACCGCACGGGCGTCATCCCGCTCAGGTAACCCGGGGCGGGCCCCGCCCCGGACGCTACGCCGAGCCGGCCCCGGCCGGGGCCGGCTCCGCCGGATCCCGATCGGCCGGGGTCCCGGTCTCGGTCTCGGCGAGGAGGCCCGCCTCCGTATCGCGCAGGGTCTCCACCTCGCGCCGGTACAGCCGGAACCACATGAAGAGCACGAACGCGGCGAAGACGAACCACTCGCCGGTGTAGCCGAGGTTCTGGAAGGCCTTCAGGTCGAGCCCGGTGTTGGCCGGAGCCTGCGCCGGTACGGGAGTCATCCCGTCGGCGGGCGTCTGCACGGTCAGCCAGGCGTCGTACAGGCCGTACGGCACGATGTTGACGAGCGAGGCGGCCCCGATGACGCCGAGCTGCCCGGCCGGCAGCCCGCCCGCGGAGTAGACGCCCTTGCTGGTGGAGTTCTCCGGGGCCTGCAGCGCGCCCGTCACCTCGACCCGTCCGGCCGGCGGGGCCGGAGCCCGGCCCGCGTCGGCTGCTCCGGGCAGCCAGCCCCGGACCACGGGTACGGCCTTGCCCGTGTCGGTCTTGAGCAGGGTCAGGACGTAGAAGCCGGACTTCCCGTCGAGCCGCCGTTCGGGGACGAGGAGCTGGTCGGCGTACTCGCCGGAGACCGAGGCCAGCCGTCCGGAGGTCCGCTTGTCCACCGGGAGCAGCGAGTCCAGCGGCGCGGCCGTCTGGTAGGCGGGGCGTGCGCTGGTCGCCTCCTTGTGGGTGTCGACGCGGTCCTCGAACCGGCCGAGCTGCCAGGCCCCCATGAACAGGCAGAAGGGGACGCCGAGCGCGACGAAGACGTTGATCCCCCACCAGCGCGGGGTCAGGAGAAACCGGTGCACCCCACCACCGTACGGGGGGTGCACCGGATCACCGGCGCCGGGGCCGTAGCGGGCCTAGCGCGGCAGGTGCTTCAGCGCGAAGTCGATCTCCATCCGGACCTGCTTGATCCGCTCCTCCACGACGAGCGAGCCGTGCCCGGCGTCGTAGCGGTACACCTCGTGCTCCGCCCCGCGCGCCGTCAGCCGGTCCACGTAGTTCTCGATCTGCTTGATGGGGCAGCGCGGGTCGTTGAGGCCCGCCGCGATGTGCACGGGCGCCTTCACCGCGTCCACGTACGTCAGCGGCGAGGAGGCCGCGAAACGCTCCGGGACCTCCTCCGGGGTGCCGCCGAAGAGGGTGCGGTCCAGGGACTTCAGCGCCTCCATCTCGTCGTGGTACGCCGTCACGTAGTCGGCGACCGGTACGGCCGCCAGCCCCACCGCCCAGGCCTCCGGCGTGGTGCCGAGCCCGAGCAGCGTCAGGTAGCCGCCCCAGGAGCCGCCGGACAGCACCAGGCGCGCCGGATCCGCGAGGCCGGAGGCCACCGCCCATTCCCGTACGGCGTCGACGTCCTCCAGCTCGATCAGGCCGACCCGGTGCTTGAGGGCGTCGGTCCACTCGCGTCCGTAGCCGGTCGAGCCGCGGTAGTTGACCCGCACGACCGCGAAACCGTGGTCGAGCCAGGCAGCCGGGGTCGCGGCGAAGGCGTCGCTGTCGTGCCAGGTGGGCCCGCCGTGGATCTCGAAGACGGTCGGGAAGGGGCCGTCGCCGTGCCCGACGGGCCGCTGGGCGAGGGCATGGATCCGCCCGCCCGGCCCTTCCACCCACACGTCCTCGACCGGTACGGAGCCCGGCGGCCGGAAACCGGGCGGGTCGAGCACGACCCCGCCCGCGGTCGACCGGATGACGGAGGGCTCGGCCGCGGAGGACCACTGGTACTCCACCGACCCGTCGGGCCGCGCCGTCGCGCCCGACACCGTCCCCGGCGGCGTGTCCAGCCGTACGAGCTCCCGCGCGGCCAGGTCGTAGCGGAACAGCTCGCTGCGCGCCTCGAAGCCGTGCTCGATCAGCAGCCCGGACCCGTCGGGGTACCACTCGGCGCCGACGTCGCCGGGCAGGTCGACGGCCAGCTCCTCCTCGGTGCCCGCGGCCACGTCCCACACCATCGGCTCCCACCGGCCGCGCCGCTGGTGGCCGACGAGCAGCCGGGTGTCTCCCGCGACGGGCGCGAAACCGAGCACCATGAGGCCCAGCTCCTCGGTGCCGCCCTTGGAGTCGTCCAGCTCGGCGACGGTCTCGCCGGTCAGGGTGATCACGCGCAGGGCCGAGTGCATCGCGTCGCCGTGCTCGGTGTGCTCGACGGCGAGCAGGGTCCCGTCCCGGGACAGGTCGCCGACCCCGGCCGACTCGCGGTGCCGGTAGACGACGGCCGGCTCCGTCCCGTCGGGCCGGACCACGTGGATCGTGGTCCCGTCCTCGTCGGTGGAGCGCCCCACGACGGCCGTCCCGTCCCGCCCGATGGCCAGCCCGGCGGGGTACGAGGCCTCCAGCCCGGGAGCGGCCGGCTCGTCGGGGCCGCCCGCGAAGGGCTGGCGGACCCAGGTGCCGAACTCGTCGCCGTCGGTGTCGGAGAACCACCAGACCCACTCGCCGTCGGGGGAGAGGGTGCCGTCGGTGGTTCCGTTGGGCCGGTCGGTGGCCTGCCGCTGGGCGCCGGTGGCGCGGTCCCAGGCGTAGAGCTCGTAGGTCCCGGTGGCGTTGGAGACGAAGAGCGAGCGGTGGGGCGCGTCCTCGGCCCATTCCGGCAGTCCCACGCGCGGGGCCCGGAAGCGCTTCTCCCAGTCGGGCATGGCGGCGGCGTTCGTGGCTGTGTCGTTGGCGTCGGAGGTGTCGGCGGTGGCGTCAGTCATGCACCCCATGTAACCGGATCGGCCGCGGCCCGGCCCCCGAGATGCCGACGGGGCCGAACGGGCGCAGGGTGGTGTGCGTACGCGGTCCCGCGTACGAGCCCGTGTAGAGGAGTGGCGGTCATGGCGAAGAAGGCACGTACCGGCAAGCCGGCCCACCAGGATTCAGAGCGTGCGATGGCGAAGAACACGGCGGCCGAGGCGCGCGCCAAGGCCGCCGTCCGCGATGTGCAGTCGGTCGCCGCGAAGACCCGCGGCATGCAGCAGAAGTCCCAGGCCAAGCGAGGTTGAGCCCCGTAGGCTGACGCGATGCGGATGATCGTCCGGGGTGCCCGGCTGCTGCACGGCGAAGGCCTGCACGACGTCGAGGTCGCGGAGGACGGGCGGATCGCGCGCGTGCTCCCGTACGACGACCAGAAGGAGCCGCCGGCGACGGGGGTGCTGATCGAGGCGCACGGCGGCCTGCTCAGCGCGCCCTTCGTCGAGCCGCACATCCACCTGGACACGGCCCTGACGGCCGGAGACCCGCGCCCCAACGTCTCGGGGACCCTCTGGGAGGGCATCGCCTGCTGGAGCGAGCGCAAGAAGACCCTGACCCGCGAGGACGTGATCGCGCGGGCCACCGAGGTGCTGCGCTGGCAGGCGGCGCAGGGCGTCCTGCACGTGCGCACGCACTGCGATGTCACCGACCCGGCGCTGACCGCGCTCGACGCGCTGCTGGAGGTGCGCGACCGGGTCCGGGACGTGATGACCCTGCAGATCGTCGCCTTCCCGCAGGAGGGCATCGTCTCCTTCCCCGGCGGCGAGGCGCTGCTGCGCGAGGCGGTCCGGCGCGGGGCCGACGTCGTCGGCGCGATCCCGCACTTCGAGGACACCCGGGAGGACGGGGTGGCCTCGCTGGCCGTCGCCTTCCGGCTCGCCGAGGAGCAGGGACTGCGGGTGGACGCGCACTGCGACGAGATCGACGACGAACAGTCGCGTTTCGTGGAGGTGCTGGCCGCGCACGCCCTGCGCTCGGGGCTGCGCGGGCACGTGACGGCCTCGCACACGACGGCGATGGGCTCCTACAACGGTGCGTACAGCTTCAAACTCCAGCGCCTGCTGTCGCGTTCCGGGATCAACCTCGTCTCGAACCCCTTCGCCAACCTCAACCTCCAGGGCCGCTTCGACGCCTACCCCAAGCGGCGCGGCCTCACCCAGGTCAAGGAGATGCTGGCGGCGGGGGTGAACGTGGCCTTCGGCCACGACGACGTGATGGACCCCTGGAACGCGCTCGGCACCGGAAACCCGCTGCAGACCGCCCTCGTGGGGATCTACGCCGCCCAGCTCACGGGAGCGGACGAGATCCCGGTGGCCTTCGAGATGGTGACGGAGCGCGCGGCGCGCGTCCTGGGCCTGTCGCCCTCGGAGTACGGGGTCCGCCAGGGCGCCCCGGCCTCCTTCGTGCTGCTGCCGGCCGAATCGCCCACCGAGGCCGTCCGCCGCCAGGTCCGCCCCCGCTACGTCGTCTCGCGCGGCACCGTCCTCGCCGAGACCCCGGCGGCTCCGGCCCGCCTGCTGGCCTGGCCGGGGGAGGAGGGGCCCTCGGAGGTGGACTTCGTCCCCCGCCTACGCTGACCGTCCATGACCCTTGTGACATGGACTCTTGACACTCCGTCGGCCCGCGCCGCGCTGGAGGTCGCCTCCGAGTACACGGACGCGGCGCTGTTGCACCACTCCGTCCGGTCGTACGCCTTCGGGGCCGAGTACGCGGACCGGCACGGGCTCTCGTACGACCGCGAACTCTTCTACGTCAGCGCGCTGGTGCACGATCTCGGGCTGACCGCGCCCTTCGACAGCCACACCCTGCCCTTCGAGGAGGCGGGCGGCCACGTCGCGCGCGTGCTGACGGCGGGGCTGGGCTGGCCGGCGGGGCGGCGGGCGCGGGCCGAGGAGATCATCGTGCGGCACATGCGCGAGGACGTCACGGCCGCCGAGGACGTGGAGAGCCACCTCCTCCAGATCGGTACGACCGCGGACGTCTCCGGGGTCGGCGTCGGCGACGCCGACCCCGTCTTCACGGCCGCGCTGCTCGCCGAGTATCCGCGTCTCGGCTTCGGCGACGCTTTCTTCGCGCTGGTCGCCGACCAGGCCGCGCGCAAGCCGCAGTGTGCGGCGGCGGCCTATGTGGCGAGCGGCGCGAAGGAGCGCATCGCGGCGAACCCGCTGGACCGGCGGGGCTGACGGGGCCGACGGGGCCGATAGGTCTGACGGGGCCGGCGGGCCCGGCGGGGCGGGGGTGTGGTGACCGGCCGCCGGGTCAGAAGAGCCCCAGCATGTTGTCCAGGGACCAGACCTGCCAGCCCATCGCGAAGAAGGCGACTCCGGAGATCAGGGCCATCATCAGGTTCTGCCCCTGCTCGCCCCAGTCGTGGATCATCAGGATCAGGTAGACCAGGTTGAGCAGCAGCCCGGCGAGCAGGGCTATCGGGGTCAGGAATCCGACGATGAGGCCCAGTCCCAGGGCCAGTTCGGCGTAGGCGACGAGGTAGGCCATGAAACGCGGATAGGGCTTCACGACGATGTCGAAGCCGCGCGTGACGAACCCCCAGCGGTGCTTCTCGGCCACGCCGGCCGCCCAGCGGATGCCGCCTCCGCCGAACCAGTCCTTCTTGTCCTTGTGCCGCCAGCTCTCCAGCCACCACAGCCCGAGCCCGATCCGCAGAACGGCGACCCATTCGGGCCCGCCGAGCCAGATGGTCTGCATCCTCGGTTCCTTCCCTCGTTCCCTCGCAATGATCTGACGATGTGTCAGTTTCGAGGGAAGGGGAGGCGTGTGGCAAGGGGTTGGCCGGTGGTGCGGCAAGGAGGTTGGGGCTCAACGGCATACGACGGAGACCGACTGCACCGTGTTGTTGCCGAAGCCCCCGCGGTTCCACGGCTGTTCGAGCGGCTGCGTGCGCCCCGAGGCGTCGGTGGCGCGGACCAGGAGGGTGTGGCGGCCCGGGACCGCCATCCAGTCGGCGTGCCAGCCCTGCCAGGCGTACGGGTGCCCGCCCCGCGGCAGCACCTCGGCGTCGGCCCAGGTGCCGCCCCCGCCGGCGCCCCCGTCGGTGCCCCCGTCGGTGTTCAACTCCACGCGCACGACCGGCCCGTAGCCCGACCAGGCGCGCCCGGCGAGCCGCAGGGGGCCGGGGCGGACCACCCGGGTGCGGGACATGAAGTCGGGGAATCCGGGCGGGATCAGCAGGGCGCGCGGGGCGATCCGGCTGACGGGATCGCCGGCCTCCTCGGCACTCTGCTTGTACCGGTAGGCCGTGGCCTGCTGGTAACCGCCGAACGCCGTGTCGACGAGCTCGATGTCGCGCAGCCATTTCACGTGTGCCATCCCGTACCAGCCCGGGACGATCAGGCGCAGCGGATGCCCGTGCTGCGGCGGCAGGGGCCCGCCGTTCATCGTGTGGGCCAGCAGCACGTCCTCGTCGACGGGGAGCGGCAGGCTGCGCCGGTAGTCCTGCTCGACGCCCCGCTCCACCCCGTGGTCGGCGCCCGTGAACACCGCCTCCACGGCGTCCGGAGCCACCCCGGCCTCCGCGAGCACCGCGCGCAGCGGCACTCCCGTCCAGTCGGCCGTCCCCACCGCCTCCACCAGCCAGGGCTGGCTGACCGGCCGCGGGGACAGCCGGGCCCGCCCGTTCCCGGCGCACTCCATGGTGACCCGGCGGGTCACGGAGGGCAGGGACCGGAGGTCGCGCAGGCCCAGCTCCAGGGGGGTCCGCAGGCGCCCGCGCACGCTGAGGCGCCAGGCGGGGGCGTCGGCGTCGGCGTCTGTGCCCGCGCCTGTGCCCGCGCCCGTGTCGGGGATGTCGTAGTGCACGAGTACGTAGTGCAGCCCGGCCGGGGTGACCTCGTACCGCATGGCCTCCAGCGGGAGGCCGTGGTTGCGCGCGGCGAGCGCGAGCTCGTCCTGGCCGATGCCCTCCTCGGGGCCGGCGATCCGGCCCGGGGGGCTGATCCCGCCGAGGGGGCGCTCCTCCATGGGCGCGTGGTCCCGCATGGCCTCATGGTCCCGCGGTGAGGGCGGACCGGCTACTCCGCGTGCGGATCACTCAATCAGACGGTATGAATTGATCTGTCCCTTATGTGATCGGAGTGACGCGTGGACGACTATCCACTGCTCAACCTGTTCTGGACCATGCTCTGGCTCTTCCTGTGGGTCATGTGGTTCTTCCTGCTGTTCAAGGTGATCACTGACATCTTCAGGGACCACGAGCTGCACGGCTGGGGCAAGGCCGGCTGGCTCATCCTGGTGCTTCTGCTGCCCTACATCGGCGTCTTCGTCTACCTCATCGTCCGCGGCCGGAGCATGGGCCAGCGGGACGTGAAGCAGGCGAAGGAGCAGGAACAGGCCTTCCAGGACTACGTCCAGAAGGCGGCGGGCCCCCGCCACAGCCCGGCGGAGGAGCTCGCGAAGCTGTCCTCCCTCAAGGAGAAGGGCGACCTGACGCAGGAGGAGTTCAACAAGGCGAAGGACAAGCTCCTGACCTGAGGGCTCTGCTCGCTCCCGAGCGGGGGCCGGACCGCGCGAGTGCGCTCTGGCTCCCGCTCGGCGTTCCGGCCCCCGCTCGGCGTTCCGGTCAGGCCGCGGCCGCTACCGGGTCGGCGTCCTTCAGCAGGTCGATCAGGGACGAGCGGGCGCGTGCCACGCGGGACCGGACGGTGCCGATCGGGCAGCCGAGCATGAGGGCCGCCTCCGCGTACGGGAGGCCCCTGAGCTGGGTGAGGACGAAGACCTCGCGGCGTTCGGCGGGGATCGCCGCCAGGAGCTCCGCGAGCGCGACGCCGTCCTCGAAGCCGGGTACGCCGCGCGGCTGGCTCTGCTCGGCCGCGGTCTGCCAGTCGTCTCTGTCGGCGATCTTGGGGCGGGCCGCCTTGTGGCGCAGGCTGTCCACCACGGTGCGCCGCGCGATGGAGAGCAGCCAGGTGCGGGCGGAGGAGCGGCCCTCGAAGCGGTGGAGGCTGCCGAGGGCGCGCAGGAAGGTCTCCTGGGTCAGGTCCTCGGCGGACTGCGGGTCGCCGCTGAGGTAGGCGACGTAGCGGCGCACGTCGCGGTGCAGGGCGCGTACGAACTGGTCCACGGCTGCGGGGTCGCCGTCGCGGGCGGCCAGTGCGAGGAGGGTGACGGCCTCGTCGGGGCCGGCGGCGCGGCGGGTGGGCGTGGCGGGGGTGGTGGGAGCGGGGGGGGGGGGGGGGGGGGGGGGGGGGGGGGGGGGGGGGGGGGGGGGGGGGGGGGGGTGGGGGGGGGGGTGGTCACGAGGGTGAGTCGGGCAGTGGTCATCGACTGGTGTCCTTCTGGGAATCCGGCCGGATTCGATGCCGCGTCGAGCGTCGCGGGGGTCGCGTGGGTCGCGGGGTGTGCCGACAGCGCGGTGCGAGGTGCGTGGGGTAACGGGGGTGACCGAAGTGACCACCGTGACGCCGAAGTGACCGCGATACCGCACTGCCTGGCGCGCCCGGAGAGCTCGGAGAGCCCGCGCTGCCTGCGGCGATCGCGGGCATCGAGAGGGGCCGGGGAACGGGTGGTACGGCCTGCCGGACGGCATGACCGATGCCCGAGGCGCGGTACGGACGGGTGCTGGGTCCGTGGCGCGTCGGGGAGCCGGCTGTCAGATGACAGCGATCCCGTGAGGCGGACCCCGTGAGGTGAGGGCGTCGGCGAGCAGCAGCCTGCGGGGCGTCCGGACCCGGTGGTTCCGGGCACGGCGGACGCGGGGCCGGTGCGCGGGCGCGGGGAGCCGGAAGAGCAGCCGCAGCGGTACGAGGAAGCGGGCGGCGACGGCGCGCAGGACGCGGAAGGCGCCGCGTTCTCCGTACGCGAGCCAGAGGCCGCAGACGAGCGCGGCCAGCAGGTGCCCCGCGAGCATGCCTGCCGGTGACATGGAAGCCATGGCGTGCTCGGCCGGCATCGGCACGGCCGCCGCCATCGACGCGGAACCGTCGGCCATCCCGTGCGTGCCGTGCGTTCCGTGCGCCCCGGCCGACCCGTGCGGAGCCGCCTGCGGGCGGAGCGCGGACGGGGCGCAGAGCAGGTACTGCGCCCAGCGGAGGCCCAGGGAGGCCAAGGAGCTGTCCGATTCCTGCGGCCGCGCTGCCGCGGCCTGGGCGAGCGAGAACCCGCCGTGCAGGGCGGCTTGGACGCCGACGGTCGCGGAGACGACCGCTGCGAGACCGCGCTCCCGCCCGGCGAGGAACCAGCCGGTCGCCGAGGTCGCGGCGAACGCCGCGGCCATCCCCCACCAGGGGACGGAGGTTCCCGACATGAGGATGTGCCCGAGGGCCGAGAGCAGCACGCAGGTGGCCGCGAACATCGCGGCCCGTACGGCTCGGCAACATCGACCCGGCGTCATGGCGTGGCCATCGTTGCACCGGCCCGGCGGGGGCGACAGATGGCATCAGGTTTTCCGGTCGTCCGAAAATCGACGTTGCGTGTGTGGCGTACGCCACAACAGGCCGCGGGAACCCGGGTGTTCATGGGCCCGACTCCTGTCACGGACTGAAGGCCGAGGGGCAAGGGGCCGTAGGCCCGGCGGCCGACGACGGGAACGGGGTGGGCGAGCGGTGGTGGACCGGAGCATGTCGGCGAAGCCGCCGGGAGGGCTGGGAGGGCCTGAAGCGCCGGAAGCTCCGAGGGCGGCCGAGGGCTTGGCGGGCGGTGGTCGTCTGACGGGTGGTCTGACGGCCCTCCTCACCGGAGCCATGGCCTTCTCGATGCTCCAGCTCTTCCTTCTCGGCGCCCTCGGCCCCCGCCTGGTGGGGGAGTTGGGGGTCTCGCCCGCCGTGCTCGGCTGGACCACGACGGTCGGCTTCGGTACGGCGGCCGTGCTGTCGCCGCTCGGCGGCAGGCTGGTGGACCGGATCGGGCCGCGTCGTTCCCTCGTACTCCTGCTGTCGGTGTCCGCTGCGGCGCTCGCGCTGATCGGCGCCGCGCCCGGCCCCGGGTTCCTGCTCGCCGCCGTCGCGCTGGGCGGACTGCCCCAGGCCCTGGCCAATCCGGCGACCAACAAGGCGATCCTCGCCGCCGTGCCCCCCGGCCGTCGCGGGCCGGTGACCGGCATGAAGCAGTCGGGCGTCCAGCTGGGCGCCTTCGCCGCCGGACTGCCCCTCACGGCGCTGGCCGGCGGGGTCGGCTGGCGCGGGGCGGTGTGGACGGCCGCCGCCACCGCCGCACTGGCGGCGCTGTGGGCGCTGCGCGCCCTGCCCGCCGATCCGCAGGCTCCTCCGGCCGGACCCCGCGCCTCCCTCGTCCCGCGTGGTGCCATCGCCTGGCTGGCGGTGTTCTCCCTGTTCCTGGGCTGCGGGATCGCCTCGGTCAACACGTACGTGGCCCTCTTCGGCGCACAGCGGCTCGGCATGGGCCCCACCGCGGCCGGCGCGCTGGTCGCGGTGCTCGGCGTCGCGGGCATCGCAGGGCGGGTCGGCTGGTCGAGGGCGGCCCGTCCGGGGCGCGCCGAGTGGCTGCCGGGAGGCCTCGCGGCAGGCGCGGTGGGGGCGGCCGTCCTGCTGGTCGCGGCGTCGACCGCACGTCCGCTGGTCTGGGTGGCCGCAGTGGCCGTCGGGGTGTTCGCGGTATCGGCCAACGCCGTCTCGATGGTCCTGGTGATGCAGCGCTCCGCACCCGGCCGGGCCGGTCAGGACTCCGCCCTGGTGGCCGCCGGCTTCTTCACCGGCTTCGCCGTCGGCCCCCTCCTCTTCGGCCCCCTCGCGAACGCCGGCCGTTACGGGACGGGCTGGCTGCTGGTGGCGGCCGAGTTCGGCGCGGCTTGTGCGGTGGGGACGACGTGGGCGGTGCGGGTGCGGCGGAGGGGCGTGCCGGGGTGAAAGACGGTTGAAGAAGGTCGAGTTGGCGGTGTGCCGGTGACCGGTGGGCGAGTCGGGGGTGTGCGGGTGGCTGGGTGGGCGGAGCGGGCCCTGGCGGAGGCGCTCGACCAGGTGGCCGTCACGGAGGCCGAGACCAAGGACCGGTTCCCGTTGTACGCGGACCCGGACACGGGGCGTTGGACGACAACCGGCCGGGGTTCCTGGGCCGGTGGCTTCTGGGCCGGGCTGCTGTGGCTGCGGGCCCGGCACACGGGCGCCGAAGGGGACAGGGCCGCCGCCTCCGCCTGCACCGGGCGGCTGGCCGGCTGGGTGGACGCCGACACCTCCACGCGCGGACTGATCCTCTGGTACGGGACCGCCCTGGCCGCCGAGGACACCGGGGCGCGGGAGCTGCGCACGCGGGCGGCCGCAGCCTGCTCGGCGGCGATGGACGGGGAACTCGGGGTGCTGCCCTGGGGATCGGCCTTCGGCGGTCCCCGCCTGCTGGCCCGGGTGGACGGCCTGCCGGGCACGATCCCGCTGCTCGCCATGGTCGACCCGGCGGCCGCGGCCTCGCACCTCCACCGCCACCTGGCCCTCTGCCTCCCCGCAGCCCCGTCCGGGGCGCTCCCCGGCTCCGGGGCGGAGGTCTGCCGCGCCCGCGACCTCGTACCGGCCTGGTCCCATGAGGCGGAGACGGGCTGGCTGGCGTGCGCGGAGCCGGCGCCGGGCTGGAGCCGGGGACCGGCTTGGCTGCTGCTCGCGCTGGCCGACGTACTGCACCGTCCGGCGGTCGCCGCGTGCCTGCCGGGGCACCCGCGGGCACTGGCGGAGCACCTGGCCGCCGCGTGGACCGGGCCGGGCACGCCCCTCGTACCGCCGGCGAACGCGTCACGCCCCGACGGCCCTCCGGACACCTCCGCCGCAGCCGTCACAGCCGTCGCGCTGCTGAAGCTCTCCCTGCTTCCCGGCCCCCGGGCCGCCCGGTACGCGCACCGCGCGGCGGAGATCCTGGAACACCTGGTCGACGACCACCTTTCCCAGGGGCGGCTGCTGAACGGCTGCTACGACGCGGACAAGGGAATCGCCGTCCGCCACGAACTGGTCTGGGGCGACTTCTTCCTGGCCCTGGGCCTGGCCGAACTCACCGGCCTGGCAGACGTCCGCACCGTCTGACGGCCCGCGTCGACCACGACGGCAGTCGGGGTCGGACAGCACGGAGTCCAGCGCCGTCGCCCCGGCGGGCAGGGCGTCCCCGCTTCAGACCGCCGCCGAGTCCCCGGCGGGCGTCGGCCGCGCGCTCCGGGCGGCCTGCTCGGGCCGCGCCGGCTCCGCGGCCCGAAGGTGCTCGGCGGCCTCGGCGGCGGTGTAGGAGGAGGCGAAGGTGAACGCGCGCGGGGACGGCCCGTGCGCCCGTAGGTCCGCCAGCCGCTCCAGGGCCTCGCCGACGGTCGGGAGGTGTCCGGCGGGGACCCACCAGAGCGCCATGTGCGCCTCGACGTGCCGCTGGAACCATTCGCGGCGCCGCCGCATCACCTCCAGGTGCCCGCTGCGGTAGGCGAAGTCCCACAGAGCCTCCTGGGTCTCCCACACCGACAGGTTGACGATGACGTTCTCGCCGGCCGGGCGCAGGCTGGTGGCGTCGGCCGCTCCCTCCTCCACGAGCCGCCACACGAAGCCGGGCGCGCCGTCGGCGGCGGAGTTGACCGGGTCGAGCATCTCGATGAAGGGCGCCATGCGCGGGTCGTCGAACGGGTGGCGGAGCGTGGAGACGTTGAGCTGGGCGAGGTGGGCGGCATGCGGGGATGCGGTCATGGCCTCATCCCAGCACGACCGCCGTTTCTATGTCAATGATCATTGTTTTTAGAAGTCTCGACCACCACACAGCACTCGCCCGGCCGGGCGTCCATGCGGGCGCGAACGGGGCCGTCCAAACCGAGCAGCCCCTCCAGTAGCGCGAGGTTCATGCCGCAGACGAGCGGCGGGAAGCGTTCGGCGACTGCATGGAAGGGGCAGTTGCGCATGCGGACGACGCGTGCGGCTTCCCCGGTCGCGTCCTCGTTGTCTTCCAGGTGCGGTTCGTAGCCGCGGCCGGCCAGCGTCTCCATCGCCTCTTCGAGGCCTCCGCAGGGCGCCGCCGAGCCGCGCAGGGCCTCGCCCCGGCGGCGCGCGGCCGCGCAGAGCCCGGCGTCCAGCCCCGCTTGCTCGGCGGCCTCGGCGAGCAGCTCGGCGGCCGTGCGGTAGTCGCGGGCGGGCAGCGACACCGACAGCTCGACCCGGGCCCGCGTGTACACCTTGGCGGGACGGCCCGCCCCCGGCCCCGAACGGCCTGTCAGGCGCCGGCTGCCGCTCTCCAGCAGCCCGGCCTCGGCCAGCCGGTCCAGATGGTGCGCGGCAAGCGTGCGCGCCACCCCGGCCGCCTCGGCTGCCTCGTTGCGCCCGACCTCACGGCCCTGCGCCACCACGTACTCGTACAGGCGGCGCCGCACCGGATCCTGCAGCACCGCGATCACATCGATGTCCTCCACGTGACCATTCTAGGAACAACGCAGGTTGGAGATAGAAAGGCGGAAATCCGCCCTGCCCTGCCCTGCCCTGGCGTGGACGCGGGCCCCGCCAACGCACCAGCCCCCCACCCCTACCTCCCGTACCCCCCCAACACCCTCCGGGCCACCCCCGTGATGTGCAGTTCGTCCGGCCCGTCGAGGATTCGGGCCGTGCGGGCGGTGCGGTAGAGGGCGGGT
Organism: Streptomyces sp. CA189; assembly: GCF_056428985.1. Classification (NCBI taxonomy): domain Bacteria; kingdom Bacillati; phylum Actinomycetota; class Actinomycetes; order Kitasatosporales; family Streptomycetaceae; genus Streptomyces; species Streptomyces sp. CA189. The sequence continues at coordinate 243,089 of NZ_JBWJVM010000001.1, read as the reverse complement.
AGGGGGGTGTCGGGGCCGAGGCCGGTTGCGCCGTGGATCTGGATGGCCGCGTCGGTCACCTGCTGGAGCATGCGGGCGGCGGCCACCTTGGCCAGGCCCACCTCCACGTGTGCGTCCCGCCCGGCGCTGAGGGCGGCCACGGCCTCGTGGACGAGCGGCCGGGTGGTGCGCAGTGCCAGGAGCGACTCGAAGACGTGGCTCTGCACGAGCTGGTGGCCGCCGAGCGGACCGCGTGATCCGGTACGGGAGTTCACGCGCGCGCACATGAGGTCGAACGCGCGCTGCGCCTGGCCGAGCCAGCGCAGACAGCGCAGGGTGCGGCCCAGCTGGAGCCGTTCCCCGGCGATGGCGAGGGCCCGGCCGCGGTCGCCGAGGAGGTGGTCGGCGTCCACGCGCACCCGGTCGAACTCGATCTCCCACTGCCCGGACGCGCCCAGCACCGGCAGCTCCCGTACCACCCGGAAGCCCGGAGCCGAGGTGGGGACGACCAGCAGCGACAGCCCCGTACGGTCCCCGGGCCGTCCGTCGGTGCGGGCCAGGACGGTGACCAGATCGGCCCCGGCGGCGTGCGAGGTGAACCACTTGCGGCCGCTCACGGTCCAGCTCCCGTCCGCCTCCTCCACCGCGTGCGTGGAGGTGACGTACGGGTCGGTGCCCGGGGTCTCCGGGTCGGTCATGGCGTAGCAGGCCCGCAGCTCGCCGGACGTCAGCCGGCGCGGGTACAGCGCGCGCACCCGGTCGCCGCCGTGCCGCCACAGCATCGTCGCGTCCAGCAGCGGCGCGGATCCCAGCGCGGCCGGTCCGTGGTCGCTCGCCCCCTCGGCCTCGGCGAGCCGTGCGTAGCGCGCCAGATCCAGTCCCTGGCCGCCGAGTTCTTCGGGGAGCGGCAGCGCCCACAGGCCCGCCTCCTTCGCGCCGGTCTGGAGCTCCCGCAGGGCCGCGGCGGCGGCGGGGCCGCCTGCGTCCAGTACGGGCTCGCGGGGCATCACCCGGTCTCGTACGAAATCCGCCACCCGGTCCCTCAACTCCGCGTCCGGACCCGCAGGTTCGTCCGCCGTGCGCCCTCCGCTCTCCGTCACTCGCTTCTCCACACTTTCCTCCAGCCCGCCGGGAACCCGTGGGAACGGCAGTCCGACTGCCTCCCCGTGGAACTGGTCGGGCGGGCCCGCCCCTTGGTTCCCCACGTACGGGATCACCTGCGGCACCGGCCGACCGCCGGGCCGGGAGAAGAGGAGAGGCATGGCGTCACCCGCCGTCACCCAGACCGCTCGGCCGCTCGACGGGCTGCGTTTCACCACCTCGGGACCGACCGCGCTCACCGGCCCGGTGGCCGAGCACCTGAGGCTGCTGGGAGCCGTCGCCGCGGATACCGGGCAGGCCGCGGATACCGGGCAGGCCTCAGGCCCGGGGCCGGCCGCGGGGGGCGACACCGGCGCGGCCCGCGTCACCTTGGCGGACGCCGCCTTCGGGCGCGACCCCGGCCACGGCACCGGGCGCGACCCCGGCCACGGCACCGGGCGCGACCCCGGCCCCGGCCCCGGGCGCGACCCCGGCCACGGCACCGGGCGCGACCCCGGCCCCGGCCCCGGGCGCGACCCCGGCCCCGGCCCCGGCCACGCGTCCCGGACCGGCCTGCCCGCCCGGGCGACCGCCACCATCGCCTGGTCGGCAGCCCCCGCCATCACCGACGAGGCCACCGCCCAAGCCGCGACCGGCATCATGGCCGTGCACGGCCGCCGCCACGGCCTGCCGCGGGGGCTCGCCGTCGACTACGCCACCGCCGCGACGGCCGTCCTCACCACGCAGGGGCTGCTCGCCGCCCTGCTGGCCCGGGCCAGGGGGTGCGAGGGCGCCGCCGCGCAGCCGCACACCTACGTGGACCGGGCCGGGCTGCTGGCCGTGTCCCAGTACCTCGCCGCGAGCGGCGCCGATGAGGGCGAAGCCGCCGAACTGGCGCCGGGCGGGCCGCCCTTCACCGCGGCCGACGGCACGCTCTTCGAGCTGGAGACCCTGGATCCGGGTGCCTGGGCCGGGTTCTGGCGGGCTCTGGAGGCCCCCTCCGACGCGGTACGGGCCGGGTGGCGGCCCTTCCAGTTCCGGTACGCCACCGCGTGCGCCCCCTTCCCCGAGGCGCTGCACGCCACCACCCGGGCCCACGGCTGGCAGCGGATCCGCGACGCGGCGGCGGCCTCGGGGGCCGAGGTCTGCCGGCTGCGGACCCTGGCCGAGCGGGCCGCCGAACACGACGGAGCCGCCCCCTGGACCCTGGCCCCGTACGGCCCGGGCGGCCTCGCCCCGTACGGCCCGGGCAGCCGTGCCCCCTACGACCGTGCCCGCTACGACCGTGCCCGCTACGACCGTGCCCGCCCGAAAGCGGCACCCCCGGCACCCCCCGCCCCCCTGGCCGGCCTGACCGTCCTGGAGGCCGGCCGCCGCGTCCAGGCCCCCCTCGCCGCCCATCTGCTCGGACTGCTCGGCGCCGAGGTGATCCGGATCGAGCCGCCGGGCGGCGACCCGCTGCGCGGTATGCCGCCCGCCTGCTCGGGAGTCTCCGCCCGCTGGCTGGCCCTGAACCGGGGCAAGCGTGCCGTGGAGATCGACATCAAGTCGCCCGGTGACCGGCTGCGGCTGGCCGAGCTGGCGGCCGGAGCCGACGTGTTCCTGCACAACTGGGCTCCGGGGAAGGCGGCCGAGCTGGGCCTGGACTCCGCCGACCTCGCACGGGCGAACCCCGCGCTCGTGTACGCGTACACCGGCGGCTGGGGCACGGGCCGGATCGCCGACCCGCCGATGGGCACGGACTTCATGGTCCAGGCCCGCACCGGCGTCGGCGAAGCCGCCCGTCCCGAGGGCGAGGCGCCCGCGCCCTCCCTGATGACCCTGCTCGACGTGCTGGGCGGGCTGCTCGGCGCCGAGGCCGTCCTCGCGGGGCTGCTGCTGCGCGAGCGCACCGGGCGGGGGGTCCGCGTCGACTCCTCGCTGCTCGGCGCCGCCGACCTGCTCACCGCCCCGGCCCTGCTCCGCGCCCGGCGCGGGGAGCCCGGCCGCCGGCCGGCGGGCTTCCGTACGCCCCTGCGCACCGCCGACGGCTGGATCGCCCCGGCCGACGCGGACGCCGGCGCCTGCGCCGCGGAAGCCCGCGCCCACGGCTTCGCGGAGCTGTCCACCGACGACGCCCTACGAGCCCTGCGCACGCGCGGCCTCGCCGCCACCGCCGTCACCACCGACCTCGCCGATCTGCACCACGACCCGCGCTTCGCCGGCTCGATCAGCCGCGACGCGCACGGTGCCCCCGCCGTTCCCGACCCCTGGAGCTTCGTATGACCGTCGCACTGCACGATCTGCTGCCCGTGGGCCTGCGCCGCTCGTGGGCGGTCGACGGAACCTGCCCCGACCTCGACCTCTACAGCCTCTTCCGGGCCCGCCAGATCGCCGATCTGCACCACACCGCGGTCATCGACGCCAAGGGCAAGCTCTGCTACACCGCGCTCGACCGCAAGGTGCGATGTCTGGCCACCGGCCTCGCGGAGCTCGGCGTACGGCCCGGCGACGTGGTCGGCGTCCAACTCCCCAACGGCCGCAACGCGGTCATCGCGGACCTGGCCCTGGCCGCCCTCGGAGCGGTGGCCCTGCCCTTCCCCGTGGGCCGGGGCGGCCAGGAGGCCCGCTGTCTGCTGCGCCGCGCCGAGGCCGTGGCGGTGATCGCCGCCGTGGAGCACCGGGGCCAGCGGCACGCCGCCGAACTGCGGGACCTGGTCCCCGAACTGCCCGCGCTGCGCCATGTCATCGCGGTCGGAGGACCGGCGGGAACAGGCTCCAGCCGATCACAACCTGAAGGAACGATTCGGCTCGCGGATCTGCTGCGCTCCGACCCGGCCGCCTTCGTACCCGCCCGGCCCCACCCCGACAGCGCCGCCCGCATCCTGGTGTCCTCGGGCTCGGAGGCGGAGCCGAAGATGATCGCGTACTCCCACAACGCCCTCGCCGGCGGCCGCGGCAACTTCCTCGCGTCGCTGATGCCCGACGGGACGCCGCCGCGCTGCCTGTTCCTCGTACCGCTCGCGTCCGCCTTCGGCTCCAGCGGCACCGCGGTCACCCTCGCCCGGCACGGCGGAACCCTGATCGTCCTCGACCACTTCACGCCGGAGGCGGCCCTCGCGGCGGTGCGCGAGCACCGGCCCACCCACGTCCTCGGGGTGCCCACGATGATCCGCATGATGCTCGACCGCCTGGAGGCGGAGGCGGAGGCGTCCGGGGCCGGCGAGACCCAGCCCCTCCCCGCCCCCGTCGCCCTGATCCTCGGCGGCGCCCCCCTCGACGAGACCACGGCCGAGAGCGCGAGCCGCGCCTTCGGCTGCCCGGTGGTCAACCTCTACGGCTCGGCCGACGGGGTCAACTGCCACACCGGACTGGGCGCGGCGGTCCCGGAGTCCGAGGGCACGGGGATCGCCGCCGGCCGCCCCGACCCCCGGGTCGCCGACATCCGCATCACCGACACCGAGACGCACGAGCGGCTCCCCGACGGGGCGATCGGGGAGATCATCGCGTGCGGCCCCATGACCCCCATGTGCTACGTCGCCTCCCCGGACCTGGACGCCCGGTACCGCACGCCCGAGGGCTGGGTCCGTACCGGCGACCTCGGCTTCATCGACGCGGACGGGGTCCTCCACGTCGTCGGCCGCCTCAAGGACATCGTCATCCGCGGCGGCTCCAACATCAGCCCCGCCGAGGTGGAACGGGAGCTCTCCTCCCACCCCCTCCTCCGCGACGTCGTCTGCGTCGGAGTCCCGGACGAGGTCATGGGCGAGCGCCTCGCCGCCTGCGTCGTGCCCCGGGGCGCGCAGCCCCCCACGCTCGACTCCCTGTCCGGACACCTCACGCTCCGGGGCCTCGACCTCCGCAAGCACCCCGAGCGCCTGCTGCTGATGGCGGAGCTCCCGCTCACCCCGGCCGGCAAACCCGACCGTGCGGCGCTGCGGGCCCGGCTGGCGAACGGGGCCTCCGGCCCGGAAACCGCCGCCCCGACCGTCAACGAGCCCGCCGCGGTGGCCGCGTAGACGAAGGCGGGGCGGCCCCCAGAGGGACCGCCCCGCCCGTACCGCGGTGTGCCGCTGCTCCGCCCTACCGTGCGGCCGGCGCCTTGCCCATGGCCTTCTTCAGCTCGGCCCCCGCGTTGCGGTAGACCGGCAGCAAATCCAGATCGTTGCCCGGGTAGTTGACGATCGCCACTTGCAGCGCGCCGGAGTCGGGCAGGACGGTCCCGGTCGACATGTGGGCGTTGTCCAGTACCAGCGCCGGCTTCTTCGCCGACAGCTCGGCCAGCTGCGCCGGGGTCACCGCCTCGGGGCCGTAGGTGCCCACCGTGGTGGCGCCCGCCAGCTTCGCGGACCAGGCGGTGAACACCTGGCTCACGACCGACGGGCTCTTCCCGCCGGGCCAGGCGGCCTGGACGTCCTTCGCGACCCGCCCGTACTCGGCGTCGAAGTCGGCCGTCCACTTCGCGGCGGCGGCCTGCGTGCCGAACAGCACGCCCAGCCGGGCGACTTCGGCCTTGACCTTGTCGGCGTCGTTGTCGAGGTTCACCTCCACCAACTCCGCCTTCGAACCGGCGGCCTCCTTGATCTTCGCGGCGTACGGCTCGAACGGCGCGTACAGCACGAAGTCGGCCCCGGCGACGGCGGCGAGGTCGGAGGGCTTGGGGTCGTAGTCCGGCGCGTGGTGCACGGACTGTGGCACGATCACCTTGACGTCCTGCGCGCCGGCGGCCTTGGCGAAGGCGCCCTCCCAGGTGGTGGTCACGACGACGACAGGCTTGCCGCCCTTGGCGGAGTCACCACCACGACCGCTGTCGCCGGTGTCGCCGTCGCTGTCGCCGCAGCCGGTCACCAGGGCCAGTGCCAGGCCCAGCGCCGTGCTCAGTGCGAGGAGGGAAGTGCTGCGGACGCGGGTTCGCGACGCCATGAGCTGATTCTCCGTTCGGGTACGAGGTGCACCGCGAGGACGAGCGCCCCCGCGGTCAGGACGAGTACGGGCCCGGGGGGCCAGTCCAGCCGGAGGGCGATGAGGAAGCCGGTCAGGTTCACGAAGACGCCGATGGCCACCGCCCACCCGGTGATCGATTTCAGCGAGGTGCCCAGCCGGCGCGCGGCCAGGGCGGGCAGCAGGGTCAGGGCGTCGACGAGCAGGGCGCCGGTGAGCTTGATGGCCCCGGCGACCGCGACCGCGACGAGCACGAGCAGCACGGTGGTCAGCGCCCGTACCGGCACGCCCGAACACTGCGCGAGCTCGCGGTCGTACAGCAGCAGCGCCACCTCGCGCCGCCGCCACCAGAACAGGCCGGGCACGAGGACGGCCAGCACCCCGAGCACCACGAGATCGGCGCCGCCGACGGACAGGATCGAGCCCCACAGCAGCGCGAACGCGCCCGAGGCGTTCACCCCCGAGACCGCGAGGAGCAGCAGCGCGGCGGCGATCGCCAGGCTCATCAGCAGCCCCATCGCCCCGGACAGCCCGTCCGGGGTCCGGGCCAGCGGTGCGACCCCGGCTCCGGCCAGCGCGCAGGCCACCAGCGCGCACAGCATGGGGTCCAGCCCGGTGAGCAGCCCGACGGCGATGCCCAGCAGTGCGACGTGCATCATCGCGAAGCGCACCGGCATGATGTCCAGCCCGACGATGACCACCCCGATCACGGGCAGCCCGACGGCGGCGAGCAGCAGGGCGAAGCCCGCCCTCTGTACGGGGGCCAGTTGCAGCAGGGTGCCGAGGTCGGCGCTCGCGAGGGAGGCGGCCGCGAGGGTGGCGCTCACCGGACCTCCCGCAGCCGGCCGGCGGCCATCTCCAGGACCCGGTCGCAGCGTTCCGCGAGCGCCCGGTCGTGCGTGACGACGACGAGCGTCACGGGCAGCGCGGCCAGGACGTCGGCGGCCTCGTCCTGCCCGGCGAAGTCCAGTGCGGCGGTCGGCTCGTCGGCGAGCAGTACGCCGGCCCCCGCGGCCACGCAGCCGATCGCCCGGGCCAGGTACATCCGCTGCAACTGCCCGCCGGACAGGGTGTGCAGTGGCCGCCCGACGAGCGGCCCCACCCCCAGCCGGTCGGCGGCCTCGGCGGCCGCGCGGGGGTCCCCGCCGCTGGCGAGGAGTTCGCCGCCGAGCAGCGGGAAGCGTCCGGCAGCGAGCTTCTGCGGGATCCACGCGCACGCCCGCCGTCGCCAGGCCGGGTCTCCATCGCGCCCGCCGACCAGGATCTTCCCGCTGACCTGCGGGTGCAGTCCGAGCACGGCGCGCAGCAGGGTGGTCTTGCCCGATCCGTTGGTGCCGGTCAGCGCGACGCGCTCGCCGGCGGCGATCTCCAGGTCGACGCCGGCCACGGCCTCGACCCGCCCGTGCCGGCAGCCCACCCCCTCCATGCGCACGTCCAGCCCGCCCATTCCACGCCCTTCCGCTGTCACCGGCCCCGTCTCTGTGTGGAGTTGGTCGGCCGAAAGGGGCCCGCGGTTCCAGCGATCCGCGATCTGTCGGCTCAGGGCGGGCACGGGGGTTGGCGCACGGGCGGGTTCGCGCCGTCCAGCCGGGCGGGACCGGCCATTCCGCGCGGGCGTTCCCTTTTCTACAAGCGTCCCGGCCCACCACGGGCCATGATCGCGCCGCCACCTCCCGTGGTGATCAACAGGCCTGTGATCAAAGGGAGTCGAGCCATGCCCGCGAACGTCCGCACCCCTCGCCGTACCCTGCGCCGTACCCTGCGCCCCACCCTGCGCCGCGCCACGCGCCGGACCGCGCTCTGGCGCCGCGCCCTGGCGACCGCCGTCGTCCTGGCCGCGACCGGAACCGTCCTGGCCGCCGCCCCGCAGCCCGCCCAGGCCGCGCTGCCGGCGCAGTCGATAGCGGACCCCGTGCACTACTGGAACGACGTGCTGCAGAACGTCTTCCGCCGGGTCGGCGGCGGGCCCGTCCCGATGGCCCGCGCCGCCGCGATGATGAACGCCGCGATCTACGACGCGGAGTCCTCGTACCAGCTGAAGTGGAAGGGCAAGATCACTTCGGAGCCGTACATCCAGGCGGTGAGCTACCTGGGCTGGGCGGAGGGCCCGGACGAGGAGGAGCGCGTCATCGGCCGTACCGCCTACAACATCCTCCTCGGCCTCTACGGCAACAAGCAGAGCCGCTACGCGGACCAGACGCAGTACCTCGACTCGCGCTTCCGCGAGCGATTCGGCACCGAGCCCACCGCCGGAGACTTCCTCGACCTCTCCGTGGTCGGCACCATGGTCAAGCAGATGACGGACGCCCGCACCGGCGACGGCTCCGACAACCCCCAGGTCTACGTGGGGGACAACAAGCCGGGCGCCTGGCGGCCGACGAGCTACCCGGACATGCCCGACGCCTCCTGCGACGAGGACAGCGACGCGATCAGCCCGTTCTACGGCCAGGTCAAGCCGTTCTCGCTGACCTCCGGCTCCCAGTTCCGCCCCACCACCCTGGCCCAGTACGGCTCGTACGAGGCCCTGGTGGCGAGCGACGAGTACAAGCGGCAGGTCGAGGCGGTCCGGACGGCGGGCGCCGACAAGCCGACGGCGGCCACCCCGGTGATCAACCGGACCCCGGACCAGCTCGCCGCGGCCTGGTTCTGGGCCAACGACAACAACGGCACCTACAAGCCGCCGGGTCACATGCTCCAGGCCACCCGCGAGGTCGCCAGGGCCCGCGGCCTCGGAGTCTACGCGAACGCCCGACTCTTCGCCCTCGTCTCCCTCGCCATGGCCGACACCGGAATCGCCGTCCGCGACGCCAAGTTCGCCACGCCCATCGACCTGTGGCGGCCCGTCTCGGGGGTCCGCGAGGGCGGCCTCGACCCCCAGTGGAAGCCGCTGCTGAAGAGCCCGACGGGCGTCAACGTCAGCCCCTGCTTCCCCGCGTACGTCTCCGGCCACGCCTCCTTCGGCGGCGCCTGGGCCGGGGTCATGAAGCGCTACTTCGGCAGCGACGACATCTCGTTCGACCTCACCACCGACGAACCGCAGGCCCCGGTCAAGACCCGCCACTTCACCAGCTTCAGCGCGGCCGGAAAGGAGGACGCCGACAGCCGCATCTGGCTCGGCGTCCACTACCCGTGGGACGCCACGGACGGCCTCGTCCTGGGCGAGAAGATCGCGAACCAGGTCTTCAGCACCAAGCTCCGCACCCTCTGACCCGACCCGACCCGACCCGACCCGACCTGACCGGTACGGCCGCCCCGGCCGGATGACGTAAGCCTTTCGTCATCCGGCCGGGGCTGGTCCCGGCCGGCGCCCGCGCGTTGAATGCCCATGACGGCCGGACGGCCGGACGCGAGGAAGGGCAAGACGAGTGACGCAGAACCCGACACCGGACCAGCCGCAGAACCCGGCGCAGAACCCGGCGCAGCACCCGGCCAGGCGCCGAGGAGTACGCCGGCTCCTGCCCTTCCTCGCCCTCCCGGCGGCCCTTCTGCTGGGCCTGGGCCTGTACTGGTTCCAGCCGTGGAAGCTCTGGCAGGACGCGACGGTCAACGAGTCCCTCCCGGCGGCGGCCCCCTCCGCCGCCCGCTCGCTCGCGGCCCCGGCCCCCGCGGCCCCGGCCCCCGCGGCCCCGGCCCCCGGGGCCCCGGCCCCGGCGGCGCCGGACACCGCGGCCGCCCCGCGGACCCTCGCCCAGGGCGCGCTGATCAGCCACGAGCACACCACCACGGGCACCGCGAAGCTCATCCGGCTCCCGGACGGCTCCCACACCCTGCGCCTGGAGAACCTCGACACCAGCAACGGCCCGGACCTGCGGGTCTGGCTGACGGACGCCCCGGTGAAGGAGGGCACGGCCGGCTGGCGGGTGTTCGACGACGGCAGGTACGTCAGCCTGGGCAAGCTCAAGGGCAACAAGGGCGACCAGAACTACGCGATCCCGGCCGACGTGAACCCGTCCGACTACACCAGCATCACCATCTGGTGCGACCGCTTCGACGTCTCCTTCGGCGCGGCGGCCCTGACCACGCCCGTCTGACCCCGCGGCGGCCCCGATGCCGCCTCCCGCCGTGACACCCTGGTCCCCGTACCAAGGACGCGCCCCGGGCGCGTCGGGATCGGGGGGAACACCGTGGGGGGACCGCGAGCGCCGGAGAACCATCTGTCCGGGTACGCCGACGTGCTCGTGGACGCCTGCGTCACGGGCCGCCGGCTGACCCGCGCGGAGCTGGAGTCGCGTCGCGCGCAAGGGGAACGGGCGGCGGAGGCCGGGCTGCCGCTCCGCGCCCTGATACGTGATCACCTGGCCGCGGCGCAGCTCGTACGGCCCCTCCCTGCATCCGGCCCGCTCCTGTCGGCCGTGGAGCAGGCGGTGGACGCCTTCGTCGAGGGCTACGAGCGCGCCCAGCACCAGGCCGTCCGCCAGGAGGAGGCGGCCCGCCGGGAGTTCATCGACGACCTGCTCTACGGGGGCAGCGACCTGGGCCGGCTGGCGGAGCGCGCCGGGCGCTTCGGGCTGCGCCTCTCGCAGTCGCACGGGGTCGCCGTGGCCACCGGCCCCGAGCCGTACGGGGACGGCTACCCCATGGCGCGCGGGATCGAGTCGGCGGTCCTCGCCCGGTTCCCGGGCCGGCAGATCCTGCTGACCACGAAGGACGGCCGGCTGATCTGCGTGGCCCCCGGGGACCAGCCCGAGGTCCTGGAGTACTTCGCGAAGCGCGCGCACGCGGCCACCGACGGCGGCCGGGTCGGGATCGGCCGCTCGCACCCGGGCGCGGGCGGGGTCGCCCACTCCTACGAGGAGGCCCTCAACGCACTCGACCTCGCCCGGCGGATGGACCTGGACGGCCCGGTGCTGCACGCCGCCGACCTGCTCGTCTTCCCGGTGCTGACCCGGGACCGGCAGGCCATGGCCGATCTGGTCGAGATCATGCTCGGCCCCCTCCGCACCTCCCGCGGCGGCGCCCGGCCGCTCCTGGACACGCTCACCGCGTACTTCGACAGCGGCTGCGTCTCCACCGAGGCGGCCCGGCGCCTCTCGCTCAGCGTGCGCGCGCTGACGTACCGGCTGGACCGCATCCACACCCTCACCCGGGCCGACCCGGCCGACCCGCTGAACCGCTACACGCTCCAGACCGCGGTGATCGGCGCCCGCCTGCTGGGCTGGCCGGACGGCGACGCATGACCTGTGCGCGCCCGTGCGTTAAAGAGGCGTAAAGATTGCCGACGGCAGGCAATGCGCGGAGCGCGCCCCCGGTGGCACGATGCCGGTGTCCGGCGGAAAACGCCACGCGGGCGGGGGGTGTGCTCATGAGCTTGTTTCTTGGTCTCGGCATCGCGGGGATCGTGCTGCTGGCCCTCGCCCTGGTCCTCGACGGCGTGCTGGAAGGCGTCTTCGACGGTGCGCTCGACGGACTGTTCGACGGCTGGCTGTCCCTTCCGGTGCTCGCGGGCTTCGTTTCGATGCTCGGGTTCACCGGGGCGATCGTGCTCGGGACCACGGGGTTCGGGCCGGGCCCGGCCACCGCCGCGGGCGCCCTCGCGGGGGCCTGCGCGGGCTGGGCCACGTACCGCCTGAGCAGCACCCTGGCGGGAGACCGCAGCGGGGCCGCCCCGCGCCACGACGACCTCCTCGGCTCCACCGGGACCGTGGTCACCGCGATCCCGGAGTCCGGCTACGGCGAGGTCCTCCTGCGCCTGGCCGGGCAGCCGGTGAAGTACGCGGCGACCGCCGAGGTCCCGCTGGCCCGTGGCGCGGAGGTGTGGGTGACCGCGACTCCGTCGCCCACTTCCGTCAGCGTCCGCCCCGTCGAGCACTGAAGTACCCGGCCCGTCCAGTCAGTCCATCATCGATCTGCCCCCACGGGGGAGGCAGGGGGGATCCGCCATGAGTTCAGTCGTCACCGCGGTCGTCGGAGTCGTCGTACTCCTCGTCCTGCTCGCCCTGGTCGTCGTCACGCGCTACAAGGTGGCGGGGCCCAGCCAGGCGTTCATCATCACCGGCCGGCGCGGCAAGAGGTCCACCGACCCGGAGACGGGACGGATATCGACCGACAACAGCGGCCAGAAGGTCGTGGTCGGCGGCGGAGTCTTCGTCGTCCCGTTCGTGCAGCAGCGCTACACCCTCGACCTGTCGAGCCGTCACATCCCGGTCGCCGTCCGCGGCGCGGTCACCCTGCGCGGCATCAAGGCGAACCTCGAAGGTGTCGCGATCGTCAAGGTCGGCGGCAACGAGGACGCCATCCGCGCCGCGGCCCAGCGCTTCCTCCAGCAGCAGGACGGCATCGTCGGCTTCACGCAGGAAGTCCTGTCCGGCGCCCTGCGCGCCATCGTCGGGCGGATGTCGGTGGAGGACATCATCCGCGACCGTGCCGCCTTCGCGGGGCAGGTCGCCGAGGAGGCGGAGGCCAGCCTGTCCGGGCAGGGCCTGGTCCTGGACGCCTTCCAGATCCAGGACATCACCACCGAGGGCTCCTACCTCGAAGACCTCGGCCGTCCCGAGGCCGCCCGCGCCAAGCAGGAAGCCGACATCGCCGAGGCAAACTCCCGCCGGGCCGCCGAGCAGGCCCGCCTGAAGGCGGAGGAGGAGATCGCGGTCGCCGAGCGCACCCTGTACCTGCGCCAGGCGGAGATCAAGGCCGAGACCGACGCGGCCGCGGCCCAGGCCAACGCCGCCGGCCCGCTCGCCGAGGCCGACCGCCAGCAGCAGATCCTCGCCGAGCAGGAGAAGGTCGCCGAGCGCCAGGCCGCCCTGACCGACCGCCAGCTCGACACCCAGGTCCGCAAGCCCGCCGACGCCCGCCGCTACGAGGCCGAGCAGGAGGCGGAAGCCAAGCGGGTGGCCCGCGTCAAGCAGGCCGAAGCCGAGCGCCTCGCGGCGATCGCCGCCGCCCAGGGCGAGGCCGAGCGGGCCCGCCTCACGGGTGAGGGCGAGAAGCAGCGCCGCTCCGCACTGGCCGAGGCCGAGGCCATCGAGGGCGCCAAGCGCGGTGAGGCCGAGCGCGCCCGCCGTGCCGCGATCGCGGAAGCCGTACGCCTGGAAGGCGACGCGGAGGCCGCGGCCATCCTGGCCAGGGGTTCGGCCGAGGCGGAGGCCATGCAGAAGAAGGCGGAGGCCTTCGAGAGGTACGGTGACGCGGCCGTGATCCAGATGATGGTCGAGGCGCTTCCGCAGGTCGTGGCCAAGGCCGCCGAACCCCTCGCCGCCATCGACAAGCTGACCGTCATCTCCACCGACGGCGCGAGCAAGCTCTCCCGCACCGTCACCGACAACGTCGCCCAGGGCATGGAACTGCTCAGCTCCACCACCGGAGTCGACCTGGCCCAGCTCCTCAAGGGGCTCACCACCCCGACGTCCCCGTCCGCTCCCGAGAAGGCCGCGTCCAACGGGAAGATCGAGATCCAGGGCTGACCTCGCGCACGCCCCTCGCGCACCACGCCGCCGACGGCACCCGGCTCTGCTCGCGCCGGGCGCCGTCGGCGCCGTCGCGCGACCGGTGTCACGCGACCGGGGCGTGGTGTGACCGGGGCGTCGGTCACCACTCGCTGATGAGCGCCGTGTCCGGTTCGTGCTGCCGCCAGGCTTCGGTGAGGCGGACGAGGCGGGCGGGCGCGGCGATGCCGCGCAGGGCTGAGATCTTGTCTTCGGTGACGTCGAACGTCACGGCGCCCAAGACCTGGTCGCCGAGGACGAAGAGGACGGCGGGGGCGCCGTTGACGACCGCGTAGTGGATGGCGGGCGCGCCGCCGGCGAGGCGCCGCTTCGCGGGCGTGGCCTTGAAGCCGCCCCGCATGACGGCGGCGACGCGCTGCGGAGTGTCGTACCGCAGCAGCTTCTCCGCCAGGCCGGCACCGTCGGAGAGCGCGATCACGTCGTCGGTGAGCAGCGCCACCAGCCGTTCGGTGCGGCCCGAGGTGGCGGCGGTCAGGAACTCCTCGATGATCCTGCGGGCGGCCGCCGGGTCGACTTCGCCGCCGCCGCGGCGGCGCGCGGTGGTGATGCGGGTCCGGGCCCGGTGGAGGTGCTGCTGGCTCGCGGACTCGGTGACGTCGAGGATCTCGGCGATCTCGGCGTGGCCGTAGGAGAACGCCTCGCGCAGGATGTAGACGGCCCGCTCGACGGGTGACAGGCGCTCCATGACGGTCAGCATGGCCAGGGAGACCGACTCGCGCTGCTCGAAGGTGTCGGCCGGGCCGAGCATCGGGTCGCCGTCGAGGAGCAGTTCGGGGAACCAGGCACCGGCGGTGCGTTCGCGGCGGGCCTGTGCCGAGCGGAGCCGGTCGAGGCACAGGTTGGTGACGACCTTGGTCAGCCAGGCCTCCGGCACCTCGATCTGCTGCCGGTCGGCGGCCTGCCAGTGCAAGAACGCGTCCTGTACGGCGTCTTGGGCGTCGGCGGCGGAACCCAGCAGGCGGTACGCCAGCGAGGCCAGCCGGTTCCGGCTGGCCTCGAACCGGCTGGTGTCGAAGCGGTTAACGCCGATGCTGTCCATGCGGGCCACCCTAGGCGGCTACGCGACCGCCTTCTCGGCGGGGGCGGCCGGCGCGTCCGGGACCGCGTTCTCGGTGGCCGCACCGGACGCGGCGGCGGCCAAGTGGCGCTTGCGCGTGGGCAGTCCGAAGGTCGGGTGGGAGTTGGTCCACAGCGACATCCTGAGGATCCCCGACTTGATCCGCGCGGCCTTGCGGCCGCCCATGTACTTCGGCTTCGCCTGCGCTTGGCCGTCGACCAGTTGCAGGATCCCGTCCTGCCGCCCGAGGCTGATGTGGTTGCCCGGGTAGTCCAGCTTGACGTGTCCGATCTTGCTGCCGGTCAGGGCTCCCACGATGGCCTTCATGGCCTGCATGCCGGTGAAGCCGGCCGAGGCGCAGGACATCGGCAGCGGGAGGCCGTTCTCGCCGATCGTGAAGACGCTGTCGCCGGCGGCGTAGACGTTCGGGTGCGAGAGCGAGCGCATGGTGCGGTCGACGAGGATCCGGCCGTTCTCGGTGACGTCCAGCCCGGCGGCCGCCGCGATGGGGTTGACCGCGAACCCGGCCGTCCACGCGGTCGCGTCGGACGCCAGGACGGTGCCGTCGGCGCACCGCACCCGCGCCGCCTCGACGGCTTCGACGCTCGTGTGCTCCAGGACGGTGATGCCCAGCCGGTCGCAGGCCCGGCGCAGGTGGCCGCGGGCTCCGGCGGAGAGCGGGGCGCCGAGCTCGCCGCGGGCGACCAGTGCCACCGACAGGCCGGGCCGGGATTCGGCGATCTCGGTGGCGGCCTCGATCCCGGTCAGCCCGTCTCCGACGACCACCACGTTCCCCCCTTCCCGCAGGCTGTCCAGCCGCTCGCGCAGGCGCAGCGCCGAGGGCCGGGTGGCGACGTCGAAGGCGTGCTCGGCCACTCCGGGGACACCGCGGTCGTCACCGTGGCTGCCGAGGGCGTAGAGCAGAGTGTCGTAGCCGAGCTCGTCGGCGCCGCCGTCGGCGTCGGCCACGGCGACGACCTGGCGCTCGGGGTCGACGCCGGTGACCCGGGCCACGCGCAGCCGTATCGCCGTGCCCGCGAAGATGTCGGCGAGCTTCTGGGTTTCGATCTCCTGGCCGGCGGCGACCTGGTGCAGCCGCAGCCGCTCGACGAAGTCCGGCACGGCGTTGACGACGGTGATCTCGGTGTCGGCCGGGGACAGCCGGCGGGCCAGGTTGCCGGCCACGTAGGTCCCGGCGTATCCGGCGCCGAGGACGACGATGCGGTGCTTCATGTGATGCTCCTGTCGGTTCGCTGGGCTCTCGGTGACTTGAGCGGGACAGCGGCCCGATTCCTGACAGGAACAGAATGTGACGTGGGTCACACAGTGGCCTGTGGCCTGTGGCCTGTGGTCGCCCCGGGGCCCGGATCAGCTCCCGCCGGTGAGTTCTCCGCTGAGCTTTCCGTGCAGGTGGGCGCTGGGCCGGTTCAGTCCGGTGATCTCCACGGTCTTGCCGCGCTGGGCGTACCGGTGCTCGATCGCGTCGAGGGCGGCCACGGAGGAGGCGTCCCAGATGTGGGCGGCGGAGAGGTCGATGACCACCTTGCCGGGGTCGCCGGCGTAGTCGAACCGGTCGACCAGGTCGTTGGAGGAGGCGAAGAACAGCTCGCCGGTCACGCAGTAGACGACCTGCCCGCCGTCCGGATCGAGGACGGACGTGACGTCCGCCAGGTGCGCCACCCGCTTGGCGAAGACGACCATCGCGGTGACCGACCCGGCGACGACGCCGACGGCGAGGTTGTGGGTGGCGACCACGCACACGACGGTGATCACCATGACGGTGATCTCACCGGCCGGCATCCGCCTCAGCGTCTTCGGGGCGACGGAGTGCCAGTCGAAGGTCGCGAAGCAGACCATCACCATGACGGCGACGAGCGCCGCCATCGGAATCCGGGAGACCACCGGCCCGAAGGCGATGCACAGCACCATCAGGAAGGCGCCCGCGAGGAAGGTCGACAGCCGGGTCCGGGCGCCCGAGACCTTCACGTTGATCATCGTCTGGCCGATCATGGCGCAGCCGCCCATGCCGCCGAAGAACCCGGTGACGATGTTGGCGACGCCCTGGCCCACGGACTCCCGCGTCTTGCTCGACCGCGTGTCGGTGATCTCGTCGACCAGCTTCGCCGTCATCAGCGACTCCATCAGCCCGACCACCGCCATGGCCAGCGCGTACGGGGCGATGAGCGTCAGCGTGTCCAGGGTGAACGGCACGTCCGGCAGGCCGGGAACCGGCAGCGAGGACGGCAGCGCCCCCTTGTCCCCGACGGTCGGCACCGCGATCCCCGCGGCGACCGTGATGGCGGTGAGGATGACGATGGACACCAGCGGAGCCGGGACCGCCCTGGTGACCTTCGGGAAGAACACCATCAGCCCGAGCCCGCCGGCGAGCAGCGGGTAGACGGCCCACGGCACGTTCCGCATCTCGGGGACCTGGGCCATGAAGACGAGGATGGCGAGGGAGTTGACGAAGCCGACCATCACCGACCGCGGTACGAACCGGATCAGCTTCGCCACCCCGAGCGCCCCGAGCACGATCTGGAAGACCCCGGCGAGGATCACCGCGGCGATCAGATAACCCAGTCCGTGCTCACGATTGAGCGGCGCGATCACGAGCGCCACGGCCCCCGTCGCGGCGGAGATCATCGCGGGCCGCCCGCCGACGACCGAGATCACCGCGGCCATGGTGAACGAGGAGAACAGCCCGATCGCCGGATCCACCCCGGCGATGACCGAGAAGGAGATCGCCTCGGGAACCAGCGCCAGCGCGACCACCAGGCCGCCGAGCACCTCGGTCCGCAGCACCTTCGGCGACAGCCACGGCGGCCGCCCGGGCCGGCGAAGACCGGTCAGCCGCGCGGATATGGGGGCAGGAGGGGAAGACACGGGTACGGACCTCGGGTTCGGCGAGCACACCCGAAACCGACGGGGCGGGTGCGCGGAGAACGGTCTCCAGAGACGCAGGAAGGGCCTGACCCGCGATGCGGATCAGGCCCTTGACCTGGTCTTACGAAGTCGGGGTGGCGGGATTTGAACCCACGACCTCTTCGTCCCGAATGAGGTCCACCCAAGATCCCCACCAGCATGAACGACGTTTCCCCTGGTCAGCGCCTTGCCCTTGGATGGTCTGGGGCAGTCTCAAGGGGCCTCGGGGAGCAGACCGGCTCCCAGCTGGCTCCCAGCAACCGACGTCCACTGGCTCGCGATCACACGCTGTCCGCCCTTAACCGGCAGGGGCCCGAACACAGCGGTTGGCGACAGCCCCTCCTCCGTTCGGGCGAGGGGTCTCGACGTTTCCTGTGCAGTCCGATCTCAGAGCCCTTAGCGTCAGCCGCATCGCGTTGCTGGGCGAGAGGATCTGAGCATGACCGACCTCGCCGAGGCCGCGCGCCCACCCGCTGTGCCGCGCCGACTTCCGGGCCGGGCGAGGCGACGCACGGATGTCCTGCGCGAGTACGAGAAGCTCAACGCTGAGCGGCGTAGGCGGATCCATCCAGTGCTCTGGCCCTTCTTTGCACCGGACCCGGACCGGTACTACCGATGGCGCGTTCAGCTCGATTGCGCATGCATCACCGAGCTCTTGGCGGCGGGCGACCAGACCCCGCCGAGCGAGAGGCAATGGCGTGGACTGGGCGACGGCGAAGTCTTGCCGACGGGACAGCTGTATTGCTGGCACGACGGCTTTGGTCACGCTCCCTATCGCACAATCGTCGGATGGCGAGACCGTCGAGAGATCGCCTTCCCTGCGGACCCTGTGGAGGCCCCCGAGTGGGCCGAAGTCGAAGTTGGGCCGTGATCCGCCATGACGATTCGCACACGTCGGCGTTCTGGAGGGTCACGCTGGACTGCGGACACGTCGAAGAGGTCGTAGCACCAGCCCTCGACTGGAAGCCCGATGACGGGCCTCGCCTGGGTGACACCACCAGGGTGAGGGAGATGACCGAAGAACACGAGCGGCTGTGGGCGTCAGACCCTGCGCTTCAACCACCAGAACGCCAATGCGAGCACACGCGCCGCATACTGGCAGCCGGCTGGCCGAGGCCGCGCCCCGAGCAGCTGTGCCACACCTGCCCACACGCGCGAAGGATCGTTGGATACCAGGGTGTTGGCTGGCTCGTTCCGGGCGACTCGCAACCGCAGCCGGAATGTCAGGCGCAGCCATCCTGTGTTGCCTTGGAGCGCCAGCTCCGCAGAGCCGAGGCCGAGGCCTAGCAGCTACGAGTCCAGCTGGCTCAGCATGATGAACGAGAGGACGCCTGACGCCAAGGGGCCCGAGCCTTGCCCTGCGCTGTAGCGGCCCCGGTTCGATCCGACTTCGTAGTTCGAACCGACTTCGTAGTTCGAATCCGAGACCTACGCATCACGAGGCCCCACAAGATCATCCCGCTTACTGCCGCCGTGCCACCAAATCCTGTTTCCCCAGGTCAGAAAGGTACGGCCCGGCCCCCGCATGCCACCCAATCCCCCCTGTGCCGCCCCGTCCGCTCACGCACCGCTCACCCACTGGGAGCTCCATCGGCTCAACGCCCGTGGCCACCTTCGACTATCAAGCCGGAGGCGTCACCATGAGGGTCCCCATGGGCTGCATGGTCACCACCAGAACGCCGGCGTCGACTGCGGCTTCGTCCAATCAGCACATCAGCCGAGCGACCCTTATTGGTAACAGTGCAGGACACGGTGTGCACGGCGGCCAGGGCGCCCGCCATGCCTTGACCCGAGGGGCGCCGAACCGCTTGAGGCTGGGCCCCTCTCCCTACCTCCACGGTGCGGTGTGCGACCCGCTCGCAGGCTGGGCTCGCAGAGGTACAGCCCTGGCCAAGCAGCTACACCTCAATCACTTGCCCTCGCGGATGTAGGTCACGCCGAACGCCTTGACCTGGCGGTACTCCTGGAGCCTGGTAGCGAGGTCGAACGCGTCACCGGTGACGTACTGGAAGATGTCGAGGCCGCGGCCGAGCAGGATCTTCCAGCCGGTGTCGGTGACGATCGAGCGGTCGTGGATCGTGTTGCCGAACGAGACGTCCAGGTTGATGCCGCCGGCTGCCGCGCCCTGCTTGACCTTGAGCAGGAACTCGAGCTGCTTGCGCACCTTGTCCTCGTCCCCGGTGTTCTCCGAGGTGATGAGCTTGACGTTGACCTCGTCGGCGGCGTCCTTGGCCGCGGCGATCTCCTCGATGAGTTCCATGAGGTTGCGGGCCTGGTGGAACTGGCGGATGTAGGGGTCGATGATCGTGATCTGCCCGGCTCCGCGCAGGTACGGCGCAAGCAGTGTGCCGAACGAGACGCCGCGCTGGTTCTCCTGGAACTCACGGTGCCCCTCGAACAGCGGAGCCACCCTGACCTGCGCGGGCTCATCCGGCGCCCCATCGCGGCCGGCGCCCGCCGCCGGTCCGACCGCCCTGTGAGCAGGCTCGAAACCTCCTCGGCGCTCACGGTGGTAGTACGCCGGGTATTCGTCCTCCTCCAGGGTCGAGACCGGGTGCCAGGACCCGCTCTTGTCCCGGTACCCGAACTTGACGTCGGCCATCGTCGTGTCGATCCGCAGGATCTGGTCCTTGACGCGCTTGCGCCCCTCGATCGCGAACCGAAGGATCTCCTCGATCTCCTCGGGCGCCGCCTCCCCGTGCGGGTAGAGGATCTTCATCAGCCCGGAGAACGTCTTGTGGATACCGTCGCGGTCACGCGTCGAGATGTCCGACGAGAGCGAGAAGTGCTTCTGGTAGCGGTCCGAGTAGTCCTGGGAACGCATCGACTTGAGCACTTCGGCGATGTAGTCGACGACGAACCCGTAGCCTTCCGAGAACATCTCCCCGCGGATGGTGTCGACCTCCCACCCCGGAATGCAGTGGTGAAGTCGGTCGAGGTAGGCGGAGTCGTGGTAGCTCTCGGGTAGCTCGTCGAACAGGTCTGAGTGCTTGAGCATGTACGGCACGGTGTGGGAGGTGTTGCCGACGAACACCATCGACGCCTCGGCACCGAGCGTTTCCACTCCCCGCGAGAACGACTTGTTCGCCATGTAGTTCTTCATGATGTCGACAAGCGCTCTGTCGGTACGCTTCTTCTTGCCGGCGAACTCATCGAACGCGACCACATCCCAGTAGCCGACCAGGCCGATGCGCCCGTTGGCGTTGTTCACGAACAGCTTCGGCACGGTGACCTCGCCACCGGAGATGAGCATGCCGTGGGGCGAGAACTCCGAGAAGATGTGCGACTTTCCCGTGCCCTTGGGGCCGAGCTCGATGAGGTTGTAGTTGCGCTCCACGAACGGGATGAGCCGTACGAGCTGGATGAGCTTGGCCCTCCTCCCGAACATCTCGGGATTGAACCCGACCGACTGCACGAGCAGGTCGATCCATTCGTCGGTGGTGAACTCCCGCCGAGCCGCCAGGTAGCCCTCGATGTCGAAGTTCGACAGCTGGATGGGCTTGATCGACCCGAGCATCCACGGCACGACCCGCGGGTCGTCAGCGTGGAAGTACTCGATGTCGCAGATGCACCAGACTCCGCCGACGAGGAGCTTCGGGTGCGTTTTGATCGTGGCGGGCTCGACGAGCACGCCCTTGATGCCGAGGTTGGCGAACTCCGCCTGGTAGACGTCGTCCTTCTCGTTGAGCGTGGCCGTGACCTTGTCGATGACGCGGTGCCGACCGCGCTCGCGGATCGTGGACTTCACCAGCTCGGACTGGTTCCGGTGCACGTAGTGGTCAGCCAGGATCTTGCGCACCGTGTCGATGCCCGCCTGGATGGTGGCCTCGTCATCGGATGCCGCGTACTGCCCAAGCAGGTATTCCAGCACGTAGGAGGGCACGATGGCGTTGCCTTTGACGGCCTTCACCAAGTCCTTGCGCACGACCGCTCCCGGGAAGTACCGGTTGATCTTGCGGTCCAGCTCGCTCTGCGTCGGCGCGGCATCGACTGGCGCGTCCGGGCCGGCAGATGCCCCCTGGCTGACCTCACTCACGGCTGCACCCTCCTTAGAAGTCGAAGTCCGAGGCGAATGAGCGCTTCAGCGTGTACATCGCCTTCGCGTAGACGCGCCACTGATTGGTGTTGGGGATCAGTTCCTCCAGGCGGAATTCGACCGACCGGTTGTTGTAGTCGTTCGCGTCCCGGCTGAGCAGCATGCCCGCACTCTGGTAGCGGTCCCGCTTGTCGGTCGACTCGTGGTCGAACACCAGCGATGCCTGGTTCGAGATGAGGGCCTCGCCGACGTAGAGGCCCGCCCGCACCGTACGCGGCTGGACCTTCTCGCTCACCGGCTCAGTCTGGAAGAGCTTAACCACCAACTGGCCGGTCGTGATCTTGTCCGACTCGGGCAAGATCTCCACGTTGACCAAGCGGGTGTCGCTCCTGCGCTTCCTGTTGATCGTCAGTACGGGTACGACGATCTCCTGGAGGGTCGCGCCGCCGTGGACGAACCTCGCGCCCGAGCCCTTGAGCCGCAGCCTGTGGATCGACTTCGGCACCTGCACTTCGTAGGTGCTGTCGAGCCCGAGCTGCGCAGAGGTGAACGTCTTGAACGCCGGGTCGGCTTTCAGCCCTGTGCCCATCACGTACCGGCGCGCCTGCACGGCGATGTCATCGCCCTGCGGGGCGACCGACAGGTAGCCGGCGGCGTCGAGTGCGGAGTCCTGGAAGAGGAAACCGTGATCGGCGGTCACGAGGATGTTGGTCGCGTCGGCACTTGCGAGGCGCTTGACTAGCTCGACAAGCTCCTCCAGCGTCTTCTCTGCGGCCTCGAAGACCTGCCGCTCGGTGCCCTGCTTGTCACCGGTCGCGTCGATGCGGTTGTGGTAGACGTACAGCACCTGGTGCTGCCGGTAGAGCTCGCGAATCTCAGCGCGGGTCATGCCGAGCAGGTCTTCAGCGGGGATCGCCGTGCCCTGCACGCTGGCGAGGATCTTGCTGCGGTTGCCAGTCCCTGCCGACGGCTGGCCATCCACATCGACGAGATCGCCCTTGCCGGAATGTCCGATCGTGGTGTGCGGCAAGAGCGCGGCCATCCCGAGCTGGGTGTAGCTCGGCAACACACCCAGAACGGCATCAAGGGTCGCGTCGAAACGGTCCTCCTGCCGGATACGCGAACCCAGCTCGTCGGCGACCTCGTAGCGCAGGGCGTCAGAAATGATGACGACGGCCTTGCGTCGGCCGTCCCGCGTGATGGGCCTGACGTGGTCGGCGAAGAACGAGGTCTGCGGCCGGAGCACGGCGGAATGCCACCGGTCGACGCCATCGACATGCTGCTGCCACGCCGCGCCGAGGGTGTACAGGAACTTGTTCGCGTAGAACGACTCGACCTGCGCCCGCAGCCCTTCCAGCGGGCCGGCGTGCTCGGCGGTGCGGGCCGCATAGGTGAACTGCCGGTAGAACTGGTCGATACGGAACCAGTCGCGCCGGTACCGCTCCAAGCCCTCATCGAACGACTGCATCGACAGGCTGAGCCCGCTGAGTGCGGTCAGCAGGTCAGAAGCGCTACCGATCGCGGCGTACAGCCTGTGATACCTGTCGATCCAAAAGCTGCTCTGGCGCCCGCGAACGACTTCAGTGACTTCGCGGGCCGTGACTGAGCGGTCGGCTACGGCGCGCGCGAGATCACTGATGATCTTCTGGTCGACCTCCTCGAACAGATCGTTGCCCAGCAGGTCTCCGAAGCTCGCGTCCTGGATGGTGCTCGAGTAGTCCAGGTCTACGGCTGCCTGCTTCGCAAGCGTGGCCATCGCCTTTTCGCTCCGCCGGTCATTGCGCAAACTGGCGAAGTCGATCTGGATGTTCCGCAGCCCTCCGGGTCGTTCCGACGTGAACCCCTCGAGGGCCATCCGGAACACCCACAGCACGAAGTCGTCGAGGCTCGGGCTCGGCGACGTGTACCCGTAGATCGACCCCACTCCCTGCCAGTAGAACTGGTCGAGGCCGTACTCGACGAGCGCGCCGTATTTCGCGTTGGTACCGCTGGCCTTCTCGATGAGCAAGGTGCGGGTGATTTCCAGCAGGCTGTGCTCTCGCTGGCCGAGCAGTACCACCGACATCTTGGCTTGCAGCAACCGGATGTCATCGTCGTCGTTGAGCAGCGCCTTGAGGCTCTGCACTCGCTGGGGCGCCTGGAAGAAGGTCTCGTGCGACTGCACGATCTCACCAATGCCGTCGGAAGTGAGCCCCAGGTCCTGCTGCACCAGCGAGGTGCGGTCCGCGGTGAACACCCCGTAAGCCAGCTCCAGGTCGAGCAGCCAGTTGCCGATTCCCGCCGGCACGGCGCCCGAGCGGTAGACGAGGAACTTCGCCTCGGGCTCCAGGTGCAGCAGTCTGCTCTTGACCGCGTACTCGTCGTTGGCGACACGCACGATCTCGACGCCGTCCAAGTCGACTGAGTCGAGGTCAGCGGCGTACGCGCCCTCGGGGTCGTGCCAGAACACCACCCGGTGCGTCTCGAAGCGACGCTCCAAGTGGGAGCGGACGGCAGATGTCTCAGTCATCGCTTGCCTCAAGTCCGGGGATCTTCTTCAAGGCGGCACCGAACTTCGGGTAGTTGGTCTTCACCCCGTCATCGAGGTCGATCTGCACCTGCTGGGTCGCCAGCGGGTACAGCACGTCGTGCTCGTACTCGTCAAGTTCGAGCGATGCTTTGCGCAGGCGGTCGACCTCCTTCTGCGCGGCAGCCTTCTCCCGGGGCGTGCCCATCCCTACGGCGAGGCGCTCGTGGTGCTGGCGGCTGGCCTCCAGCTTCGCCTTGAACTCGCGAAGGTATTCGTTCAGCACGGTCGAGGCCGTGGACGGCGAGTAACGGTGCATGTAGATCAGGGCGTTGAACGATCCCTTGGGACTGGAGAACAACCAGTAGACCGGACGCTTCTTGTACCGCTGAACGTGGTCTTTGTAGAACGACTTTACGAAGTAGTCGCGCAAGTCCTTGACGCCGAGCGACTCGGTGACGAAGCGCAGGTTCTCCTCGAAGTGCTGCTCGCCGAACGCCGCCCGAAGGAACTGGCGGACCCTCGCGACGATGTCGTCCTCGAACCAATCGCCGTCGACGATCGGGATCACGTTGTCCTTGCTGGGAAGGAACGACGGGTTCGGCACCTTCGCCAGGTAGTCCTCGAGCGTGTCGCCGTGATTCGCGAGGATGAGCCCCGGCTCGTCGATGCTGTAGCGCCCGAAGACGCAACCGACCGCATACGACAGGAGATCGACGACCGCATCCAGGACGCGAAGCTCTTCGTAGTTCGAACGGCCCGGCCCGTACCTGAACAGCGGATTGACCCGAAGCGTCACCTCGCTCTCCTCGACCCGGGGATCGAGTTCGCCTTCCAGCCCGAACGCGCGAATGAAGGTTTCGTTGTTGCGCTCTTCGAGCGCCCGCTGCGCATCGACCAGCTCCAGCTCGACCGCCCTGTGGCGTGCGAACACCGACGCCAACGCGGATTCCCCATGGTCCGACCCGGCCACCAAGGGATTCACGCGATAGTTCCAGGAAATCTCCTGCGCGTCCCAGTCCCAACGCGAAGCCTCAACGAGTCCGGAGACAACACTGTCGACGTCCGGTTGATCGACTTCCTGCGGAAGCGGAAGCCGTGCGATATCGCCGGATTGGAAGTTGAGGGTCGGTGCAATGGCCTCAAGGGCGGCCTGGGAAACCCTGGAGTTCAAGAACCCCAGGAAGAGCCTCCGCTGCCGCTCCGAATCCGCAAAAAGGGACATTCCGGCGCCGTCGAACACGAATCCTTCGGGGAAGTGCCGGAACGACGGCGACGAGCCGGCGATCTTCGACCACGACACCGACGGATGGAAGTAGAACTGCCGGGACGGGAGGTGATTCCCCTGCCTGCTCAAGATGTCGTAGCTGTGGGAATCGAAGGCGACGACCGACTGCTGGTTCCCGTACCACTTTCGGTACGAACCTCCCTTGTTGTACGGGAACCACTTCCTCCCGGAGCCATGAGCGACTTCGGTGCTCGGCGCGTCGAGGAAACTGCGTCCGGAGTCGACCTCCCACCAGTTCCGGACAAAGCGCGCGTTCTCTCCGGTGTTCATGCCGCAGCGCGGCTCCGAGACACTGCCTAGCAGTGCGTTGCCGGTCATCGCGTGGAGCAGGACAGGACTCATCCAGTACGCGATCACCGCGCCGGGCAACGCGGCAAGGTCCGAGTTCCTGACTCGGTACAGGATGCCCCGATCCTCCCCCGCCGCGACCCGACGTAGTTCGCTCTCCTTCTCGGATTCCTTCGTACCCTTGACAAGCCGGACGTAAGTCCCGTGGAAGGGATCGCGCTGCGAGTCGACCGTGATGACGAACGCCGTGGTGGACACGACCTCCCCGCCGATGCTGTCGAACGCGTTGGTCCCCAGATGGGCCATCGAGGAAATCTGGTGGCCGTTGGCCATCTGCTTCCTGAGCTTCGCGAACGACGACAGGAACATCCACGACTGCATCGTGATCATTGCCACTCGTCCGCTCGAGACGGACAAGGCAAGGTTGCGCTCGATGAAAGCCGCGAAGAGGTCGGACTTCGAGCGGGGGAACTCGGCCTTGACGAACTCGCTCAGGCGGGAATCCATGTTCCCGGCACCCATGTACGGCGGGTTCGCGACGACGACGTGGTAGTGGGGGGAGAGGTACTCCGCCTGCCGAATGACCTTGCGCGCGCGCTCCCGAAGCTCATCGCCGAAGATGTCGCCGCCGTCCGCCCCCTGCGCGTCGAGGTGTTCCCTGAGCGGCTCGATCAGTTCCTCGCGCGGGCGGATGAGCGATCCGACGGTGTCAGCGTGCCGGAACTGGTTCCAGAACACCTCCTCAGCCGCACGGTCTCCGCCGCGGGTGACACAGGTGTCCCTCAGCTCGTCCGGGGTGAACGAGATCGGTTCGAGCACACAGATGTTCGGCTCGACCTGTTTGTTGAAGAAGGTGCGCTTGTAGGCGCGCGCCTTCATCGTGAGGGCGAACGCGGCCAAAGCTCCCGCGCGAGGGTCGATCTCGGTGCCGTAGAGATTGTTGGCGAGGATCAGCCCGGGGATGTCGGACGGCGCGTAGCCCTCTTCCTCATATATGGCATAGAGCAGGTCGAACGCGTAGGTGAGCATGTGGCCGGAGCCGCAGGCGGGGTCGATGATCTTCAGCTCTTCGGGGCTGGAGACCTGGCGGTAGTCGGTTTCCTCGTCGACCGGGGCGATGTAGTAGCCCATCTGATCGGCGAGCCGCGAGGTGGGCCGGTTGAGCAGCCAGAGGCGTCCGAGGGAGTTCTCGACGAGGTAGCGGACGATCCAGTGCGGGGTGAAGAGCTGGGTGGCGGCGGGGATCTCGGCAGCGCCGGCCTTCTTGTTCTTCTTGAACCCGGCGAAGACCTCGTCCTTACGCTCGGAGATGTAGAACTGGTACAGCCAGCCGATGACCTCGACGTCTTGGCAGACGTCCTCGGTGAGCACGGTGACAACGCGGGCCAGCACGGAGTCGTCTGCGAGCAGGTTCGCGGGGATGAGCAGCTCGGTGTAGTCGCCCTCGCGCTCGAACATGAACGGCATGGAGCGGTTCCAGTGACGGCAGTACTCCGCAAGCAGCAGCGAGTACGCCTCGCCCTGCGGGTCGTCGCTGCGGCGCATGCCGTTGAGCAAGGTCGTCACGGTCTCGACGGTGCGCTTGTTGGTGACGACCGTGCTGTCGATGTTCCCGCGCTTGGCTTCGGCGAGGATCTCCGGCTGGCCTCCCGCGCGGCCTCGTTCGGATGAGACGACGCCGATGCCGGTGTAGCCGTTGGCGTCCATGAACCGCAGCGCGATGATGCGGTTGAACCAGGTGTAGGCAACCTTGTCCGCTATGGCAGCGCGGCCCGTGTCACCGCCGCCAGTCGCACTGACGGCCTTCTCCAGTGCCGCGACGGCGCTGCGCTGTTCGACACGCTCGGGCGATGCGGGGGCGAGCACGACCGCGATCCGAGCCGCCACCTCACGGATGAGTGCGGTGCGCGCCCAGGCTGCGAAGGACTTGAGCGGAGCGGTTTCCATCAGAGTGCGATTCGCTTTCCGTCGTTGAGCGTGGACAGCAGGGCACTACGGAGCGCTTCGAGGTACCGGTCGACGTCCTCGGTGGTCTCCAGCACGCCGTGAGCGCCCGGCACCGTGATGGTCTTGACCGAGACGGTCTGCTTGACCGGCGCGGGCGCGAGATCGTCGGTGGCGTCAGTGGGGCGGCGGGCGGAAGAGACGAGCTGATCGAGCAGCGCAGGGTAGGTCTTCTCTCCGAAGCTGTTCCCCTGCTCGCGGATGAGCGCGATCTGCCTTTCGGTGCTGACCCGGTCGATGATCTGGTCGATCGTGCGAACGACCCTCTGCTGTGCGTCCTCGGTGGCGTTCTCGTAGTAGGTGCTGCCGAGCACCTCGGTCCTGCGTCCCTCAATGGCCTCGATCACCGTGGCACGGTTGGTCGCGAGCGCTTCGTCGACCTGCTTGCCGAGCGCCTCTGCGGCTTGCCTGAGCTGGATCATGCGGTTGCCCCGGAACGCGTCAGGGTCTTCGAGGAGCCGCTTCACCTCGGCGTCGCTGCCGGCGGGCAGGTAGCCGAGGTTGTTCGTGCTCGCCGTGAGCAGGGTGACGGCCGCGTCGTAGATGGCGCGCTGGCCTCCGTTGAGGAACGACTGGATCTGGTCGATCACGGAGTCCTTGGCCTCGAGCAGCTCGTCGCCCAGGCCGAACTCGGTCAGATACCACTCGTCGGGCTTGCCGACGACCGTTTCGAGCAGGGCGATCGGGGCGGCCAACTGCTCCACGAACGGGTACTTCGACCCGTTCACTCGCGCCTTCAGCTCGTCGAGCTTGCCGCGGAGCTTGTCGCTGCCGTGCCGGGCCAGCTCCATCGCGTCCTTCGGCGCGGTCGCCTCGTCGAAGAAGTCGATGCAGAACTTGCGGAGCGTCGCGACCTTGCGCTCGTCGAAGACCTTCTGGAGAGCCACCACCGCGTGCGAGTGCTTCTGCGTGTTGCGCAGCACCACCGCGACCTCGGTGCGCTTCAGGGCGTTGCCATCGACGATGAGCGTGAGCTTCGAGGTGCCGACGAGCCACGCGATGACGACCTCGATCGAGGCGAGGTCCCAACCGTAGGGCTTTGCTTGGAACGCACCCACGATCGTCTTGACGGTCGCCTGCTCGCCGAGCCGGTCGCGTTGCATGACGAACGACAACACCTCGTCGCCCGGGGCGGCGAGCGTTGACAGCGACTGATCATCGAACATGGCCGACGGGTCGGGGTTGGCGAACGCGGCGACCTGCTGCTCGCTGTAGGTCGCCCCGCCGAGCTGGCTGAGCTGGGTGTAGGTCCGGCTGACGAGGTCTTGGAACCCGTCGGTCACACGGGTAACGGCGTCCTGCGATGCGGAGGTCACGTCGGCGGCGTTGATCACGAGTTCTGCCTTGCCGACTGCCCGCCGGATGCGCACGACGAGTTCCTTCTCGCGCTCGACGTTCTGCGCCGCCTTGGAGCGCAGGATCTGCTCCTCGATCGCCGTGAGCGAGGTCGTCTGCTTGCGCTTGGTGTACTTCTCGGTCTTGATGAGCAGCCGCAGGTCGGACAGGGCGCGCTCGTCGGGTTCCAGGATGACGCGCAGCTCGTCTTTGCCGGCGCTGTGCATCCGGGTCTCTTCGGGGCTGAACGGGTACTCGGGGGTGATGAAGTGCACCGTCAGCTCGCGCTGCTGCCCGTGCACCTGGTCGTCGAGTTTGTAGCCGAACGCGAAGTCCTGGCCGTTCTTGGCGTACCTCAGCTTGCCGGTACGGATGACATCACCCGAGAGGATCTTGGACAGGCGACCGCTGACCTCGGAGGGGTCGATATCGACGTTCTTGATCTCTTCCTCGATGACCTGTTCTTCGTTGGTCAGGTACTCGTAGACGTTGCCGTTGCGCTGCACGTACGTCTGCGTCTCCAGCAGAGTCAAGGCCTCCTGTACCTGCTTGGACAACGCGGGCAGGTCAAGCCCGAACCGGTCGTAGACCAGCACGGTCAGGTTGCGCGGGGTCGCGTGGAAGCCCTCGACGTACTTGACCAGGAACAGCGCCTTGAGCAGGCGCACGGCAAGCTCGTTGTCGAGGTTGCGCTCGGCGACGTCGATCGAGCGCTGCGCTGCGGATTTCAGCGAGGCGCGGATGCCCGCGAACATGTGGTCGAACGTCGCGAGTCTGCCGACCTCGACATCGCCGACGTCCTTGACGACCTGCTGCACGACGCCGAGCATGGAGCGCTCACCGACCGAGCTGTTGCGGCCCTCGAACACGTTGTGGTCCGAGATGCCCTCTATCGCCGCCTGGAACAGCGGGAACTGGTAGCTGACGAACGGGTACGTGCCGGAAAAATGCGCCTCGTCAGTGTAGTTGCGGTAGGTCTTCGCACCGTCAACGAAGTCGAACAGCGTCTTGAAATTCGCGTGCTGCTCGGCATAGATCTTCGCCAGGGCGGACTCGCCCGCCTCGTTCTTCTCCAGAAGACGCTTGCGGATGACCTCCTCGACGTCGGCACTGGTGAGTTTCAGCCGAGTCCTGAACCGCGCCTGAATCTTGGAGAAGTCATTGCCCTGCTGCTTGGTGCGGTCGCCGACGACCTTGTCCATGTCCTCCTGAGAGGTGACGAACACCCACGCGCGCCCCTGGCACTTGGTGTTCAGAGACTCGGCGATCGTCTGGAGGTTCAGCATCAGGTGCGTGTTCGACCCGATGAACTGGCCGGCCTCGTCCACGAAGAAGTTCAGCCGGAAGCCTTCGTCCTGCTTGTCGAGCCATGCCTTGACCTCTTTGGCGAAGTCCTCGATCGACACCGAGTACTCGTTGCGGTACTTCGTCAGGATGTTGGTCGGCGTCCCCTCGGCCGGGCCGCTGACTTCGGCGTACGCCTTGGCCACATTGACCTCTTCGAGCACGCCCTCCTCGCGGCCATGCATCCAGTCGCGTCCCGCGATCCGTGCGTACGCAGCCTTGAACGCCCCGTACTGGCCGCGGTTGTCCAGGTCCCGCTCGAATCGAGCCACGTGCCCCTGGTTGCCGTAGTAGCCGCGGCTTTCATCGAAAACCTTGACGAACACCTTCAACAGCGCGTCGGCCTGGTCCTTCGTGATGAGCGTGGCCTTCTGATCGATGTTGAACAGCAGGCTCTTGGCGGTGATGCGGTCGGCCTTGGTCAGCAAGGCAGGGAGGAACGCGTCCTGTGCCTTTGACCGGAAGCTCTCCGAGAGACGCTCGCGCGGGAACTCCTGCCCGTCTACGTCGCCGAGCAGGTGGGCGAGCATCTTGAGCAAGTGGGACTTACCGGAGCCGAAGAAGCCCGAGATCCATACGCCGTTCGCATTGGTGTAGTTCGTGTACGCCTCGAGCAAGAGTTCGAGGCCCTTGGCGGCCTCGTTGGTCACGACGTACTCGTCCACCTCGGTACCCAGGTGCGCGGTGTCGTCGGCCTTGATGACGCCCTCGATCGGACGCTGGACGTCCTTGGCGAAGATCCCGTTCAACTGCATCGAGTCAAGCCCCCTGTTCCAAAATGTTCTTGGCTCGGTAGTACTGGTCGTCTTTGAGTCGCCCGAACAGCACGAGCGAGGACCCCAACGTGTCGGACTGCTCGTAGCGGCCGGGGAAGAACATGAGCATCGGCTTGCCCGCCACGACGCTTTGCAAGTTGTTGAGCACGTTGTGCGAGCGGATGTACGGGAAGACTTCACCGATGCCGGTGAGGAAGAAGATGTCGAAGTCGCCCTCGGCGAGCTTGGCGCGGACCGCAGGCGCGATGTGGAGCTGCGGGTCGAGCATCCCCTGAAGCAGCTCGCGGAAGTCGTCCTTCTCCTGCTCGGGCTCGATGGCGAGCAGGCGGTCCCAGACTCCGCGCGCTTTGAGCATCTCCACCGACAGGTCGTAGAGATTGATCTCGCGAATCACGATCCCCTTGTGGGCCAGTCGGTTCTTGACGCGCTTCTTGACCCCCGCGACCAAGAGGGCGTCCTCGGGGTCGTAGGGGTAGATGAAGAACGGCACCTCGTTGCTCAGGCCCTCCATCTCGAGGAACCGCTTGCCGCTGAGCACCTGCACCAGATGCTCTTCCTGCTGGGACAGCCCGGTCGGCGTCACCGTTCCACCCTCCCTGTATCGCGATCGCTGGTGGGGAAAAACCGCAGTTCGCTCGGGGTTCGCGCGTACAAGGCAGTGGCGACCCGCTGCGACAGCACGGTTTGGACCAGGTGTCCGCCGTCGGAGAGCAGGCCGGCCTCCTTGAGCATGCGGAACACGTTCGAGCGCAGCTTGCGCAGCGTCGAGTCCTTGACTTCAG
Source organism: Streptomyces sp. CA189 (assembly GCF_056428985.1). Lineage (NCBI taxonomy): Bacteria > Bacillati > Actinomycetota > Actinomycetes > Kitasatosporales > Streptomycetaceae > Streptomyces > Streptomyces sp. CA189. Next base: position 211,327 of record NZ_JBWJVM010000001.1, on the reverse strand, counting down.
TCAGCTCGGTATGCCAGAGAGCCTTGCCACGAACGAAGCTGTCGAAGTCCTCGTACGTGAGCGTCGACGTCAGCAGGAGGAACCGCTCGCGCACCACCTCCTCGGCGAAGTCACCGATCAGGTCATAGCGACGGCAGGCAGCCGCCCACAGCAGGTGTCCGCGCTCGGTTGCCGTCGCGTCGACGAGCAGCTCGATCTCGCCGTCGGTGAGCACGGCGACCCGCTGGGTGGCTTCGCGGGCGAGGCGTCGCGCAGACGCGACCGTGCGTGCTTGCAACAGGTTGTCCTGCTCGATCACCTCGCGCACCTTCGACCAGTCGTGCTCGCGCAGGTACAGCGGCGCGGTGATGACGGCTTCGCGCATGAGGAGGGCGCCGCTGGTGAACGAGAGCGCATAGCGCGACGCAGGAGCGGTCTCTTCCGCCACGGGCACCTCCTTTCGGGAATCAGGCAAGTCGATCAGGATACGACGCCCCACCGACAGCACCCTCGTGTCCGTGGGCGAACCGTCAGGTCAGCCCGGTCCTGTGTGGTCGCTCGATGCGGCGGCACCGCCGCTGCGCACCCACTCATCGATCTCACTGGTCTGGAACTTCCAGAGACGGCCGAGCTTGTGGGCCGGCATGCCCTTCTCGGCGATCCACCCATACACAGTGTCCTTCGTGATGCCTAGGTGAGCGGCGATGTCGTCGGCGGACAGCCACGGTTCAGCCACTGTGGAACCTCCAGTCGGCAGCCAGCGTGAGCACATCGGGCACACATACCCTACCGGTGCCTGCACCAGCCCATACCCGATTTAGTCGGGTGTAGCAGGGTGTAGCCGGACCACGCCAGACTGCTTGGCACCTCTCCTGGTCCAGTGTCGGGCAAGGCAGGGTATAGAAGCTTTACTCCCGTTTGGGCCGAGACCGACGGACTGCCCCTTCCCGACACCGGTCTCCGAGATGCCACAGAGATGAGACGTGTGGCCTCAAGCGGCCCCCGCCAAGGACGCTGAGATGCGCCGCGAAGCTGCTTGCCAGACGATCGAGGACGGCCTTGCCCTTCTCTGCCGTGGCATACGAGGGGTAGTCGATCACCCCGGACTCCGTGTACGCGCCCATCCCACTGAACCAGGAGGAAAGGAGTGGGGTCCGCTGTCGTGCTCTGCGGCGGCGAAGCGGTCTCAAACAAGCTCCGGGGCGGAGTGGAGCAGGACGGATGTCTCGATCTCTCCGCCGTGCATGTCGGCATGGCGATCGGAGACCAGGCTGGCGTGCTCACGAGTTCGGTCTCAGTCGGCGCTAAGTGGGAAGACGGAGACAGTAGGGCCGTCGACGTTTGAACGGGATGTAGTTGCCGCCGCGGCCGTTGGTGATCACCAGTTTCGTGACGCCGGAGCGCGCAAGAGGAGCGCGGATGTCGTCGACCACCGCGCACAGGGTCTTCGCGCTGATGCTGATCGTGCCGGGGAACGCGGCCTGCTCGTGGCTGCACGACATCGTGATCGGCGGGAGCAGGTCCCGGGTAGGCGTACCCGTGTACGGCGGTCCCCTCCTGTTCGGGATGCCAGGGCCGCGCGGCGGCCCAGACGGCTTCGAGGCTTTGAGCGCGGTTGTCGAACCCCCTTGTGTCGGCGGCCCTCTTGAGGTGGAGCAGGGGGGTTGCGCTGGCTGACTGGCCCCACACACGTGGGTTGACCAGCAGGTTGTCGTCATAGCGGAACAAGGATGTGTAGAGCGTGGTGTCGTGCAGCCGCACCCCACAGCCGGCGTCGGGCAGCAAGGGCCGGTAGTAGGTGAGGGAGGCGCGGATCTTGGCGGCGAGGGTGTCGTCAAGACCTTCCTCCTGGCCCCGAATGGCAAATGCTTGGCCGACGGGGTCGCCGAAGCACAGATGTGGTTAGGTCTCTGTTTCCGGCGACTGCCCGTGTTCCAGGTAGGCAGTCAGGCCGTTCGTTCGGGCCTGGATGCCAGCGGCGATTCGGCGCGCGAGGCGAGGGATGGTGAGCTGTGGCACCTGTTCGGCGAGGTGGAAGTCATAGCCACGGAGCTCGTCCGCTTGCAGTGCGATCTGTTGGCGGTGGTCTGCGTCGAGGCGGCCACCGTTGAAGAGGTAGAGGACCTTGTCTCCCTCTCCCGGGTTCGGCGCCCAGTCGACGACGAGGAGGCGGCCGATGTGGGGCTTGATGCCCAGTTCCTCCTGGACTTCGCGAACACAGGCCTGTCGGGGCGACTCGCCCTGTTCGACGTATCCACCGGGAATGTCTCGATAGTCCTTGTACGACGGCTCGACGAGGAGGACTCGATCACCTTCGTCGAAGAAGAGAGCGCCGGCCGCCATGCGAGGGTTGGCCATCTTCGCTTCATGCTCGTTCTCGCTCACGGACTGGACCCTAGCCGCTTGCCACGATGCGGAGCCTGCGGGCCAGGTCGGCCACGGGGTGGGATGGCCGCCCCTGGTACCGCGTATCCATACGAACTCGTGAGGGGTTGCCCACAACACACTTTCCAAATGTTCGTACGGGGGTACGGAGGGGGCCGTAGGCGTCCTGACCTGCGGCGGAGCGTTCGGGGCGGCCCCGTCCGGACGGGGCCGGACGGACGCGAATGAGACCAGAACTGAGACTGAGGCGGCCCGTTCGCACTGCAGAGCAAGGTCACCTACCGGCGTTTGGCTCTGGACCGTGCCGCGATCGTCCTGGCGCCTGAGGCGTTCATGCGCATTCGCGCGAACTCGATACTGACATCGAAGCGCTGAGCGACTTCGGCATCGGCAAGGTTGTCGAACGCGGCCTTGATCGCGGCGGACTTGGGGATCAGGAGCTCCGCGGAGAAGTCGTGTGCTTCCTGCTCCTTCACCTTCATCGCCGGGTCCAGGCTTCGGCACCCGCCATCGCTGACGAGAACGCCACTGAACTCGTGCTCAAGAAGGAGGTGTCCCATCTCGTGCGCGATGTTCGATCGGAGCCGCTGCGGTGTATGGGAGGAGTTCACGAGGATGAAGCAGCCTGTCCCTGCCGGGACAAGGGCAGCGGACCACTTTCCTGCGCCGGCGGAGCTGAAGTACTCCAGCGCCGCCGGTGAGCAACCGTGAGCGGCGAGGTCGCTCAGGCCGTACACGCGGACACCCCACTCCTCGGTCAGGCGCGTGAGGTCTAGAGGGTCGTGGAGGTCGACTCCGATCCGTCGACGCTCATCGAGCGCCAGTTCTTGGAGGGCCTTCTTGGTCCACCGAGATCCCATGCTCACCCCACAGGGGAGTCGCGGTCGGAGGCGAACCGACGCATTGCGGCTCCGATCACCTCTTCCAGGTACCGCACGTCTTCTTCCCCCAGGTCGCTGCGGGCGCGCAGGAGCGGGGCGAGTTGCACCAGCAGCTCCGGCTCGGCGGTGGGCTTGCCCTCGGTGTCGGCACTCGGGTCGATCATGAAGTTCTCGGCCGGCAGGCAGAGCCACTGCACGAGGGCGGCGAAGGCGTCCACGTCCGGTCGGTGGCCATTGGCTAGCCGGGTCATGGTCGAAGGGCTGACGCCCACCTCTCCTGCCAACTGTCGCCACGAGAGTCCTCTCGTGGTCCGCGCGGCATCGAGGGCCGCGTACAGAGCGGCCACGTTCACGCGGTTCCTGGCCATCGCCCTCCTCCTCTTGGTCTGGGGGTGTTGCCTCCTTTCTATCAGTGTTCGACATCTCAAACACCCCCGTGCTAGCGTGATCACGAGTGTTCGACATCTCAAACGATGCGAGATTCTCGAAACGCAGGCGTGCCCGCCTCTGACTAGGCGGCACCGAAACACCAGAAACGAGGAACGCGATGGACACCGACATCGAGCCGACGGCAGGCCAGGACGAGCGCCGCCCCGTCAAGGTCACGGTCACCGTGAACAATCAGCCCGTGATCCTGCCCGGCCGTGAGCTCACTGGCCTGGAGATCAAGCAGGCAGCGATCGCCCAGGGCCTACCGATCGACATCGGCTTCCAGCTGTCGGTCAAGCGGGGGAACGGGCGCTACGAGGTCATCGACGACGGCGAGCGGATCCGGGTCCACCCGAACCAGGAGTTCCTGGCCGTGCCCCCGGACGACAACTCGTGAACACCCTCGCTTCGGCAATCACCGAAGCCGTCGACGCCGTCCGGGCCCAGTTCACCGGTCACCCGGTCGAGGTGGTTCCGGACGGCACTGGCGGTGTGTTCGTCACCGTCGAGGACGTGTCGGTCGGTCCCTCCTACGCTCCGGCTGTCACCTGGCTCGGGTTCCAGATCAGCGCCGCCTACCCGGACGCCGACGTCTACCCCCACTACGTTGGGCCGCTTTCGCGTACCGACGGGCAGTCCCATGGACCGGCAGTCCAGTCGACGGGTTGGCGCGGCCAGCCCGCACTGCAGATCTCCCGCCGTTCCAACCGTCGAGACGCGATCGTCGACAGCGCGGCACTCAAGGCCGAAAGGATCCGCCGGTGGCTCGCCGACCAGTGAACCCGCCCGCCGGGGGATGGAGCCTGACCGTCCCCCACCGCCTCTGGACGGAACTGTCGGCGCATCTGTTCCCCTCCGGCGGCGGGGCCGTGCTGCTGGCTGGCCATGCCGAAGGGGCGCGAGGCCCGCGGCTGCTGGCCTACGACCTGATTACGGCCACCAATGACACCGACTACATCCCTGGCGAGTACGGCCATCGCGCTCTCGCCCCATCGTTTGTCCGGGATGCGGCAGTCCGTGCCCGTGACGAATCTGCGGCCTACCTTGCGGTCCATGCCCATGGGGGGCTGGATCGGGTTCGCTTCTCCTCCGTTGACACCGCGAGCCATGAGCGTGGGTATCCGGCCCTGCGGCAGATCACCGGACAGACAGTCGGCGGGCTCGTCTTTACCCCACACGCCGCTGCGGGGGACCTCTGGCTTGCCGACGGCAGCCGCACACCCTTGACCGAGACCGTGATCCCGGGAGGCAATCTGCTGCGCCTTCGCCCCCGTCCGGCCACTGCCACACCCGCCGGGCCGGACCACGATCGGCAGGCCCGGCTCCTGGGCGACGTCGGGCAGGAGACGCTGAACCGGCTCCGAGTTGCGGTAGTCGGCCTGGGCGGTGTCGGCAGCATCCTCGTCGAAGAACTTGCCCGCCTGGGTGTCGGCACGCTCGTCCTCGTCGACGACGACACCATCGAGGCCACCAACCTGCCTCGCCTCGTAGCTGCCGGAAAGGAGGACATTGGCCGGCTCAAGACCGACCTCGCGGCCCGGAACGCGCAGCGCGCCAATCCCCGCATTCGTCTGATCCTCAAGGCCACACGCGTGGAGCACCCCGAGGCCCTCAAGGAGCTGGCGCTCTGCGACTGGATCTTCCTCGCCGCCGACAGTGCATCCGCCCGCCACTGGGTCAACGCCGCCGTTCAGCAGTTCCTCATCCCAGGCGTCCAAGTAGGCGTCAAGATCCCCGTCGATTCCGCTGGCTGCGTCGGCCAGATCCACACCGCCACCCGGATCATGCTCCCCGGCGACGGTTGCCTGTGGTGCAACCGGCTCATCGACTCCACTCAGCTCGCGATCGACATGCACCCCAAAGCCGAACGGGACGCCGCCCGCTACGTCCCCGGTGTCCCAGCCCCCAGCGTCATCACACTCAACACCCTCGCAGCTGCCGAGGCACTCAACCACTTCGTCCTGGCCGCCACCGGCCTGCATGATGACGACCACGATCACGCCGCCGTCATTCATCGCCCCCGTACTCGCCAGCGCGACCTGCAAGACCCCCGCCAGGACGCGAACTGTCGGTGGTGTACTCCGGCTGGCCGCCTCGGCCGTGGTGACAGCGGGAGCGTCGTGCAGACGGCCACCCTCTAACAAAATGTGTCGCACCTGTCCTGAACTGCGGCGCAGCGTTCGGTGCGACCTCACACGGACGTGCCCGGACGGACGTGAATGGGACCAGAACTGAGACCAGGGAACCGCGGCCGATCAGGGACTGAGGTCCACGCTGAGGCAGTCGTTCGAGTCCACCGCCATCCCGGTCGGGGTGTAAGCGATGACACCGTGCTCGGTCCCGGCCAATGCCCGCATCGCGGTGCAGCGCTGACCGGCGTCGCCACTGGTGTACTCGATCACAACTGAGTCCCTGCGGTCGGCTGGGTCGTCTTCATCAGGATTGCCGGGCAGGACGTAGGCCGCCTTCACGTCCTGGACGCGCTTCACCCAAGGGGGCACTCCGGCACCGTAGCTGGGGGCCACGCGTGGGGTGGGCGTGTCATCGGCCTGCGGCGTCGCCGCAGTCGTTGGTGAGACGGCCGAGGGGCTGCTCGGTGCTGAAGGTACCGCCGACACGTGCGGAGTCGCCGAAGCGGGCTCGTCCGGGTCGTTGCCACCGGAGTCAAGAATGAATGCCAAGGCGATGACGGCTATGAGTCCGGCACCGGCAAACAGGCCGGCCGCGGCCCGGGAGAGTGGTGGCCCCGCAGCAGCAGGTGGAGTCAGGGAGGTCAGTCTGTCCGGAGGGACGGATAGCTCGCTTCCCGTGCTGAGAACTCGTATCTCGACGCTGCCGTCGGCCGCGTGACCAGTGACATTGGCGCGGTTCCCCAGGTACAGGACGATAGAGCCGACTGGGAAGCTTTGTGGCGCAGGAGTCATAGCGGAACCCTTCGATTACAGGTGTTGGCTGGCTTCAGTCGTCGCGGCCGAGGATCTCCAAGTGACCCGCGAAGCTGTCGGCCAGGCTTGCCAGTACGGCCTTGCCCTTGGCCGCGGTCGCGTGGGATGGGAAGCCGATGACACCGGTTTCGGTGTACGCACTCATGCCCTGGACCAGCAGGAAGGGACGGCTGCCGCCGTCATGGTCGGCATCGGCGAATCCGTCGCATACCAGCTCGGGCGCCGCGTGAAGAAAGATGGACGTCTCGATCTCGCCAGCGTGCATGTCGGCGTGGCGGTCGGAGACGAGATCGGCGTGGTCGCGGGCTCGGTCCCAGTCGGCTCCGAGAGGGAACAGGGAGGCGGCGGGCCCGTCGATGTTGGCTTCCTGGACGATGTTGGACAGGACGTAGTTTCCGCCGTGGCCGTTGACGATCACCAGCTTGTGGATGCCGGAGCGGGCGAGGGACGCGCGGATATCGTCGATCACGGCGTAGAGGGTCTTCGCGCTGATACTGACGGTGCCCGGGAAGGCGGCATGTTCGTGGCTGCACGACATGGTGATGGGCGGCAGCAGGTGAATGGGGTATGCGCTGGCTATCTCCTGGCCGATGATGCAGGCGATGACCGTATCGGTGATCAGCGGGAGATAACTGCCGTGCTGCTCGAAGGAGCCGATGGGTAGTACCGCGACGCGAGGTCTCCGTTCCTGGACGTCGGTACTCGTGGCGGTCGGCAGCAGGTTCACGGCACTCCCTCGGTTGGCTATCGCTCAGCCCTCATCGTCAGGGCTGGACGGGTGTAGTCGTGCCGAAATCCCAGCACTGGACTGGTCCTGGCCCCCTGCCGGGAATAGAGCAGGCCGTGGATCGCCTCGACGGCAAACAGGCCACCACTGAACAGCTGGTGGCTCAGCCGAGGTAGGGGTACGTGCCGGCGAGGTAGTCGCCGATCTGCTGGCGCATGCTTGGGTGGATGTCGTACTGGTCGAGCTCGGCGGGCTGGATGAAGCGGACGCCGTCGGCCTCGTCGTTGATCGTGGGCTCGCCGCCGACGGGGCGGCCGATGTAGGTGTTCTCGTACTGCTGGCGGATCTCACCGTCGGTGTACGCCACGATGTGGTGGGGGTTGGTGTAGACGCCGAGGAGGCCGGTGATCTCGGCGACGATGCCGGTTTCCTCCAGGCATTCGCGGACCGCGCACTCGGCGGCGGTCTCGCCGATGTCCTGGGCGCCGCCAGGCAGCGCCCACTGGCCGGTGTCGCGGCGACGCTGGAGCAGGATGGCGCCGTTGTCGTCGATGACGAGCAGGTTGCTGGCAGGGATGAGGGTGTTGGCCTTCGGCGCGGTGGGGTCGTTGTAGTACTCAGTCCTACCCATGTGCGGCGGTCCCCTCCTGGTCGGGAGTCCAGGGCCGCGAGCAGCCCGGACGGCTTCGCGGCCCGATCGTAGTTGCTGCGCACTCGTGGCGCCCTTGCACGGCAGCGGTGGGCGTTGGGGCGTCCTATCTGGCCTCGGCAGGGGCACCATCCGGCCACTTGGCGCGCCACCGCCGTGAATCCGTTGCGAGGGGCTTGCGGCATCCCTATCCTCGTGACCAACGCGTCGACGGAGACGAGTAGCCACGGATCACGCGAGCAGAGAGAGCCGCCGGCAGCTGTGAAGGCGGACTTGCACCCGTAGTGAAGACCCTCCCGAGCGCGGGGAGGAAAGGCCCCCGGGCCCAATGCCCCGCCGGTTTGCCCCCGTCATCGGGCTGAATGAGGCCGCCGCTGTCTGGCGGTGGCAAAGGCGTGGTGGCACCGCGAGTACCCTTCTCGCCCACGCTTCCAAGGGATCATGACGACGCCCCTGGAGGGCTGCGATGATCCACACGACTAGCCGCGTACTGGCTTCTGACCTACGCGCACACCTCGACCAGACCGTCACCGTCTCCGGCTGGGTGAACGCACTCCGGCTGCAGCGCAAGATGCAGTTCGTCATCCTGCGGGACCACTCCGGCATGGCCCAGGTGACCCACAAGCGCGACGGCGGCCCGCTCGAAGCAGTCATCGAATCGCTTACCCCTGAGTCCGCCGTCCGGATCACCGGCCGCGTCGTAGAGGCGGCCCAGGTCAACCTGGGTGGCCTGGAGATCGTCCCCGAGACGATCGAGGTGCTGAACCGGGCGGAGACGCCGCTGCCGATCGACGAGCACACCGGCCCCGAGCACCGGCTCGACTGGCGATTCCTCGACGTACGCAAGCGGGCCACCGCGCAGATGGTGTTCGCCGCGCAGACGACCCTGGAGCAGGGGCTGCGCGAGTACGCCATGCAGAACGGCTGCACGGAGATGCACACGCCGAAGCTGATGGGCACCGCCTCGGAGTCCGGGGCGGAGGTGTTCAAGCTCGGGTACTTCGACCGGTCGGCCTACCTCGCGCAGTCGCCGCAGTTCTACAAGCAGATGGCCGTGGCCGCCGGCATCGACCGGGTCTTCGAGATCGGCCCCGTCTTCCGGGCCGAGCCGTCGTACACCTCCCGGCACGCGACCGAGTTCACTGGCGTGGACGTCGAGTTGTCGTGGATCGACGACGTCGAGGACGTGATGGCGTTCGAGGAGCGGATGCTCGCTCACGCCATCGCGAAGGTCAAAGAGGTTCACGGTGAGGCGATCCGGGAGGTCTTCGGGATCGAGGTCGTGGTGCCGGAGGCTCCGTTCCCCAGGATCACGATGGCCGAGGCGCAGGAGATCCTGCGGGCCGGCGGCTGGGACCCCGAAGGCGTCAAGGAGGACCTGGACCCGGAGGGTGAGCGAACCATCGCCGCGCACATGAAGGAGCTCACGGGCCACGAGTTCGTGTTCATCACGCACTACCCGGCCAGCATCCGGCCCTTCTACCACATGCGTCCGGCGGACCGGCCGGACCTGACGCTCAGCTTCGACCTGCTCTGGAAGGGCCTGGAGATCACCACCGGGGCCCAGCGTGAGCATCGCTCCGACGTGCTGCTCAAGCAGGCGGAGGAGAAGAGCATGGACACCGAGCCGATGCAGGACTACATGAACATCTTCCGGTTCGGGTGCCCGCCCCACGGCGGCCTCGGCGCCGGCCTGGGCCGGATCCTGATGGTCATGCTCGGCCTGGACACGATCCGCGAGGCCGCGTTCCTGTTCCGGGGACCGAACCGACTCACCCCCTGAGCCAGAGGTATGGCGCACCGCTGCCCCACCGCCGGCTGGCGGTGGGGCAGCGGGTACTCGCTCAGTACCGGGTGTGGCCGAGGTCGAGGGTCCATGCCTCGGCAGGGTTCTTGTCCCAGTGGTCGCGCAGGGCCAGCTCGCGGTTGGCGTACCGGCCGCGGCGGGAGAGGCCGCCGTGGGAGAGCGTGACGCTGAGCGCGAGCGGCGATTCGGTGGTGACCCAGTGCGGGGTCAGGGCGTGGCTCCACAGCTGGTCGCCTGGCTGCATCGTCACCGACTGCCGCTGCGCCTCGTCGTGCGGTGGGGGATCTTCGGCGGTGGTCTCACCGAGGACCGCAGCTTCGGGGGACAGGTGCTTGTCGGGGTTGTGGTAGCTGTGGAAGGTCTTGACCCCTTGGACCTGCCACACCAGACCGTGCGAGTTGTCGTTGTGGTAGGTCGAGGCCGCCCCTGCGGTGGACAGGAACAGGATCGGTGCGCACCGCTGCCACGTGAATCCCTGGGACGACAGATGGGTGCGCCAAGGCACCATGACCTCGTCCTGGAAGCCGGTCAGGATCTCGCCGTAGAACCGGGCGAGGTTGAAGTGCACCAGGCGGAACGGCCACGTGGCGATCTCCTCGACCGGGGCCGTCCGGAACGCTGCGGTGCGGTCCATGCGCACCTTCCAGTCATCCTCGCCGAGGACCGTGAACCGCACCTCCTCGTCCCGGCGGACGTGGTCGAGGATGTCGATCGCCGGCAGGAACAGGTAGTCGAACGGGACCTGCATACGGAAGTTCGGCGGCTGCCTCCAGTGGCTGTTGAAGTCGTTGGGATCGGTGACGGAGACCGACGGTTGCACGTGGACCCCCAAGGTCAGGCTGCCGCGCAGTCGCGGGACGCGGGGCGGCAGATGGCGGCGCAGTCGGGTCCGACGCGGTCCGTGGCCGGGGCGTCGAGGAAGGCTCGTATCTCGGTACGTGGGGCGTGGACACTGACCTCGGATGCTCCGTAGGGGCAGTGCCGCACCTCGCCGTCGGCCGACATGTAGAGGGTGGCCGACCGACAGGGGTGGCTCTCCTCCTTGGACAGCTGTAGCTGCCGCAGGTCGTCGAGGTAGGAGCGGTATCCGTTGGACAGGCGGAAGTACTGGTCGAGTGCCGCCGTGTCTCGGGCCCTCTGCATCAAGGAGTCCTGGAGTGATCGGCTGTCCCGGCGCAGAGCGTTTTCGGAGAGGAGGACGGGGCTGAGCTGAACGTCGATCCCCGTTCCCGCTACGAGGTCGGCGAGCTGGGCGGCTTCCTCGTCGTCCACGTCCCAGTAGGTGAGGTGAAGGACCTTCGAGGGGGTGTCGACGGCGTCCAGCGTCGCGACAGCCGAGGCCGCCGTCCGTGTGGTGCGGCCGAGTGTCATCGCGCCCTGCGAGTCTGCGGAGACGGTCACGTTGGTCAGAAGGTGGCCGACCTCCACGAGGGCGGTGACCTCAGCCTCCGAGCGGGCCGAGGTCACCATGGACACCGTCATGCCGAACTGGAGGGCCAAGCGCACGAGCTGCCGGAGGTCCGGGTGGTGGGTCGGCTCACCACCGGTCAGGCACACGCCCTCCACCCCGGCCTCCTTCAGCCGCGACAGGGCACGCGTGTACGTCGCGGTGGTGAGGAAGCCGCGAGCTCGGTCGGCCCGGAAGCAGAAGCTGCACGCGACCTCGCAGTGGCCGGCCGTCGAGACCAGCGCCGTACGAACGGGGGTACTCATTGCACCCCCGTGTTGTCCCAGACCGCGATGGCCACGGTGCTGGTGTAGAAGGCGCACATCTGCGGGTCGGGGGTGCTGCCACCGATGAGCGCCTGCTCGTTGCGCGACGGGCCGCCGCAGATGGCCAACGCCGGACAGTCGCCGCACGCGGGGATCGGCGCGACCTTCTTCGTCGCCCTTGTAAGGCGGCTGGGGTCCGACCGCAGCTCATCGAGTGTGTGGAGGAACTCGGGCTCGGTGAAGTTGATGTCGCACACGCTGACCCGGTTGCCGGGCAGCAGGGCGGCGTTGAGGCTGCGGTCGCCCTGCATATGGTCGAACAGCATCGGCCGGCGGGTGTCGAGGGCCTGGAAGGCCCGGTCCAGGACGGAGAAGAGCATCCCGCCCTTCCCTAGCGCGGTCAGGCGGGCCTCGTAGAGCTCCCGGGCCAGGTCCGCGCCGTTCACCCGCCACTCGCCCCCGGTGGGGATGGGCGTGTTGACGTAGATGAACTTGAGGCCGAGGTCGTCGATGATCCACTGCACGCTCTCGGCGAGGCGCCCGATGTTCGACGCCGTCGGGGTGAGGTTGCAGCCGACGTGCAGGCCCTTCGCCTCGACCAGGCGCCGGACGTTGCGGCGGATTCGGTCGTCCGCGGGCTGCCCGCCGAGGAGCAGCCGGTTCGCCGAGTTGATTCCCGGAGGGCCGTCGATGGAGATGCCCACCCCGTACTCACGCTGTACGAAGTGGTCGAGGGCCTCGTCCGTCAGGCGGGCGCCGTTGGTGACGACCGTGCGCCGGACCCGCTCGACGCCATAGCGGGCGGCGAGGGTGTCGGCGAGTTCGTCGCCGTACTGCATGAGGTCGAAGCGGATGGTCGGCTCGCCGCCGAACCACTGGATCGAGACCTCCTCCTGCCCGGCGTTCTGCTCGAACAGGAACTCAAGGCCGGCGGCGAGCTCCTGCTCCGTCATGTCCGGCTTGCCGCTGTTGGTGTCGACGAAGCAGTACGTGCAGGCCATGTTGCAGCGGTCGGTGAGCACCACCCGCAGGCCGCTGATCCGGCGCGGTGTCGGGTCGATGCCCAGGGTGTGGAGGCGGTGGTGGAGTGCTTCACGGCGGTCGGCCGGGGGGCCGTCCTGGGTGAAGCCGAGCCCGGCGAGGGCTAAGTGTGTCGCGGTCGGGGGGACCCCGGCGAGGTCAGAGACCTCGCCGGAGTCGAGAAGCACACTCTCCAGCGTGACCGGGTCGAGGAGGACAGCCTCCCCGTCCCGGTCGTACTGGAAGTATTTCCCCCACAGCAGCTGGGGAGTGGCCACTGGGTCAGGCCGCCGTTTCCTCTTCGGCGATACCCAGCTCGGCCATGACGGCGCGGACCTTGTCCTCGGCGTCGGCCTGGAGCCGGGCGGAGGCCGCGGGGGAACCGCCGTCGGAGAGGACGATCACACCGGGGAGCGTCGGGTTCGGCGCGATGACCGTGAGACCGGCCGGCTCGGTGCTGATGACCATGACCGCGCCCTCCAGGCTGACCCAGTCGGTGCGGTCCTTCAAGGCCTCCAGGATGCGGCCCTGCTTGTCGCGGAAGGAAGCACGCTCACCCATCCACACGCCCGCCTTGGACTTGGAGTCCACGACGTCCGCGTAGATGAGGTGGTTCTGCTTCTCTTTCCTGGGCTTCGGCATAGCTGATCTCCTTGGTGGAAGGGTGACTGCCCGGGACGGGCAGCTTGGATCCGCTCTGGTGCCGCCGGTCTGGTGCCGTATGGCGCCTCGCCGGTTTCGTGCATAGCGCCCGGGGGCGCCGTCCCCTGCCCGGTGCCGAGCGCTCGGTCAGCGCCGGGCGGGAAGCCTGTTCAGCCCTTCGTGCGGCTGGTCTGTGCCGAGTGGGCGATCGGCTGGAGGGGCTGGAGGGTGTCCGGATCGGCGGTCCGTTCCCGACCCGAATGGTCCAGCGGGCGCATGTGCGCCACCTTCCTGACCGGCCTGCCGGTGAGTTTCGATGCGTAGATCAGGACTGCGCCGACGGTTCCGCGACGTCCGCTGGCGGGGTGTGCGACGTCCTGGCCGAGGAGCCGGTGCCCGGTGTCCTCCGTGACCCAGACGTTCGCCTCCCTGGTCGGACTCATTGGGCACCCCCGAGGCCGAGGAGGGCGTCGAACTGGGCGGAGCTCCACGTGGAGGGGTCACCGTTCCGGCTACGGAACGCCTCGGCGGCCCGGGGCAGGCCGCGACGCTCCGACGGGGTGCCGGCGTCCGTCTCCACGTACGGGGCCACGACGGCCTCGTAGTGCGTGCTGGTCGCGCCAGGGGTTCGTCGGGGAAGCCGGGGGCTGCTCACGTCCACTCCCTTTCGCCGGGGTCGTCGAAGTGACGTAAGAGTCCCCCTGGTACGGGTGTCACGGCCACGACGCGGTGGGTGTCATCTGGTGCTCGCCCGGGTGACCGAGGTGTCATGGAGGTAGCTCCGCGATGTCATCTGCTCGGATTTCATTGCGCAGCAGGGGCGTTGACAGATAGGCACGAAGTGGAGCGGGGCGCGACGTGGCCCGTCTCCTGACCTTGAGGGAGCGACCGATGGACGATCCGGCGACGCTGCTGCGCGTCTTAGTCCAGCAGCGGCATTGGCGTTACAGGGACTTCGTCACGGCGTTCGAGCGCGCGGCCTCACAGGCCGGCGTGCAGGGCCTGTCGGTGTCCGAGGCACAGTTCCGGCGGTGGACCTCGGGCCGGATCAAGACCATGCCTGGGCCGGACACGTGTCGGGTACTGGAGCGGCTCTTCGACGTGGAGGCCGCGGCACTGTTCGGATCACCGCCCGCGATGTCGAACTCGACATCGGTGACTTCCACTGCGTACGACCTCGAAAGTGAAATCGCGATGACCGCACGTGACGCCGCCGATGAGGCGGGGGCTGCCGCAGCGCAGTCCGTATCCGACACGACCATCGACCAGCTCCGTGACGACGCACTGTCCCTCGCCCGCTCGTACGGGGTGGTGAGCGCCTTCGACGTGTTCCGGCGGGCGAAGGTCCTGCGCTCGGAGGCGGAGCACCAACGTGGACTCACCAAGGTGCCCGTACAGCAACAGGACCTGCTGATCGTGGCGGGCCAGGCGTGCGCATTGCTGTCGACCGCCGCGTTCGACCTCGGCGCCCTGGACGACTCGGCACGCCTTGCCCGGTCGGCGGCCCTGTACGGGGAGATGGCGCGGTTCGATCCTCTACGGGCCTATGCCACTGGATCCTTGGCAATCTGCGCGTATTTCACGGGCCGTCCTTCCGAAGCCGTACGGCACGCGCGGACCGCACTGGCCTACGCCGGTTTGGGCGATACGGCCAGGCGGCGGCTGTTGTCCATCGAGGCCCGCGCCCACGGGCACCTCGGAGACCGTGAACGGGCCACCCGCGCGCTCGTCGCGTCCACGCGGCAGGACAGCGGCGAGCGGGACGCCCTGCACGATGACGTCGGCGGTGAGTTTGCCTTCCACGAGGAGCGGCTGCTGATGTCCAACGGCACCACCGCCCTGCTCGTCGGCGACGGAGCGGGGGCGGAGGTAACGGCGCGACGGGCGCTGGAGCTGGTCGCGTCCCGGCCGCCGGCCCGGCAGTCGGTACCAGTACGGGGCAAGGCCGCAGCCGACCTCGCGGCGGCGCAGCTGCTCCGGGGCGACCTGGACGCGGCGGCTGCGACGTTGGAGACGGTGTGGGCGATTCCGGCGGAACAGCGTGTGGCGGGGCTGCTGGAGCGCACCGGCGGTTTGCGACGGGCTCTGACAGCCCCCGCGTTCAGGGAGACACCGGTGGCTGTCACGCTCGGCGAACAGATCGAGGAATTCGGGCGTCTCTCGGCACCGAGGCAGCTGGGTACGGGGAGCGGGCTCCTCGCCATCGAGCCCTGACCCTGCCCCCTGTTCCTACGGGTGGCAGAGGGCGGCGAGGATCAGGGCCTCCTTGGCAGGGTCCACACCGTGCTCGGCCCACCTCGGATGTTCGACCGGTCGACCGTCTGCCCGCATCCACGCCCAGGTGTCGGCAATGGTGTCGGCGAGCGGACGGCAACGGAGCCCGCACGCCACGGCACGGGAGGCGTCAACGGACCACACCCCGGAGTGGGTGCGCCACAGCGGGAGCTCTGTCCACTGCTTGACGCCGTGAGTGGTGAGGGCCGCCGCATCGGCCCACGCCGGGCTTCCGGTGCTACCGGTGACGGCCAGGCACTCAGCGATGAAGTCGGCCCAGCTGATGCCTTCGGGGTGGGCGATGTTGAACGCCTGGCCGGGGCCATCGGGGCCGGCGGCCTGATCGACGGCGAAGGCGGCGACGTCTCGTACGTCCACGGGCTGGATCATTCGGGCGGCCGGGGCGGGGGCAACGATCGGGCCGCCGCGCTGGGCACGGGTGAGCCACCATGGGAGGCGGCCGACGTACTCGCCAGGCCCCAAGATCACTCCAGGCCGCAGGAACACGACGTCGTCCCCGAAGGCGGCGCGCACCGCAGCCTCCCCGCCTGCCTTCTGGAACCCGTACTTCGTCGGGCTGCCATCGGTGCCGGTGTACCCGAACGACTCATCGGCGTCTGGCGGGCACTCCAACAGCGAGGAGTCCTCGGTGAGCGGGTCGTGAGGCCAGCCCTGATAGACGGACACCGTGGATACGTGCACCCACCGGGCGGCGGCCGGGCGCAGAATGTCGGCGGCGAGGAGCACATCACGGGGTGGGAACTCGCTGCTGGACGTGTCGATCACGGCATCCCACGGTCCGTGTGAGGCGAGCCGCTTCAGGTCGTCGGGACTCGTCCGGTCACCCCGGACCGTACCGGCGCCCTCGACCGCACCGGACCGGCCCCGGTTGAACGTCGTTACGTCCCATCCGCGCCGAAGTGCGTCGTCAACGATCGCGCGACCAAGGAACCAGGTGCCACCCATCACGAGAATCCGCATGGGGTCGACCCTGCCACGAAGCACCGTACGGGCACCATCCCGGCTCTCAGGGCGGCCCTTCCCGGATTGTGGCCGGATGACTGGCTAGTCGGACAGGCGCCCCAGCAGGGCGCCCTGGCCGGACTGGAGAATGTGCGCGGCCTCCAACGGGATCCAGAAGCACTCGAAGTGAGTCGGCTCCTGCTCGCCGTCGTGGTTCTCCTGGCTCATCCACCGCTCCGGGGTCGGCTCGGTGAGCTCCAGGTGGAAGACGTGCCGGCGCTGGATCTCGAACCGGTACGGGCTGATGTCGTACTCGGTCTCACCGAGCTTGCGGACGATCTTGAAGTCCGACAGGCCGGTCTCCTCGCGGACCTCGCGCAGCGCGGCGGCCTCCGGGGTCTCACCAGTGCGGATGCTGCCCGCGGGCACCTGGATGCCGACCTCCTCGTAGGAGTAGTCGGTGTGGCGGAACACCAACAGGTGCCCGTCGCGCACGACGTAGACGAGGACCTTTTCCTTCGTGACCTTCTCGGGCATAGCGAAACCTCTACTTGGTACAGGAGCTGATCCGGGGCCCGGCCCGGTAGAGGACCGGGGAGTGCTTGTCTCGGATCGACCGCGATCGGTGGGTGCCCTGGGGAAACTCACGAGTCTAGGCCCCCAACTTGCTGTCTAATCAGCGCTATTCAGTCGATGAGCTGGCCCGCCTCCGCGCGTGCGCTGGCGAGCCGGCGAACGAGTCGGCGCAGTTCGCGGCCAGGGCAGAGAGCCGCAATGTGGGACCGCACGCGCTGGAGCAGCTGGAAGCTGACATCCACCGCCTCGTCGTTACGTACCCCAACCGGCCCTTCGGGCCTGTCTCATTTGCGGGAACAACCTGCTCGCTAAGTCGCAGCTTCAAGGCAAGACGACCGCCGTGCACCGAACGACGCCCGAGGCGGCCAAGCTGCGCGACCGCATCAAGGAGACGATCAAGACGTGACCCTCGCCCCCACCGACAGCGTTACCGTCTCCCGCCGCGTCCTCATCGACGCCTGCCGGACCCTCGGGCTGGATACCAGGGGCGCCGAGCCGATCCGGATCGCGGAGAACGCGATATGGAGGCTCCCCGGGAAGGTGGTAGCCCGGATTTCCCGCCCCGGGGGCACGCCCGCGGCCTCACGTGAGATCGCCGTCGCCAACTGGCTTGCCGACAACGGCGTCCCCGCCGTACGGCCGGCCCCCGGCATCGCCCAGCCCATCACCATCGACGGCCGAGCGGTGACCATCTGGGAGGAACTTCCGCCGCACCGCGACGGGAACGTCAACGAGGTCGCGCACCTCTTGAAGGCCCTCCACGCGCTTCCGGAGCCCGACTTCGACCTTGAACCGCTGGAGCCGTTCCGGAAGATCCGCACCAGGCTCGACCAGGCGAAGGCCATCAAGGAGACCGACCTGGAATGGCTGTACCGCTACACGGACAGTCTCGAAGAGGCATGGCTCCGGCTCGTGGAGACCCCTGGTCTGTCGCGGTGCGTCCTGCACGGGGACGCCTGGGTCGGCAATGTCGCCTCCGCTGACGACGGCACGGCCTATCTCCTCGACCTCGACAGCTTCACCGTCGGCCCGCGGGAGTGGGACCTGACGTGCACCGCTGTGAAACTCACGTCCACCAGCAGCATCACCCGGCACGACTACGAGGACTTCTGCACCGTCTACGGCGCGGACGTCACCAGCTGGGACGGGTACGAGGTCCTCCGGGACATCAGGGAACTCCGGATGACGGCTTACGCCGCCCGGATCACGACCGAGCACCCCGACCACCCCCATGCCCGCCACGAGACCCAGTACCGAATCGAATGCCTCATGGGGGGCAAAGGACAGCGGCCTTGGCGGTGGACTGCAGTGCCGTAGCGGGGGTGCCGTCGCCGACGTCCAACCCGGCCACAGGCGGTTCTGCGATCGGCGAGCCTGGTTAAACCCCTCGGGGGCCAACGCTGAACTGTGTTGGCCCTCGAGGAGCATTAGAAGCCGTATCTCAACCGAACGTGATCTCTTGATTTCTGCTGGTCAGGCACGTTTCGCTCGAGGTGAGGGAGGGATGCGGCGTCTTGTATCCGCTTCATGACCGAGGGGTGCGCGATGGCGTCGGTGCTGGGAATGCTGGAGGAGCGGGAGGCGGCTGCCCGGTGCGGGTGGAGGGCCTGCGGGAGGAAGCCGCGCGGTTGGCTGAGGTGTTGGAGGCCGCGGAGATCGAGCTGGACCGGCGGGTGATCGCGCGGGAGGAACTGCTCGAGGCCCTGGCCTTGTCCGCCGCCGAGGAGACTGCCGTGACCGAGACGAAGCAGGAAACGGTGCCCTCGCCGGTGCCGGGATCGGTGGTGCCGCCCTGGCGGGATGGGCTGCCGTTGACCGTGCTCGCGCCCGACTACCAGCGGATTCTGGGCGTGCTGGAGGCGCGGCGGTCCGTGGGCAAGGGGCCGGTGATGGCCAGGGAGATCGCGGCGGAGTTGGGCCTTGGGACGACGCCGGGGAAGGTCGAAGGGGTGCGTTCGAAGGCCAGGCGCCTGGCGGAACGCGGGTGGCTCCTCCTGGAGGCATCGGGGATGTTCAGTGCCGGCCGGCGGCCCGTGGCCGTGCCAGACGCCGGCCCATCCGCGTGATCATCGACCACCGGATCACCGCCTCGCTGGTGGCGGTCAGGGTTTCGTAGTCCCGGGCCAGGCGGCGGGAGTTCATCAGCCATGCGAACGTGCGCTCTGCCACTCAGCGTCTGGGGAGCACCACGAACCCTGTCATGTCGTCGGTGCGCTTGACGATCTCCAAGGTCAGGGCGAGTTTGTCCCGGCACCAGTCGACGAGGGAGCCGGTGTAGCCGCCGTCGGCCCAGACTAGGGTGATGTCGCTGTGACTGCGGTGACCGCCGGCGCTGGCGACGGCCAAGTCCTCCACGCACCCCGCCCCGGCCGCACCATCGAACTCACCCCGTTGGACACCGCCATGCCCTCCCGCGACTACCGCGGGGCGACGCGGGCGTGAAGGACGGGGACTACCCCTCGGGCTGATCGGAGACGGTGCTCTTGATGTTGTCAAGCAGCTCAACGGCATGCGCGGCCTGAGCAAGAGCCTGCGCAAGCTCAAGGGGGACCTGCCGGTGAGCGTAGAGGTTGCGGGTGAACTTGAAGTAGGTCCGCAGTCGGAGCCGGTAGATCTTCAAGACCGTGTTGTAGGCGAACAGCTCGTCACCAAGGTGTTCGATGAACTCGCCGACGAGCCTCTGCCCGTATCCGTCGTCGTTGCCGACGATCACCCGAAGAGCCTCCTCGACCGCGACGCCCACCTCTCGCAGGGCCGTGTCGTAGTGGCCGTTGTCCAGGTTCGTGCGGACCGCGGGGAGCGCGGCGGGCATCTCGAAGGAAGCCGCCAGCTGCTCCGTGACCGTGTCCCAGCCGGCGGCCGTGACGGTCATCGGGCTGTCAACTCCCCGATGCTCGAAGGCTGGGTAGTCGTACGGGTCGATGTCGCCCCAGAAGTCTTCCTCGTCGGGAAGCTCAGGCAGGCTCGGCCAGTCGAACTCCCGGACCGTTCCGTCCTCCTCCCGGAGGAGCGGCTTCTGGCCCCAGCGCCAGCCGGCCTCGACACGCTGGCGGAGCGCCCATTCGCGCTCGCTGATCGGCGTGACGCCCTCGATGAGCCCCTGCTTGGAAAGGGCGATGAGGTCCTCGTGCCAAATCGCGATCTGGAGGGCGTCCTTCGACCACGGGTCCCTCGGCCGCCCGGGCTTCTTCGGGTCGTAGTCGTAGGCGCTAAAGAGAACACACCTGTCGATATCGCTGATGGGCTCAAACCGTGTGCCCTTCGGGAACTGGGCAAGGTCGAACAGGCCGTGTCCGCCACCCGGCGCGCAGGGGTAGGCAGGCCAATCCGCGTGGATCGCCATGATTCCGCCGCCGTAGCCCGCCCCGAACCAACCGGGGTGATCAGTGATGGAGCCCGACTCAGGGGCCTTCGACTTCTCTTCGCTCACACAAACGAGCATGTCACCCAGGCCGTCCCCGCTCACCACCTTTTCAGCCCTCGGACACGCAGCCCTACCGGGTAGCCGCGGTTCAGGGGCCAGGGCCCCGCCGGCCCGGAGATCGCTTCCTTCGCGTCGCGGGTGCGCTACGGTTTGACTCAACGGCATGTCGTGAAAGCCGTTTCCGGCTTGCCTCTCGCCCACGGAGGCATCCGTCGCCGGACAAGGTCCTCAGGTCCCACGCCCCCGTAAGTACGTGCTGCGCTTCGCGCACGACGTCAATGGCCGTGGGCAGCCGAGGAGGCGAACGTGCCACCCAAGTCCGGAAACGCCAAGCAAAAGCAGCTCGCCAGGGCGCAGCGCCGTGCCGAAGGCCGTACGCGCCGGCTCCCCTCCGTGCTGGACGATGTCCGCAGCTGGTCCGGGGCTCTCAGCATAAAGGTCGCGGCCGGCCCTTCCGAGAAGCCGAGCACGGAGCTCGTGCGGGTCTGCAACAAGCAGCATGGCGGCTACACCATCTTCGACTCCGAGGTGCCCCTCTACCGGTGCGCGCGCCCTGCCGGGCACGAGGCCATCGACCAGCTCGGGGACGTTCCGCCCGGCGAGGTGTACTGCGGCATCGGCGGCTTCGACTTCGCCGTGCACATCTTTCACGGCGAGCAGATGGCCATGATCGACCACGAGACGGCCATGAACACCGACCCCGCCGAGCGGGAGGCCTGGCTCGAAGCGGAGAACGAGGCCTACTTCGAGCAGCAGCGGCTCTTCGCGGACGTACCCGAAGACGCCGACCGCTTCATGATGCCCGCCTTATAGGGCACGGCTTGCGCGGCGGGCCGCCTTGGCGCCCGCCGCGCACCCATGACGCCCCGGCCCGCCGTCGTGTGCGGCCCGCGGGCCCGACGTCCAGCACGTGCGCAGTCGGCGGCGGGCATCATGCCGGGCATGAAGGCAGACGAGATCCTCAAGAAGGCCGAAGAGATCCAGGCAGTTCAGCTCGCAGCGAAGAAGGCGGCCACGGAGCCGCTCGCCGCGATCCTGGCCGAACGGCTCCAGCTTCAGCAGGACCTGGCCGCGACCGAGTCACCGTACGGCAAGGCCTACGTGGCCGCCGAGGCAGCTAGCTGGTCCGCCGTTGAACTCGCCGCGCTGGGCGCCGCCGATCCCACGCTCCGACCGCGCGGCCGTCGGGCCCGGGGTGGCAAGCATGTGCCTCCTCCGGGCCTGGAGGCGGGGCCGGAGATCCCCTCGCAGGCACCGGTCAACGCCTAGCAGCCGCCGTTCACCCCAGCGGGGCAGGGATTCGGTCCGCAGAGCGGACGTCCGGACCGGAATCCCCCGGTGAGCATGCGTGGCCGGCGCCGCCGCCGTCTGCGGACCGGCCGAGCCGGGCAAAGGCGGCCAGCGGCGAGGAGGGGCGGCGGGTGGCCCGGACCGCACGTCCGTACCGCCGCGGAGCGGGCTGCGACCGTGCCCCCGCCGTCAATCCGTCCCTGCGTGAGGCGATCGCGCCCTCCGGCCGCAGCTGATGGGGGCGGGCTACTGCCGCGATGTGGCCCGGCCCGGCACCACTCTCCAGCGCTGCACGCCTCCTGTGGCGAAGCGTCCGGCGAACCATGGCCGGGGCGGGGCCTTTCGACCTGCCCGGAACCTCGCATTCCCAGTCGCCTCGGTCGCTGCCCAAAGTCGAACTGCACGGCACCCCCACAGACCGAACCTCACCCGGGGCACGCTCCGCACCGGACGAGACGCGGCCACGGCTGCTGTCGCCCCCGCCCCGGCCCGTACGCCGTGAGGCCTGGGTGGGTGGGGTTGGGCGTGGGGCCCTGGCATCAATGCTCTGGAGGTTCCCCGGTTTGGCTGACCGTGGGATCGTCGGCTACCTTTCGCCGCGCTTTCTGTGGTCAGCGCCGACGGGTGGCGTCGTTCGCTGCCGTGTTCGCGGGTTTCGCGGGCGCCGAGGACGGGATGTCGCGCTTGCCTCGGGCGGGTGTGGTGCGGGGGCTTTCCGGGTCGGCGGGCAGGTGGGCGAGGCGGCGCAGGCGCCAGACGAGTACGTCGCTGATGGAGGTGGCGCTGTCCAGTTCCCGGCGCCGGGTGGCTTCGGCGAGCAGGGCGGCTGGGTCATGGCCGGCGGCCTGGGTGTCGGCGAGGGTCGCGGCCAGTGCGGGCCAGCCGGGTTCGGCGAGGATCTGTTCGGCGAGCTCGGGCAGCGCTTGGCGCAGGGCGGTGGCCTGATGCTGCCGTTGGGAGACGGTCAGGCGCAGACCGCGTTGGCGGATCACCGCGGTCGGCTGCGCTGCCGCCGCCTGATAGACGGCACGTAGGTGCTCGGCTGCTTGGAGGGCGGCTTCGGCCTGCTGGTCGTGGTGGCGGGTGCGGTGCCAGTGCCGGGCGGCGATGACCGCGAGGAGCACGGCGTCCAGGAGCATCGCCAGTGCTGCCCCGTCCTTGGGTGAGGGCTCGCGGACGATCGTCTTGATCGCGCGCCGTGTGGCGTGGGCCTGCTCGTGGTGGGCCCGGATGTGGGAGCGGCTGGCCCGCTCGAAGGCAGCCGCAGCCTTGAGGAGCTGGGCCTGCAGGTGGGCGGGTGCGGCCAGAGGGAGGACGTCGAGGGTTTCGGCGAGGACCGCGATGTGGGCCTGCCCGGTCGCATCGTCACCTTGGTCGAGGACATCGGGGATCTGGTCGACGGCCTCTGTGGCCCGCTTCCAGGCCGCGGGCTGGACGGTCGGCTGCTGGCCCGCCGGCTTGGGGCCCGCAGTGGTGGTGGTGAGGCGTTCGGCGATCTTGGGGTAGGACAGGTCCGGGGCGAGGGTGGAGCCCGAGAACCAGACGGGTTCGCCGTCCTTGTTGGTGTCGCCGTCGAGGGCGATCCTGTATCCGCGGAGGTCGCCGGAAGGGAAGCGCTGGATGTCCACCAGGACCCCCGTGCTGGCAAGGATCGTGAAGAACTCCTCCGGGGACGTGGCCGCGGCCACCGCGGTACGGACAGTGGTGCGCAGGCGCTCGCGCGGGGTTGCGGCGGATCCTGCACGGCGGGCCTTCTCCTGCTCCGCGCGAGTGGGGCGTTGTGCGGCGCTGCGGTCGCCGCGCAGGACTTGGCGCAGGCCGTATTCCTTCTCGATGGCGGCGAGTTCGTTGTCGGCGTGTAGGTAGTCGTTCCAGTTGCGGGGTGGGCGGAGGTCGCCCCGGACTTTGGTGGCGACGATATGGATGTGGTCGTCCGCGTGGCGGACGGCGATCCATCGGCAGGAATCCAGGTCGCCAGCGGGGGCGATTCCGGTGGCGTTCAGGACGCGGCGGGCGATGGTGGCCCACTGGTCGTCGGTCAGGAGCGGGTCTTCGGGGGCGGCCCGGATCGAGCAGTGCCACACGTGGTCCTTCGGGGCCTTGTCGCCGGCTTGCTTGACGCGGAGGTCGAGGGCGCTGGTCAGCTGGGCGAGTGTGGCGTTCGGGTCGCGGCCGGGGTCGGGGGCGAAGCCGTCCCAGGAGGCCACGAGGTGGGGGTCGGTGTGCTCGTTGGCGCGGCCGGGTCCGTAGAGGTAGTCCAGGACGCCTCGGGTCTTGGTGCCGGCCTTGCCGATCTTCGCGATCAATCAGGCCGCCTGCTTCGCCACGGCCGTCCGGTACGCGGCGAGGTCGATCGCCTCGGCTGCCGTACGGGCCAGGGCGAGGAGACGTTCGGCCTGGGCCAGGACGGCACTGTCCACAAGGTGGGGATGGCCGCCGGAGTTCAGTTTGAAGGCGATCTGGTTGACGTTCTTGCCGATCGGGGCGATCTCCGCGCGTAGGGCGGCGAGCTCGTCGATCAGGTCGTCGAAGGAAGTGCGCTGGCCGGGGACCTCGAAGTCGCCGTCGAGGTAGGCCATCACGATTGCACCGACGAGATGAGCGCCGGCCAGGTTCAGGCGACGGGCCTCGGCGAGAATCGCGGCCTTTTCGTCGACGCTGTAACGGACATCGACGCGTTGCTGACGCTGGACTTCTTCACGGGTACGGCGACGGGCGACACGGTAGAGCGCGGCTTCGTCAGCGGCACGTACGAGGGCGGGCATGCAGACGGGCACGCCGGTCCCTCCCTGCTCCGGTGCGCCCTCGCGCCGGAGCTCCTCCTCCGCCACCCCCGGGGCGGAGGCTGCGTTGGACCGGCCCTTGGACGGTCCAACGCCATACCTTGCTGCCCGGTCGGTGGCTGGTGTGGGGGTCGCTTGCTGCTGGTTGCGGGAGGTGGTGAGAGCTGGCTGATCGTGCACGGAAGAAGCTCCTTGCTGGGGAGTGGGATTGGGCGAGGTGGGCAGGGGTCGGCGGCAGGCTCGCCTCACCACGGTTCGAGAGGAGGCGCACGGGGTGGGCTGCTGGTGAGGCCGAGCGAGTGGTAGGGCCCCTACGGACCAGCTGGAGGCGCTGGTCCGTAGGTCCCTGTTCCGGCGCTCCGTGGCTGACCGGAGATCCGGTCAATCGGTGGAGGCGCCGGTACCGCTGTCCTGTTCTGTGAGCAGGAGCGCCCTGAGCTCGGTCAGCCGGTCCTCGGCGATGGTGAGCCCGGCGTCGCGCACGGCGTTCCGCAAGACAGCGCGGGTGGGCTTTCCGTGCACTGCTATGGCCTGGCGTCCGATGACGAGCAGTTCGTTCATTTCGGCGCCCGGAGGGCGACCGTAGCGCTGCGCTATCAGGCCGCCTTCCTCAGCGGCCGGCTCCGTGCCGTCGGGTGCAGGGCTCGTTTCGTGCAGTGGCCGGTGGGGCTGCACGGATGTGGGCGGCGGGTCCTCGGGATGAGCGTCGTGATCGGGGTGTTCCCTGGCTTCCTCCTCTTCCGTGCTGTTGCCGGCGTCCGATCGGCTGGGTGGGCGCCTCGGCTCGACGGGGGGTGCGGTGTTCCGGGCGGGGTTGGGGTCGGCCCAGGGCGAAGGCAGCTCGATGGTCGCCAGCGCTATTGCGTGGCGGCGGGCGGCGAGCTGCTGAAGTAGGTCGAGGCGCTGACGGTCGTCGATGCCCACCGAGGCTTGGGCGACGGCCCGTGACAACCGTCGTGCGATGCGCCGGCCTCGCCACCTGCCGCGCTGCTTCGGGGTGCGCTCGGCGAGGCGTGCGGCCAGGGCGACGGCCTTTCGGGTGGCGCGGTCGCGGGTGATCTGCGCGGCGTCGCGGTCGCGTTCGGCGATGCCCAGGCGGGAGAGCAGGCGTTCGCGTATCTCGCGGCCGGCTTGGGCGAGGATGCTGCGGGAGGCGGCTTCCGGCTTGCGGAGACGTAGCTCGATGCCCATGGCCTGGTGCCAGAGCAGTGCGGCCAGGACCGGGCCTACGAAGGCTCGCACGGTGCCGCCGACCAGGCCGGACTCGGCGTACGCGGGGATCACCTGCACGGTAGTGATCACCCAGGTCAGGGTTCCCGGCAAGCCGGGGGCCTGCTTGGGGCCGTGGAGGTTCTGCCGTGCCAGCAGCGCCGTGGCGAACAGGGCGAACTCCGCGGCGGCGAACATGGCGGCGCGTTCGGCCGTGCCGCTCATGTCCAGGTAGTTGGCGGCGAACCGCCAGCTGGTGTCGGCGCTGTAGGCGGTGCAGCCGACCGCGGCCAGCGCGGCGATGGTGACGGCGGGGGATCGGGTCTTGCGGCTGCCGCCGTTTCGGTGCGTGCCTCGCTTTGTAAGTCGCCTGATCAGCAGCGCGGAGCAGGCCAGTGCGAGGGCGATGCCCGCGAGGGACGTGGCGTTCCAGTGCCCTAGTGCGGGCAGGGCGAGTGGTGTCATGCAGGGGTCTCCGGAGACCCGCCCGCGCCATGCGGGCGCGGGCGGGCGGTGTGGTGAGGGCGATGAGGTGGGAGGGCGGCGCCGGCGGCGGAGCGGCCGGGGCTACGAGGCCAGGGGGGACGCGGTAGCGCGGACGAACCGGAGCGGGAACCGCGTGTGGGCAGGTGGCTCAGCGCCTGGCGGAGCGAGCGGGGCCCGTATGGGGGGTGCCGATGGTGCTCGCCACGGGGGCAGGGCGCGGTGCAGCCGCCTGCCGGGCGGGGGGTGCGGCGGCGAGATCGAAGCGGCCCGGGTGGGGTACGGCGCGTGGGGTGTTTCCCCGCGCGGCGCCGTCGGGGCCGGTGCGCCGCATGCGGCAGGGGGTGCCTGTGTGGGCGTGGCACCACGGGCACGGGACGCTGAGAGCGTCGGGCAGTCCCGCGGCGGTGTCGGCTTCCCGGCCGGCGCGAGTGGGCCGGTAGGGCGCGAGCTGGGCACGTGCCGCTGGAGGGATGACGGATCCGACGGAGCGCAGGCGGGCCTCGACGTCGGGGTGCGGGCCGGCGGTGAGCTCGTGGAGGGTGGACGGCGCGGCCGCGCCGACCGCTACGGCGCGCCGGTTGCCGCGCAGTTCGGACAGCCACTCGGGCAGGTTGTCCGGGTCGGCGACTGGGAGGGGATCAGTGTGCCGCTCCAGGCGGTCGCGGCGGTAGGCGTCCCACCGGCGGGCGACATCCACCGGCAGGATCCGAAATCCGGAGGTGCGGGTGTGTGCCCATATCGCTTCGCGGACGTCCCAGCCTTCGGCGGTGAAGGGCACCTCGGCCAAGATCTCGTGCCACTGGGCGATCTGGTCACGGGCAGTGCCGCTGTCCGTGTGGGCGGTGCGCGTGTCGAGGTGTCCGACGTAGGCGAGCAGGATGGCGATCTCTCGGAGGTCCAGGGTAGTTATTCCGTTCCGGTAGGGGTGTCGTGGGCTTCGAGTTCGGTGAGGGCGTCGAGCAGGGCGGTGGTGTGCTGTTCGGCGCGGGTCCTTCCGGTCGCAGGACCGGAGGAGGCGCCGCCTGGCAGGGAGCGCAGGTGCGGGCGGCCAGGAGCGGGAGTGTGTTCGCGGGTGATCCACTCGCGCCAGTCGGCGGACCAGGCGGCGGCGGTGCGCGGTCCCCAGACCGCCCGGTAGTTGCGCCACTTCTCGTCAGCCGCTCGCAAGGCGTGCTCGCCGAGCCGGTCGAGGTGGCCCTGTTGCCGCAGCCATGTCTGGGTGGCGTCGTCGATGTGCCACTGGGCGGCGGGGATGAGCGGAGAGCTGCTGCTCTTACTACCGTTCATCTTTGGTTCTCTACTGTTCTGGGGGTCGGATTCCGGTCCCCTGCCGGGTTGGAATCCGGTCCCCCCAGGGGTTGGATTCCGGTCCCCAGGGCCGGTTTCAGGCCCCCCTTCAAGTGGCTTCGACGGGCCGGATTCCGGCCCGGTGGGGGCCGGATCCCGGTCCCTCGCTGTGACCTGCTCGGCGAGGAACCGGGCCGTATCGGGGAGGTGGTAGTACCTCTCGCCGCGAGGGCCCTTGCGATCCTCGATCCACACCAACTCGCCGCTGGCGATCAGCTTGTCGAGGGCGTCCCGCACGGCGCTGCGGGACGAGTTGGCCCGCTTCATGAGGGCGGAGACCGAGGCGTACGCGATGCAGCGGCCATCGACGCATCGGTCGGCGATCAGCACGAGGATCAGGCGGGCGGTGCCCTTGCTGCGGCTGTGGTCCCACACCCATGCGCGGGCGTCGTGACTCATCGGGTGGCGGCTCCTTGGTGAGGGCGGGCAGGGGGTAGCCCGCTTCGGGTGGGGGAGGGGAGGGTGCGGTGTGCGGGCGTGCGGTGCTGGCAGCTTCGCTGCCCGGCCTTGGAGTGCCGGGGCTTGCTGTGTCCCCCGGGATCAGCGTTCGGGGTGCATGGACAAGACAGCCACATTGGTTCGCGCAAGTCCAGCATTCCACCGAGAAAGCAAACAGCTCACGGCGAACATGTCCCTGTGGGTGTGTAAAAACGGTAGACCCGAATCCCCGGTTGACCAAATAGCTCGGGAAATTGGCGGGACGAATAGGGTAAGTCGCGACGCTTCGGCCATGTCTCCGCGCACCCCCGCCGTTATCTCCAGGTGCTCCATCTATGCAGGTCGGAAGCGTGCAGACTGCGGGCGGTCCTCCAGTCGACGGACCTGACGGGTCATTATTTGGTCAACCGGGGATCCGCTGCTATGTTTCGCAATTTTCCGGCGGCAGGGTAGGGAACCTGACAACAAAGCGGCGGAATGTAGCAGCAGATCCCCGGTTACCCAAACCGGGGATCCCAAGTTACAAAATATGCATGCCCCCAACACCTCTGGAAATCGGTCCGGCCGGGAATCGAGTCGCCCGTGCCATCGAGCGAGCCCGCACCGCCCGCGGTGTCGCCCAGCGCCAGCTGGCAGCCCGTGCCACCGCGCTGGGCCACCCCATGACCGTCACGACGATTTCCCGCATCGAGCGCCGACGCCGCCGCTGCGACGTCGACGACCTCGTCGCGATCGCCGCCGCCCTCGGCGTCTCCCCGCTCGTGCTGCTCCAGCCCGCCGCGTAGCCGCACGAGCCCGGCCTGCGGCGTGCCAGTGTCGCCGCCGGCCACTCCGCGCAGGCCATCTGCCCACTCCAGAACCGCGGCCGAACCCTCGACCTGCTCCGCCGTACCTGATGAGGATCCTTCTTGCGTCAATCGCCCATGGCCGCAGCCTGCTCCGACTCCTCCACCCTGCCCCGACTGTTCCGCCCCGAGGAGATAGCCGATGCCCTCGGCTGTTCCGCCTGGTGGGTCAAGGACCGGGCCAGCCGGGGACGCATCCCGTTCACCCGGGTCGGACGTTCGTACCGCTTTACCGCTGAACACCTCGCGGAGATCATCCGCCTGCACGAAGTACGGCCGACGATCGCACCCGAACCAGTCGCGCCCTCCGTCCGTACGGTGCCGTCGCGCGCGGCAACCCCATCCGCCCGCCTCCGCGCCCGTCGGCCCCGCCGCACACGCCAGGACGACTTCGACACCACCGCGTAGCTGACGAGCAACCAAGAGGGGAGGAAGCAGTGGGCTTCGCGGAGAAGCGCAGCAACTACTGGCGCGGTCGCTACAAGACGGCGCCGGGGAAACACAACACGGTCGTCGACTCGACCGGAGCGACCATCAAGTTCGCCACCAAGCGAGAGGCCAAGCGGGCCGCCGACGAGGCGGAGATCGGCTTCCGGCGCGGCGACGTACGTGACCCGTCACTGGGCCAGGAGACGTTCGGCGAGTACGCGAGCCGCTGGTACGAGGCCCAGGACCTGGCCGCGTCCACCATGCAGAACTACCGCCGCCACATCGAGGAGCACCTGCTCCCCGACTTCGAGGACAAGGCCCTCGCCGGCATCCTCCGCGCCGACGTCGCACTGTGGGAGAAGAAGGAACGCGCCTCCTACGCCGCCTCCAGTGTCAAGACCTGGCGGGCCACGCTCCACCTCATCCTCGCCGACGCCGTGGACGAGGGACTCATCGATGCGAACCCTGCCGCCAAGCGCCGAGGGAGGGGCAAGCGGGCCGGCCGCTCCGCCGACCGCGGTCCGGAGAAGGTCGTCACGGACGCGCTCGGCGCCCTCCTGATCGCCGAGCGCGCTGCCCTGCTGTCCGGCCGGGACGACGAGTTCGTCGCGGTGATCCTCAAGGCGTACACCGGCATGCGCTGGGGCGAAATCGTCGGTCTGGAGACCGAGTTCGCCCGCCGGGGCTCGGTGCGTGTGGAGTGGCAGCTGTACGAGCTCGACTCGGGGGTGATGGTCCGCTGCCCGCCCAAGGACGACAGCTACCGCACCATCGACGCCCCCGACTGGCTCTCGGCCCTCGTGGCCGACCACGTCGCGCGTACCAAGCCCAAGCCGTGCCCGTGCCATGGCAGGACGTACGTCTTCCAAGGCCAGGGCACCGCTCGCACCGGAGGCCACCAGGGCGCGAAGCTGGTCGATGTAGCCCGGCGGGCCGGCGTCTCCACGGGCACAGTGTCCAACGTCCTGAACCACCCCGACCGCGTGCGCGAGGACACCCGTACTCGCGTCGAACTCGCCATCACCGAGCTGGGCTTCGTACGAGGCGGCGCACCCTCGGAACACGCCGCCCACTGGCGCCGGAACGGCTTTGCCACCTGGCTCTTCCACCCGGCGACGACGGGCTGGTACCCGAAGAAGGCGCCGCAGGAGCCCCGTCCCGTTCCGCTCCTTGGTGACCCGTTCCCGGGCATACCGGTCCGGGGCCGCAACGCCCAGGGTCGCGCCGATGCCTGCTGGACGGCCATCGCCAGGGGCCTCACGCCGCACGGCCTGCGCCATTCCCACCGCACGCTCATGGAGGACCTCGGCACGGAGAAGGTCCTCATGGACGAGCGCATGGGTCACATCGACGGCTCGGTCTCCGCCCGCTACGCCCACGTGACAGCGGGCATGCGCAAGCGCCTCATGCTCGGCGTCACCGAGCAGTGGGAGACAGCCCTGGACGCCCGCCGAGGGATGGCCCCCGGGTCCCCCGTACGCATACTCGATGCACTTCTGCGGGTGCGTAAGGCTGTCGGGTAGCTGGCCGGAGGAGGTCCGGCGCCCTGCCTGGTGGGCGCGGTGCCTAGCGAGGCCGATTCTTGGGCGGGACGGGCCCGGGAATGACGTCGAGTCCCAGGTGTTCCTTGAACAGGTGCACCAGGTTGGCGCCGTCGAGGAGTTCCAGTCGTCCGTGGTCGTTGGCGAATGCCTCGCTGGCCTGGCCGAACCAGGACGTGGTCACCAAGATGCCTTTGGCCGCCCGCTTGTGCTCGACCACTCCCGCGAGAGCGGACACCGTCTCGAACGGAACGACGTTCTTGGTGCGCTTGGCCTGGATGATGCACAACCCCCTCATGACGGGATCGGTGTTCATGGCGATCGCGTCCACGCCCTCGTCCTTCGAAGGCTGGGTGTTCACGCTCTCCAGACCGATCGCCTCGAACAACTGTCGAACGAGATGCTCGAACTCTGTGGGCGTGAGGTCCATCAACACGGGTCGGCTGTCCAGCCCCGCAACTACGTCCAGGCTGTCCATGAGTCGGAACTTGCTCAGGTCGAAGGTGACCAGGGGACGGACCGGCTCCAGCTCATAGGGATTGGGCGAGATCAGTGAGCGGAGCCGCTTCAGGCAAGCCCGGGGATCCACCTGGGTCAGGACGAGCTTGCCGAACTCCTCGCGGTCCGTCTGGAGGGTGATCAGACACGGATGCACCTCCCGGCCCGTGGCACGATCGATGGTCGCCACGTGCCCGTTCAGGGCGATGGAGCGGATCACGCCCTCGGTATCGGCGGTGAACAGTTCGTGCACGGTGCGCAGGGCGGTCTGCGCGAGGACGGAGGCGTACAGTTCCTTGCGGTCCTTCTCGGGGCGCGGAACAGGTGTGAGCTCATCCCGTGTCTTCACATACCGGTACGCCCGGGCAGCCGGGACCACGTCCTCCAAGGGCAGGTCGACCTGAACGAGGAGGTCACCGGTGTCTGCCTGATACGAGACCTGGTGCGCCTTGGGAAAGCCATGAGGGTACGACGAGGCTGCGAGTACCTGATCGATGAACCA
Source organism: Streptomyces sp. CA189 (assembly GCF_056428985.1). Lineage (NCBI taxonomy): Bacteria > Bacillati > Actinomycetota > Actinomycetes > Kitasatosporales > Streptomycetaceae > Streptomyces > Streptomyces sp. CA189. Next base: position 179,545 of record NZ_JBWJVM010000001.1, on the reverse strand, counting down.
CTCGACGGCTTCGACCTCCCTGTCACAGTAGGCGTTGTGGCGTTCCTCGATGGCTGCGTTCCACCCATCGATCCGGGCGGCTTCCTCCCGGTTCTGCTGGTCGTGCCGAACGCGAGCTTTTTCAAGCTTCGCCATGCGTTTCTGTTCCTCGCGGGCGTGATCCTGCAGCGCTTGGTCGAACCGCTTACGTGCCTCTTCCATGCCGGCGTCATACGCTCGACGTCCGAACCCGAGGGCGCCCAGCAGGCCTCGCGGCGCCTCCGGTTCGAAGTCCGACCACCGAGGCTCGCGTGTGGGTTTGGTGCGTCCGGTGGGGGCGAAGGCGGATGGGACGAATTCCTGAGTGAGTGCGTCGAAGGTCAGCGGTCGACCGTCCAGGACCGCCGCACGCAGCAACGTCGCCAACTGCTCGGCGTCGTGCTCGGCCACACTGGTCCGGTCGACGGCTTCCTGAGCGCGGGCCGCCTCGTACGCGAGCTTCTCCTCGCGGGCCTTCCGCTTGGCCTCCAGCTCGGCGGCCTTCCGGGCCCGCTCATGCTCTTTGGCTTGGCGTGCGAGCTCTCGGGCGTATGGGTCGTTCCCATGTGCTCCAGTGCGGCTGGCCACCGCTACCCCCCAGGTCAGTGCGTATGTATCTGCTTGAAATTCCCCACCGTATACCGCACCTAATCTGCCGTATCGATCACCCATAGATCGCCAGAACGGCGGTAGTTCCTCGGAAGACCGGCGGTGTCCTTGAGCGACCTGGCTCAATGACTGCATGGAGATCGGGGAGTGCTGGGCCTATCGGGCCAAGCCGAAGGAACTAGGCGGCGCCCTGCGCCAGGTGGAGATCGTCCGGGTGGGCGCCTCCGGTAGGTCAGGCATCCACGTGCGGTTCCTGGACGGCGATGAGGTCGGACTGCAGGAGTGGGTCAGCGCAGGCTGTCTGCTCGCGCTCTGGGCTGACGTCGACGCCTTCCGCGCGGATGACACGGCAGAGCTCGGCTTGGCTGAGGCGTCGAGGGAGGTACGGGGCAGCGCCGAGTTCGAGGCGGCGCGGATGATCCTGGGCTTCGTCCGTCCCAAGGGGCGGCTGCGGCTGCGTAAGGCGGTGGCCGACGCGGGCGTGCTGGAGCTCGGCCCCATCGACGAGACGGCGCCGCTGGTTGGCATGGAGTCGGCCGATCTGCGGGGCGACGCCATGGTCCACGAGGACCGCAACGGCTTCTGCCTGGTCGGCTGGCCGGTCGCCGAGCGCATCGCGCGGCAGGTGGCCCAGCGGTTGGCCGAGGAGATCCTGCCGGAGGTGGACCGCCGTCAGCAGGCCGTGGACGAAGAGCGCGCCCGGCCCTCCTGGCACTCGTACCACCGCCGGGACGACCGCAAGCTGGACGCGGAGGCGGCCGCCCTGCGTACGGTCCGGGAGTGGTGCGGGGAGGAGAAGGCCGAGCGCTACGACGAGCTCGTGGCGCTACGCGCCGAGGTGCTGCGTCTCGGCGAACTGGTCGAGCAGGCCGTGAAGGCGCTCCGGGATCGTGGGCACGGCGTCATCGCCTCCACCATTGAGCGCGGCCTTGGGGTCCATATCTCCAGCCTTGGTCCCGACGTACGTCGCTGAAGCCGTCACGCCACCGTTCGGGCTCCGGCTTGGGCGGTGTGGGCTCCACCGGTGGCTTCACCTTCTCCGGGCGGTGTGGGTGCCAGCCGTCGAGGAACGGCCGCAACTCGTCCCCCGTCGGCTCGGCGTGGAAGTTGCGGACACCGAGACCCTTCCCGTTCAGGGTGGGGTCCAAGCGGTCGGCCTCCGTCCTGCCCCACACTGACCATTCCCGGAGCCGCTCGGCCTCGAAGGGGTCCTGCGTCTGGGCGCCGGCCTCGTCCAGCGCGTTGCAGAAGGTCCGGATCTCTCCTGCGGCTCGCCATTGTTCCAGCGCCGTGCCGAAATGCTCGGCCCGAGCCGCGTCCACCGCCTTGATCGAAGCCACGCCGACCGCGGCCTCCCACTCCCGCTGGGCGTGCTCCCGCCGCTCGGCCTCCAGTCGGCGGTTCTCGGCTGCCTGCCGTTCCCGCTCGTCCTGCTGCCGCCGCTGTTCGGCCTCCCGCTCCAGCCGGGCCCGTTCCTGCTCATCGGCCCGGGTCCTGAGCGCCCGGAGTACCGAACCGATCTGGTTCTCAAGCGGCTTCTTCTCGGTGTCGGCCCACTCCTTCTTCCAGCCGTACTGGTAGCCCTGTTGCTGGGCGAGGACCATCTCCAGTTCCCCGGACGGCTCGAACCGCTGCGCCGGGACGACCCGCTGCCAGTCGTACGTGCGGCGGCCCGCCGGCTTGGGCACGTACCGGACCTGCTTCTGCCGTTCCTTGAAGGTGATCTCGTACGTACGGCCATGGATCGTGAGCAGTGGCCGCGGCTGCCTGCGCTTCTTGGACACGACGATCTCCCCGTGGAGGGGGAGGGCCTGCTCGGAGATGAGGCGGAGCAGGGACAGCACGCGGGGCATGACTCCGTCGGAGACCTCGAAGGCGCTGTGATCCGCGGTCACGGCGGCGAGGACATCGTCCACGTCGGTGATCACACGACTGCGCGCCAGGCGGATCCGGTTCCATTCCGTGTCGTCCTCGCCGGTCACCCGGAGCAGCCCCAGGAAGAAGTCCCCCTTGGTCCGACCGCTGTACTTCAGGTGGTACCCGGCCGGCGCACACTGGCGAGCCGCGTCGAATGCCCTTCGGTAGCGGGCCCGCGCGGCCTCGTCCGGGTTGGGGACTCGGAGGAAGCGGCCGGCCTGCTGCACCTCGGTGATCAGAGCCCGTCCGATATCGGCCGGAGAGGGCCGTGGTGCTCTGGCGGCGCGCTGTACCGGGAGCTTCTGCTCCACAGCGGACTTCTCCTCGACGCGGTCGGACTCAGCCTTCTTGGGTCCGGGCGTCGTCACCGGGCGGGTCTTCCGTGGTGCCGGCTCAGGCCGGTCGGGGTGATGGCCGTGCTGGAGGTAGAAGCGCCCGACCTCCGTGATCTCTGCCCGCCACCTCCCGCCCTCCTTGGGCATGGCGATGTGCCCCCGCTCCTTCAGGGCTCGGGCGGTGAGGGCGATTTCGGGGGTGTCCGACGTGACAGGTTCGGCGCCCTTGCTGATCCGGGTCAGGAGGGCGAGCTGGCGATCGTTGAGGGCTGACCAACGGTGCATGTGATCGTCGTACCGTCGCCGCTCCCGTGGGCACAAGCTCTGCGGTGGGCTTTGTGGATCTGGTTCTCGGTCGTCCTGATGTCCCGAACGGCGTAGTCAGCCCATCGAACTCGTTGATCACTCTTAGTAGTGGATATCGGTGTACCGGCGAGCCCATGACTCCCCGGGAGGAGTTCCGTACGTAACAAGGACACTCCGTAGGAAGGCACCGGATATGGCCGGCCACCTCGCACTCCGCGTCACGACAGCCGTCGCCGCAGCAGTCACGCTCGCGCTCTTACCACCGGCCCAGGCACACGCGGGTGCCATCGGGTCCACCCCTGTGGCCTCCTTCGACTATCAGGTCGGGGGTGTCACCATGAGCGTTCCCACGGGCTGCATGTTCACCCACATCATCCGTGGCGAAGGCAAGAAGATCACCTACCAGAATGCCGGGGTCGACTGCGGATTCGTCGGCGCCCTCAATGCGGGCTTCTGTAACTGGCGCATCGACTTCACGTACGCCGACACCGAGAACAAGACGTACAAGACCTCGCGCGGTAAGACCCACACCGAGTGCGAGATCCATCCCATGCGGGACAACGCGCCCCAGACCCTGCCCCGTTACGGCCGGGCGTGCGCGCACATCCACGTCAATGGTGTCCGCCGGGTCAGCCAGTGCCACCACATCACGAAGTGAGCCGCACGTGACGCCTCAGCCCCCCACCGAAGCCCCCGCCTGGGAAGCCAAGCGCCGCCGAGCCGGCGGCGTCGCCTTCCTCGTCGGAACCGTCGCGGCCCTCGGCTTCTTCGCGTTCTTCCCCGGGCTCCCCCATGTCATCGACTGGGGCGCGATTCTCGTATCCCTGGCCGTCGGCGCACTCGCCCGGTGGTCGTGCCGAGCTTGGATGGCAAAGAGCCGGCCGCCCTCCGCGTAGCGACTCACGGTCGCTGCCTGACGGTCCTCGCGGGAGCCGGATTCCGAGATCGGCTCCCCGATGGCTCCCAAGACAGGCCCGTAAACCACTCAAGGGCCTGACCCGCGATGCGGATCAAGCCCTTGACCTGGTCTTACGAAGTCGGGGTGGCGGGATTTGAACCCACGACCTCTTCGTCCCGAACGAAGCGCGCTGCCAAGCTGCGCTACACCCCGATGTCCACCCTTGCAGCGCTTGCTGCCCTGGCGACATCGATTACTTTAGCGGACCCTCGGCCGGAGACGAAATCCGGTTTTCGCGCGGCGGGCGGTAGCGGTCCGCCGCGACCAGGGCGAGGCCGAGGGCGTAGAAGGCGATGCCCAGGACCACCGCGTTCAGCGCGACCCGGGCGTAGCCGTACTGGGCGGCGTCGATGAAGGGGTACGTGTACCGCGTCGGGACGTCGGGGGAGAGGAGGGCGCCGCGGATCAGTGCGAAGACCACGTAGAGCAGGGGGTACGCCAGCCACTGCGCGGCGTAGCGCGGGCGCAGGGTGCGGGGGGCGGTCAGGAAGAGGAAGTCCAGGACGGCGCCGACGGGGGTGACCGTGTGGAGGAGCTGGTTGGAGACGGACTTCGCGCCGGACAGCTTGTCCAGGTCCTCGAGCACGTTGAAGGGGCTCGACGGGTTGGCCAGGACCAGGTGGAAGACCAGCCCGGTGGTCAGGATGAAGAGGAGGACGCCGCCCCGCAGGAAGGGGGACACGTCCGGCTCGCGCCGGTAGACGCGGAAGGCGGAGAGTCCGAAGAAGACCGCGACCAGGATGTTCGTCCAGATCGTGAAGAAGCTCAGGACGACGGGCACGCTGCCGTACACGCACTCGATGACCAGGCCGGTGACGGCCGCGGCCGAGATCAGCGCGCGGAAGGCGACGGTCGTGAGCAGGCGGGCGGCGGGTGTGATCATCCTGTCAACGTACCCGGCCCGCCCGCCCGCGTTAGCCCTTCGGGGTCAGTGTCAGCAGTGTCGCCTCGGGCGGGCACGCGAAGCGCACCGGGGTGAAGCGGTTGGTCCCGCAGCCCGCCGAGACGTGGAGGTACGCGCGCTGCCCCTCCGCCTCGTGCGTCGAGAGGCCCTTCACCCGCTTCGCGTCCAGGTCGCAGTTGGTGACGAGCGCCCCGTAGAAGGGGATGCACAGCTGCCCGCCGTGCGTGTGGCCGGCCAGGATCAGCGGGTACCGGTCGGCGGTGAAGGCTTCGAGGACGCGCAGGTACGGGGCGTGGACGACCGCCATCGAGAAGTCCGCGTCCGCCTCCGGCCCGCCCGCGACCTTCGCGTACCGGTCGCGCTTGATGTGCGGGTCGTCCAGGCCGGTGAAGGCCAGCTCCAGCCCGTCGAGCTTGAGCCGGGCCCGGGTGTTGGTGAGGTTCTGCCAGCCGGCCGCGTCGAAGGCGTCCCGCAATCCCTCCCACGGGTTGTGGACGGCCCCGACGACCGGTGCGTTGCCGTTCAGCCCGTGCCGGCCCTGGGTCTTCTCGATCAGGTAGCGCCCGGGATTGCGCATCCGGGGGCCGTAGTAGTCGTTCGACCCGAAGACGTACACGCCGGGGAACTCCATCAGCGGGCCGAGCGCGTCGAGCACCTCCGGCACGCCCTCCGTGTCGGAGAGGTTGTCGCCCGTGTTCACCACGAAGTCGGGGCGCAGTCCGGCGAGCGACTGGAGCCAGGCGCGCTTCTTGCGCTGCCCGTTGACCATGTGGATGTCCGAGACCTGCAGGACGCGCAACGGGCGCATCCCCTGCGGGAGCACGGGGACCGTGACCCGGCGCAGGCGGAAGGACCGCGCTTCGAAACCGGCGGCATAGGCCAGACCGGCGGCCCCCGCCGCGGCGATACCGGCGGTGACCTTCAGGGGTACTCCGTAACGCGCACGCATGCCCTCATGTTCGCAGACCCGGCAAGCCCGCCGGGAAACCGGCGGGCGCCGGAGCCCCCGTACCTGGCAGACTCGGGGCATGACCACGCTCAAGGCCAAGCTCCAGGAAGACCTCACCACCGCCATCCGCGCGCGCAACGAGCTCGCCTCGTCCACGCTGCGCCTGACCCTCTCCGCCATCACCAACCAGGAAGTCGCGGGCAAGGAAGCCCGGGTGCTCTCCGACGAGGAAGTCCTCAAGGTGATCGCGAAGGAGGCGAAGAAGCGCCGCGAGGCCGCGGACGCCTTCGCGCAGGGTGGCCGTCCCGAGCAGGCCGCGCGGGAGACCGCCGAGGGCGAGTTCCTCGACACCTACCTGCCCAAGCAGCTCGGCGAGGCCGAGCTCGACGCGATCGTGGCGCAGGCCGTCGAGGAGGCCAAGGCGGCGGGCGCCGAGGGGCCGCGGGCCATGGGCGCCGTGATGAAGATCGTGAACCCGAAGGTCGCGGGTCTGGCGGAGGGCGGCCGCGTCGCCGCCGCCGTCAAGAAGCACCTGGCCTAGTACCACCTGGCCCAGTACGCGTTCCCCCGTCGGGGAAACAGGGAGGGCCCCCACCGATCCGGATGCGGATCTGGTGGGGGCCCTCCTTCGTTCTTCCCTGCGGGTCCTAGTCGCGGCCGCCGATGATGCCCGGCGGGAACGTGATTCCGCCGAGCGGGTCGGTGCCGCCCGTGCCGCCGTCGGTCCCGCCGGTGGTTCCGCCGGTGGCTCCGGCGGCGGTGCCGGGCCGCCCGTCACCGGGCTTGCCGTCGCGGCCCGGCTTGCCGGGCTTGGTGGGCTTGCCGGTAGTGGGCTTGCCGCCGGGGGCCGGGCTCGGAGTGTCGGGGATGTTCACCGTGGTGAAGCCCGGGGCCTCGCGGCCGGAGAGCGCGCCGGAGACCGCCTGCTTCCAGATCGGGCCGGGCAGGCCGCCACCGAAGACCTTGTCGTAGTACTGGCCGCCGATGGTGATGTTCTCCATGGACACCTGCTTGGCGCCGCCGGAGCCGACCCAGGTCGCGCCGGACATGTTCGGCGTGTAGCCGACGAACCAGGCGTTGTAACGGCTGTCGGTGGTACCCGTCTTGCCCGCGCTCTGCCGGTCCGTCAGACCCGACCGCTGGCCCGTACCGGAGTCGACCACGCCGAGCAGGAGCGTGTTGATCGTGTCGGCGGTCGTCTCCGTCATCGCGCGTCCGCACTTGGTCTTCGGGACGGTCAGCGCCTTGCCGTGCGCGTCGGTGATCGACTCGATGGTGACCGGGGTGCAGTACACGCCGCGGTTGGCGAACGTGGCGTAGGCGTTGGCCATGGTCAGCGGGGACATGCCCTCACTGCCCAGCGCGATGGCCGGGACCTCGGGGAGCTTGGCGCCGTTGGCCGGGATCACACCGAGCTTGGTGGTCATCTCGGTGACGGGGCACATGCCGATCTCGGAGATCATCTCCACGAAGTAGGTGTTGACCGACTTGGCCATCGCCTCCTTCATCCCGTACGGGCCGACCTCGGACTCGGTCTCGTTCTCCACCCGCGCGGGCGGGTTGCCGGTGTTGACCCAGGGCTTGTCGCCGCAGGTCCGCACCGGGCTCGGGTAGTCCATGTCGTACGGGGACTGGTACATCTTCGTCGGCGGCAGTCCGCCCTCGATGGCCGCCGCCGCGACGAACGCCTTGAAGGTGGAGCCGGTCGGGAAGCCGAAGTTCGAGCCGCCCATCCTCTTGTCCACCGAGAAGTTGATCTGGGTCTCGTCCTTGCCGAAGCCGTACGGCTTGGACTGCCCCATGGCGAGGACCCGCCCGGTGCCGGGCTGGACGAGGGTGACGGCCGTCGCGACCTTGTCGTCCTGGTCCACGTGGTCCTTGATGGACTCGTTGACGGAGTCCTGCGACTGCGGGTCCAGGGTCGTACGGACCGTCAGGCCGCCCTGGTTCCAGACCTTCGCCCGCTCCTCGCGGGTCTTTCCGAAGGCGGTGTCGTCGAGGAAGGTGTTGCGCACGAAGTCGCAGAAGAAGCCCGCGCCCTTGACGGCGGTGATGCAGCCGTTCTTCGGCTTGGTCACCTTCAGCGTGACCGGCTTCGCCTTCGCGGCGTCCGCCTCGGCCTGGGAGATGTCCTTCACGTCCGCCATGCGCTGGAGGACGATGTTGCGGCGCTTCATCGCCTCCTGCGAGTCGTTCAGCGGGTCGTAACGGCTCGGCGACTGGACCACGCCCGCCAGCAGCGCCGACTCTTCCAGGGTCAGGTCCTTGGCGGGCTTGCTGAAGTAGCGGTGGGCGGCGGATTCGATTCCGTACGCCTGCTGCCCGAAGTACGTGATGTTGAGGTAGTTCTCGAGGATCTTCTGCTTCCCGAGCTCCTCCTCGACCTGGATCGAGTACTTCAGCTCGCGGATCTTGCGCCCGAGGCTCTTCTCCTGGGCCTCGCGCACCTTCGTCTCGTCGTCGCCGGCTTCCTCGACGAAGACGTTCTTCACGTACTGCTGCGTCAGCGTCGACGCGCCCTGCGCCGCGCCGCCCTCCTGGGCATTGCGGTTGACCGCACGCAGGATGCCCTTGAGGTCGATCGCGCCGTGCTCGTAGAAACGGGAGTCCTCGATCGCGACGATGGCCTTCTGCATGTACGGGGAGATGGCCGTGATCGGGACCACCTGCCGGTCACGCGAATAGACCGTGGCGATCAGGCCACCCTCCGAGTCCAGAATCGTGGTGCGCTGGCTCAGCGGCGGTGTCTTGAGATTGGCCGGGATCTCATCGAACCCCTCGACCGTGCCCTTGGCCGCGAGCCCCAGGGCGCCTGCGCCCGGGATCGCGATGCCGGCGAGTACAACCCCGGAGAGAACGGACACACCGAGGAACTTGGCGGCCTGCTGTGGCCCCGTGAGCCCGCCGCCCGAGCGCTTCTTTCCCATAGAGGGCAGCCTACGTTCTCATTCGCCGGACACGCGCGAATGCCTTGGCCTAAGCTGTCCTCAACTGTCACAGCAGTGCGGTGGGACATCAACCCCTCGGCTTGTTTTTCACCCTTCCCGAATGGGGTGGACGCATGTCCGAATCTCGCCTCCTGTGATCAGCATGCCCCGTCGATTTCGCCCAAATCGCCGGAATGGCCGGGCATGTCGCAGGATCACTCCGTCGGGTGATCTGCCGCTTACCCATAGTCCGTTCGGACCATTCAAGATTGGGCCCGTCGGGGGTGTTGCACTGTGCCCACCTTCCGTAACGTCCTCAACTGGTAGCGGTGAATATGCCGCTACCGCCGTGGGGGAGCCTCGATTCGGGAGAGGACGGCGCCGGGATGGGCTGGGTTACCGACTGGAGTGCGCAGGCAGCCTGCCGCACTACCGATCCGGATGAACTGTTCGTTCAAGGAGCGGCACAGAACAGGGCCAAGGCGGTGTGCACCGGATGTCCGGTGCGGACCGAGTGCCTGGCCGACGCGCTCGACAATCGTGTCGAGTTCGGAGTGTGGGGCGGAATGACCGAGCGGGAACGACGTGCGCTGTTGCGCCGGCGTCCCACCGTCACCTCGTGGCGGCGACTGCTCGAAACCGCCCGCACGGAGTACGAGCGCAGTACGGGCATCCTCACCATGGATGCCGATGGGGAGATCGACGTTCCGTACGAGACGTACGCGGCAGCCGGGTAGACCACCTGGGCACCACGTCGTAGGAACGCCTACGCTCCGGCCGGAACCCCGGCCGCGAGTCGCTCTCCGATGGCCCGCAGCCCGGCGAGGTCGTGTACGTCGCCGGGCAGGGCGGCCACTTCGGCCACCGCCACCTCGGGGTGCAGCGAGGTGAAGCGGTCACGCGTGCGCTGTTCGCGCGCGATGACCTGCATGCGCTCCGCGTGCAGGTGGAGCAGTCCTGCCGTGATCACGTCCACGTCGGCGTCGGCGCCGGTCTCTCGCTCGGTGCGGGTGTCGGAGTCGGGGTCGAAGGTGGGGTCCGTGTCGGAGTCGGAGCCGGTGTCCGTGGAGTCACGAAGTCCAGCTTTCCCGGACTCCTGATCCACAATGCCGCCTTCTTCAAGATTCTCCGCGGCGGCCAACGCCCGCTCCGCCGACAGCTGTTCGGCGCCGCTGCCGTGCACCCGGTTCAGTACGAGCCCGGCCAGCGGCATCCGCTCCGCGGCCAGCCGCTCCACGAAGTACGCGGCCTCGCGCAGCGCGTCCGGTTCGGGCGCGGAGACCACGAGGAACGCCGTGCCGGGAGCCTGGAGGAGCTGGAAGGTCGCGTCCGCGCGGGTGCGGAATCCGCCGAACATCGTGTCCATGGCGGCCACGAAGGTCTGTACGTCCTTCAGCAGCGAGGCACCCATCAGCTTGCTCAGCGTGCCCGTCATCATCGACATGCCGACATTGAGGAACTTCATCCCCGCCCGGCCGCCCACCTTCGCCGGAGCCATCAGCACCCTGATGAACTTCCCGTCCAGGAAGGACCCCAGGCGCCCCGGCGCGTCCAGGAAGTCCAGCGCGGAGCGGCTCGGCGGGGTGTCCACCACGATCAGGTCCCAGTCGTCCCGGGCCCGGAGCTGCCCCAGCTTCTCCATCGCCATGTACTCCTGCGTGCCCGCGAAGCCGGCCGACAGGGACTGGTAGAAGGGGTTGGCGAGGATGGCCTGCGCCCGCTCGGGGTCGGAGTGGCCCTCGACGATCTCGTCGAAGGTCCGCTTCATGTCGAGCATCATGGCGTGCAGTTCGCCGCCGTTCCCGTTCTCGGACACCCCGGAGACCCGGCGCGGGGTGTTGTCGAGCGAGTCGATCCCCATCGACTGGGCCAGCCTGCGCGCCGGGTCGATGGTCAGGACGACCACCTTGCGCCCGCGCTCCGCCGCCCGTACCCCGAGCGCCGCGGCGGTCGTGGTCTTGCCGACCCCGCCCGCCCCGCAGCACACGATGATCCGGGTCTGCGGATCGTCCAGCAGCCGGTCGACGTCCAGCCGCGGGGGAGCGTCCATCGTCGCCTCCATCGTCCCGGCCTCGCTCATTCCTCGCCCACCTGCTTCCGCAGCTCCGCGGCGAGCCCGTAGAGCCCGGCCAGGTCCATCCCCGCGCCGAGCATGGGGAGTTCGTACGTCGGTACGCGCAGGCCCGCCAGTACGGTGCGCTGGGCGCGCTCCAGCTCCACCCGGCTCGCGTGCTCCGAGGCCTGCGCGAGCAGCGGGTCCACCAGCCGTTCGGCCGGTCCGCCGCGCCGGGCGCTGCCGAGGCCGGCCCGGGACAGCGCCCTGGAGACGTCGGAGCGCCGCTCGCCGGCGGCGGAGAGCAGGGCGTCCTCGTCGAGGTGGTGGGGCCGGACCATGTTGACGATGACCCGCCCCACCGGCAGGCCCGCCTGCCGGAGTTCGGCGATCCCGTCGGCGGTCTCCTGCACGGGCATCTCCTCCAGCAGGGTGACCAGGTGCACGGCCGTCTCGGGGGACTTGAGCACCTTCATGACGGCCTGTGCCTGGTTGTGGATCGGCCCGAACCGGGCCAGACCCGCCACCTCGTCGTTGACGTTCAGGAAGCGGGTGATCCGCCCGGTCGGCGGAGCGTCCATGACCACGTGGTCGTAGACGAACCGGCCGGCCTTGTCCTTGCGCCGCACCGCCTCGCACGCCTTGCCCGTCAGGAGCACGTCCCGCAGCCCCGGCGCGATGGTCGTCGCGAAGTCGATGGCGCCGAGCTTCTTGAGGGCGCGTCCGGCCGAGCCGAGCTTGTAGAACATCTGGAGGTAGTCGAGGAGCGCCCGCTCCGCGTCGATGGCGAGCGCGTAGACCTCACCGCCGCCCGAGGCGACGGCGATCTTCCGGTCCTCGTAGGGGAGCGCCTCCGCCCCGAAGACCTGGGCGAGGCCCTGCCTGCCCTCGACCTCCACCAGAAGAGTCCGCCTGCCCTCGCGTGCGAGGGCGAGCGCGAGTGCCGCGGCGACCGTGGTCTTGCCGGTGCCGCCCTTGCCGCTGACCACCTGGAGCCTGCTCACAGGGCCCGAGCCTAATTCCTCCCGGGCGGCGGCGGTGGTGGCGGGGCCCCGCACGGCAGGCACTACGCTCGCTCCCATGACCAAGAAGTTCGAATACGCGACCGTCCCGCTGCTGGTCCACGCCACCAAGCAGATCCTGGACACCTGGGGCGAGGACGGCTGGGAGCTCGTCCAGGTCGTTCCCGGCCCGAACAACCCCGAGCAGCTCGTGGCCTACCTGAAGCGGGAGAAGGCGGCATGAGCGGAGTCGTCGAGGCGAAGCTGGCCGAACTCGGCCTGACCCTCCCCGAGGTCGTCCCGCCGCTGGCCACGTACCAGCCGGCCGTCCGGTCGGGTGCCTACGTGTACACCGCGGGCCAGCTCCCGATGGTCAAGGGCAACCTGCCGGTCACCGGCAAGGTGGGCGCCGAGGTCTCGGCGGAGCAGGCCAAGGAACTGGCCGCGACCTGCGCGCTGAACGCGCTGGCCGCGGTGAAGTCCGTCGTCGGCGACCTCGACAAGATCGCGCGCGTCGTGAAGGTGGTGGGCTTCATCGCCTCCGCCCCCGACTTCACGGCCCAGCCGGGCGTGTTGAACGGCGCGAGCGAGCTGCTGGGCGCGGTCCTCGGCGACAAGGGCGTCCACGCCCGCAGCGCGGTCGGCGTGGCGGTCCTCCCGCTGGACGCACCGGTCGAGATCGAGATCCAGGTCGAGCTGGTCCCGGGAGCCTGACCCCGGCGTCCGCCCCCGGCGGGGCTGAAACGTCTGCCCGGAGGGGCTGAAGCTGTCCTACGGGCAGCTTCAGCCCCTCCGGCGTCTTTCCAGCCGTCCAGCGTCTTTTCAGCCGTCCGGCGTTTGAGGACCGGGGTCTGGGGCGGAGCCCCAGGGGGTCCGGGCGCAGCCCGGGGAACGGGCGAAGGGCGGGTAGGGGACTTCGCCCCGCGCAGCGGCGAGGGTCGACTCCGGCCCGCGCAGCGGTGGGGGTCGCAGCGGGGACTCCGGCCCGCGCAGAGGCACATCCGCAGCCGGGCAGCGCCCCGCGCAGCGGGGTCTGCGAGGGCACCCCTCGAACATCGGCCCGGATGCCCGTAGCATCCCGCCATGCCGAATGGTCAGTACGGTCAGCAAGAGACCTCCGCCGGAGGTCAGTGGTACCCGCCGGAGTGGCCCGACCGGATCCGCGCGCTCGCGGACGGCGCCCTCACCCCGGTGGAACCGAGGCGAGCGGCCACCGTGATGCTGCTGCGCGACACCCCCGACGGCCCCGCCGTGCACATGCTGCGCCGCCGGGCCGAGATGGCCTTCGCCGGAGGCGCGTACGCGTACCCCGGCGGCGGCGTGGACCCCCGCGACGAGGACCACCTCATCGGCTGGGCCGGCCCGAGCCGTGCCGAGTGGGCCGAGCGGATGGGCACCGACCCCGCCACCGCCCAGGCGATCGTCTGCGGAGCCGTCCGCGAGACCTTCGAGGAGGCCGGGGTGCTGCTCGCGGGCGAGTCCGCGGACACCGTCGTCGGGGACACCACCGGCGAGGAGTGGGAAGCCGCCCGCGCGGCCCTGGTCGCCCGTGAGCTGTCCTTCGCCGAGTTCCTGGACCGCCGGGGCCTGGTGCTGCGCTCCGACCTGCTCGGCGCGTGGGCCCGCTGGATCACCCCGGAGTTCGAGCCGCGCCGGTACGACACCTGGTTCTTCGTCGCGGCCCTCCCCGAAGGGCAGCGCACCCGCAACGCCTCCACCGAGGCCGACCGCACGGTCTGGATCCGCCCCGCCGACGCCGCCGCCGGCTACGACAAGGGCGAGCTGCTGATGATGCCGCCCACCATCACCACCCTGCGCTCCCTGGAGCCGTACGGGAGCCCCGCCGAGGCCCTCGCCGCGGCCGGCGCCCAGGACCTGACCCCGGTCCTCGCCCAGGCCACCCTGACGGACGGGGAGCTCGTGCTCAGCTGGCCGGGCCACGACGAGTTCACCAAGCGCGTCCGCCTCGCGGACCGGGGCCCCGCGAGCCCCGGCCCCGCGAGCCCCGGCCCCGAGCGCCCCGGAGGAGCCCCCGCATGACCGATGCCGCCGCCCTGCCCGGCCAGCCCCGCGGAGTGGTCGCCTCCGGACCCGCCACCGCCCGCGCGGTGAACGTCCTGGCTCCGAACGCCTCCCCGATGACCCTCGACGGCACCAACACCTGGCTCGTCTCCGAGCCCGGCTCCGACCTGGCCGTGGTGATCGACCCCGGCCCGCTGGACGACGTACACCTGCGCGCGGTCATCGCCGCCGCCGAGGAGGCGGGCAAGCGGGTCGGGCTCACCCTCCTCACCCACGGGCACCCCGACCACGCGGAGGGCGCGGCCCGCTTCGCCGAGCTGACCCGGACGAAGGTCCGCGCCCTGGACCCGGCCCTGCGCCTGGGCGACGAGGGCCTGGCCGCCGGGGACGTCATCCGCACGGGCGGCCTGGAACTGCGGGTGGTCCCGACACCCGGCCACACCGCGGACTCGCTCTGCTTCCACCTGCCGGCCGACCGCGCGGTCCTGACCGGCGACACGGTCCTGGGGCGCGGCACCACCGTCGTCGCGCACCCCGACGGGCGGCTCGGCGACTACCTGGACTCCCTGCGCCGGCTGCGCTCGCTGACGGTCGACGACGGGGTCCACACGGTGCTCCCGGGCCACGGGCCGGTCCTGGACGACGCGCAGGGCGCGGTGGAGTTCTACCTCGCCCACCGGGCCCACCGCCTCGCGCAGATCGAGACGGCCGTCGAGAACGGCCTGACCACCCCCGAGGCGGTCGTCGCCCACGTCTACGCGGACGTGGACCGGTCGCTGTGGCCGGCCGCGGAATGGTCCGTACGCGCGCAGCTGGAGTACCTGACGGAGCACGGGCTGATCCCCGGAAACCCGGAGTGAGCGGGCCGCGGGCGCGCTAGGCCGGACGGGGTTTCTTCGTCCCGTGCCGGGCCGTGTACTCGTCCGCGAGCCACGGCCCGAGGTCCTCGACGTAGGCGCGCAGCACGGCCGGGTCCGCGACCGGGTCCAGGGCGGCGGCGGCCGCGGCGCGCATCTGGTCGGCGCGCCCGGGGTAGTACTGGCCGAACACCTCCGCCGCCTCGGTGAGGTCGCTGGTCCAGCCGCCCCACCGCGGCATGACGAGGGTGAACCCGGTCCGTACGAGGTGCCGCGAGACGCCCCGGCACAGCCTGCGGTACTCCTCCGGCGCGGCCGCCGTCCGGATCCGTTCGCGCACCTTGGGCAGCAGCTCGGCCAGGTCGCCGTTGGTCTCGCGGGCGAGCAGGCCGTCCGGACGGTAGCGGGGCAGGTGCTCGGCCAGGTCCGCGCCGAGCAGCGGGGTGCACAGGCAGGCGAGGAACCAGCCCAGGTCGTAACGTTCCTGCTCGCTCAGCAGCCGGTCCTTGCCGTACAGCAGGATCCCGACGCCGTCGATCTCCGCGAACTCCTCGTCGATGCCGCGCGCCAGTGCCTCGGTGGTGTCGCGGTCCTCGTCGCGGGGCGCGCGGTGCAGGGCGATCAGCAGGTCGAGGTCGGACCGCCCGGGCCGGGCCGTCCCGCGCGGCACGGATCCGTACAGGTAGGCGCTGTGCAGCCGTCGCCCGTACGCCTCCCCGATCCGCTCCCGCACGGCGGCGACGAGCGGCCGGAAGTCGGCCTGCACCTGCCCGAGCGAGCCTTCGCGCTCGAAGTACCCGTACGCGTCGAGGCCTCTGTGCTCCATGGGTCCACTGTGCCTCCTGCGCCGCCAAAATCAGCCCCGCCGGCCGTTGAGGCGCGGGGGCGCGGGGGCGCGGGGGCGGAGCCCCCGGAACGGCGCCGCAGGGACGCGAAAAGGGGCCCCGCCCACCCGGGCAGGACCCCTCAACGGCTAAGACCAGCGTCAGCGGGACCGCTTCGCGAGCCGCTCCACGTCCAGCAGGATCACGGCGCGAGCCTCCAGACGGAGCCATCCGCGCCCCGCGAAGTCGGCCAGGGCCTTGTTCACGGTCTCGCGCGACGCGCCGACGAGCTGGGCCAGCTCCTCCTGCGTGAGGTCGTGCACGACGTGGATGCCCTCCTCCGACTGCACGCCGAATCGGCGCGACAGGTCGAGGAGCGCACGGGCCACGCGGCCCGGAACGTCGGAGAAGACCAGGTCGGACATCTGGTCGTTGGTCTTGCGCAGGCGCCGAGCGACGGCGCGCAGCAGCGCGGTCGCCACCTCGGGCCGGGCGTTCAGCCAGGGCTGGAGGTCTCCGTGACCCAGACCCAGCAGCTTGACCTCGGTCAGCGCGGTGGCGGTGGCGGTGCGCGGGCCCGGGTCGAACAGCGACAGCTCGCCGATCAGCTCTCCGGGGCCGAGGACGGCCAGCATGTTCTCGCGGCCGTCGGGGGAGGTGCGGTGGAGCTTCACCTTGCCCTCGGTGACGACGTAGAGCCGGTCACCGGGGTCGCCCTCGTGGAACAGGGCGTCACCACGTGCGAGGGTCACCTCGCCCATGGAGGCGCGGAGCTCCGCGGCCTGCTCGTCATCGAGCGCCGCGAAGAGCGGGGCACGCCGCAGTACGTCGTCCACGAGTCTCTCTCCTATGTCGACCAGCCGGGGGATCGCTCCCCCATTTTGCCGGACGGCTCAAACAGTGCGATCAATCACGTTCATCACAAGGATGCCGGACGTACGGGTGTGCTGTGCGGCGAGAGGCCGATCGGGGTGGTGTTACCTGAGGTCCGGGGCGGTCGTCGCCGCCGTGTCCCGGACCTGCGGGGTGTCCAACAGGCCGGTGAGAGCACAGGCCAAGGGGTCCGGGGAGTGACGGCCACGATGGATTCAGCCGTGGGCGAACACGGCCCGGTGGGAGCCCTCCCGGAGCAGTGACCCCCACTTCAGGGCAAAGCTTCGGCCAAGAAACCCCTGCCGGGCGGAGGAGCACGTCCGCCCACGGGCGGAGGGCTGTCCGGCGTAGCCTTCGGGGATGGCAGAGAGCAAGGTCAAGAAGGCCGGGGCGAAGCCGGAGAGTCATCTGGCGATGGTGCGGCGGGCGCGCAGGATCAACCGCGAGCTGGCGGAGGTCTACCCGTACGCGCACCCGGAGCTCGACTTCCGCAACTCCTTCGAGCTGCTGGTCGCCACCGTCCTGTCCGCGCAGACCACCGACCTGCGCGTGAACCAGACGACCCCGGCCCTCTTCGCCGCGTACCCGACCCCCGAGGACATGGCCGGAGCCGATCCGGAGGCGCTGGAGGAGATCATCCGGCCGACCGGGTTCTTCCGGGCGAAGGCCAAGTCCCTCCTGGGCCTCTCGCAGGCCCTGCGCGACAACTTCGGCGGTGAGGTGCCGGGCCGGATCGAGGACCTGGTGACGCTCCCCGGGGTGGGCCGCAAGACGGCGAACGTGGTCCTAGGCAACGCCTTCGGCGTCCCCGGGATCACGGTCGACACCCACTTCGGGCGGCTGGTGCGGCGCTGGAAGTGGACCGAGCAGGAGGACCCCGAGAAGGTCGAGGCGGAGATCTGCGCGATCTTCCCGAAGAGCGAGTGGACGATGCTCTCGCACCGCGTCGTCTTCCACGGCCGCCGGATCTGCCATTCCCGCAAGCCCGCCTGCGGGGCCTGCCCGATCGCACCGCTCTGCCCGGCCTACGGGGAGGGCGAGACCGACCCGGAGAAGGCGGCGAAGCTCCTGAAGTACGAGAAGGGCGGCCAGCCCGGCCAGCGCCTGAGCCCGCCCCCGGACTACCCGGGGCTCCCGGCGCCGGCCAAATCCAGCCCCGCCGGCGTTTGAGGCGCGGGGTCCGGGGCGGAGCCCCGGCAGCGGAGCCGCACCCGCAAGGAACGAATCGCTACCCGCACCGCGTTTGGCGGAACGTGGGGAACCGCAGAAGCACGGACAGGGGTGCCTATGACAGAGGCCACGCAGAACCGCCAGGCGGGCACCGCCGGGCCCGGCGCAGCCACCGCGCAGGGGGCCCCGTACGGCACAAGGCGCGGCCCGCGCGGAAGCATCGACCTGCGCACCCGTGGACTGCCCGACTGGCTGGACCCCGTCGTCGAGGCGGCCCGGACGGTCCGCCCCACCCAGCTCAGCCGGTTCCTGCCGCCGGAGGACGGCCGCGGC
Organism: Streptomyces sp. CA189; assembly: GCF_056428985.1. Taxonomy (NCBI): domain Bacteria; kingdom Bacillati; phylum Actinomycetota; class Actinomycetes; order Kitasatosporales; family Streptomycetaceae; genus Streptomyces; species Streptomyces sp. CA189. The sequence goes on along the minus strand of NZ_JBWJVM010000001.1, from coordinate 161,489 downwards.
CGCCAGTCGGCCGTGCTCATCCTCTTCGGGGAGGGCCCCCGCGGCCCCGAGCTGCTGCTGATGGAGCGCGCCGGCACCCTGCGCTCGCACCCCGGCCAGCCCTCCTTCCCCGGCGGCGCCCTCGACCCCGAGGACGGCGACCCGCGCACCACCGGCCCGCTGCGCGCGGCCCTGCGCGAGGCGGAGGAGGAGACCGGTCTGGACCCGGCCGGGGTCCAGCTCTTCGGGGTGCTGCCCCCGCTCTACATCCCGGTCAGCGAGTTCGTCGTGACCCCGGTGCTCGGCTGGTGGCGCGCCCCCAGCCCGGTCGGCGTGGTCGACCCGGCCGAGACCGCCCGCGTCTTCACGGTGCCCGTGGCCGATCTCACGGACCCCGCACACAGGGTCACCGTCGTTCACCCCGGCGGCTTCCAGGGCCCGGCCTTCACTGTGGAATCGGCTCTGGTCTGGGGTTTCACCGCCGGGGTGATCGACAGGATCCTGCACTTCGCCGGCTGGGAGCGCCCCTGGGACCGGTCCCGGGAAGTCCCGCTCGACTGGCGCGCATGAGACGGTGGCCCCTGTGAACGTGCTGGACATCCTGTTGCTGCTCGCCGCCGTGTGGTTCGCGATCGTCGGCTACCGCCAGGGGTTCGTCGTCGGCATCCTGTCGGTGATCGGCTTCCTCGGCGGTGGTCTCGTCGCCGTGTCCCTGCTGCCCCTGATCTGGGACCGGGTCACCGACAACGGCACCCAGGTGTCCACCACGGTCGTCATCATCGCCGTGGTCGTGATCATCGTCTGTGCCTCGATCGGCCAGGCCCTGACCACCCACCTGGGCAACAAGCTCCGGCGCCACATCACATGGTCCCCGGCCCGCGCGCTGGACGCGACGGGCGGCGCCCTGGTGAACGTGGTCGCGATGCTGCTGGTGGCGTGGCTGATCGGTTCCTTGGTCGCCGGCACGTCGATTCCCACGCTGGGCAAGGAAGTCCGCAACTCCAAGGTGCTCTTCGGCGTCTCGCGGGTCCTTCCCGCGCAGGCGAACACCTGGTTCTCGGACTTCAGCTCCACCCTGGCGCGCAACGGCTTCCCCCAGGTCTTCAGCCCGTTCTCCAACGAGCCGATCACCGAGGTCAAGCCGCCGGACCCGCTGCTCGCGAGCAGCCCCGTGGCCGAGCACGCCAAGCAGTCGATCGTGAAGGTCGTCGGCACGGCGCCCGCCTGCAGCAAGGTGCTGGAGGGCACCGGCTTCGTTTTCGCGCCGGGCAAGGTGATGACCAACGCGCACGTCGTCGGCGGGGTCGGCGAACCGACGGTGCAGGTCGGCGGCGAGGGCAAGCTCTACGACGGCAAGGTCGTGCTCTACGACTGGGAGCGCGACATCGCCGTCCTGGACGTGCCCAAGCTGAAGGCGCCGGCGCTGGAGTTCACCGACAAGGGCGCGGCGAGCGGCAGCGACGCCATCGTCGCGGGCTTCCCGGAGAACGGCGCGTACGACGTCCGCTCGGCGCGCGTCCGCGGCCGGATCAACGCCAGCGGCCCGGACATCTACCACCGGGGAACCGTGCGACGGGACGTCTACTCCCTGTACGCGACGGTCCGCCAGGGCAACTCCGGCGGCCCGCTGCTGACGCCCGACGGCAAGGTGTACGGGGTCGTCTTCGCGAAGTCCCTCGACGACCCCCACACCGGTTACGCCCTGACCACGGACGAGATCCGCGAGGACATCCGGATCGGGGAGACGGCGAACCGCCGGGTCGACAGCCAGGGCTGCGCCCTCTGAGCCGTACGGGAGCCGTGAGGGGCTCCCGCATCCCTGCGGGGCCCCGGAGCCCCCGGAGCCCCTCCAGGGCCCGTGTGCCTACGTACGCTGGTGCCTGAGCCGGGCGGAGACCCAGCGGGCCCGCCGGCGCAGGATGCGCGGAATTCCGAGTCGGGGGTCGTCGTGGCCTTCGCGGCCCTGCCCCCTGTGCGTGCCCGGCGTGACCGTCGAGCGGCGTTCGTGTGCGGTGTCACCGTAGTCGTGCGTCCAGCCCATACTCCGAGCTGTGCCCGGGGCCCAAGGTCGGTAATCGCGTTGAGGGCGGCCAATTGGCCTATGCGCCAGGCAATTGAATGCTTGTCATATAAGCGACCCGATCGGGCTCAGCGGTCCGGCTCGGGATCCTTCAGCCAGTTGACCAGCTCGGCCGAGAACGCCGCCGGGTCCTCCTCGTGCGGGAAGTGCCCGAGACCGTCGAAGAGCCGCCAGCGGTACGGGGCTTCGACGTACTGACCGGACCCCGCGGCACTCCGCGTCCGCATCACCGGGTCGAGCGAGCCGTGCAGGTGCAGCGTCGGCACCCGCACCGGCCGCTTCATGCGCCGGTTGAACTGCAAGCCGTCGGGCCGGGCCATGGACCGCATCATCCAGCGGTACGGCTCGACCGAGCAGTGCGCCGTGGAGGGGATGCACATCGCGCGCTGGTACACCGCGACGTCGTCCTCCTCGGGGAGCCGCGGGCCCGACCAGTCCCGGATCAGCTCTCCGACGAGCGCCCCGTCGTCGGCGACGAGCTGACGCTCCGGCACGAACGGCCGCTGGAAGCCCCAGATGTGCGAACTGGCTCGGGTCTGCCCGAAGTCGGACAGCATCGCGGAGCGCCAGCGGCGCGGGTGCGGCATCGAGGACACGACCAGCCGGCGCACCAGCTTCGGCCGCATCACCGCCGCCGTCCAGGCGAGGTAGCCGCCCAGGTCGTGCCCGACCAGGGCGGCGTCGGGCTCGCCGAGGGACCGTACGACCCCGGTGATGTCGAGCGCCAGGTTGGCCGGGTCGTAGCCGCGCGGGGTGCGGTCGCTGCCGCCCACCCCGCGCAGGTCCATCGCGACCGCCCGGTAGCCCGCGTCGGCGAGGGCGGTCATCTGGTGCCGCCACGTCCACCAGAACTGCGGGAACCCGTGCAGGAGCAGCACCAGCGGTCCGTCACCCAGCTCGGCGACGTGGAACCGCGCCCCATTGGCCGCGACGTCCCGGTGTGTCACTTCCCGCCCGCCGGGGATGCCGATCCGGACCGCCGTGGCGGCGGTGGGGGGCGTACCGGAGGTGCCGGAATCGGACGAGGGGGCTGTCATGAGGACGAGCGTGCCACACCCACGGCATTGTCACTGACCGACCGGGCGTGGGGCTTGACGGTGCCGACGAGGGCCGCCGTCTCCTTGACCGAGGCGATGGTCTTCACCGGCGGCTTGATCTTCTTGAACTTCGCCATGGCGACCAACCCGATCACGCCCGCGAGCAGCCAGAACGCCACACCGACGATCAGGAAGGACCAGGCCAGCCCGAGCCCCAGGTTGTGGATCCCGTACGCCGCCGCGAAGCTCAGCACCGGCAGCGAGAAGAGGAGGAGCACGCCCGCGACGATGGCCGCGCCGCTGCCGATGCCCGCGCGCTTGACGTCCTGCTTGATCTCCACCTTGGCGAGGGCGATCTCGTCGTGCACCAGGGCGGACATCTCGGCGGTGGCCGAGGCGACCAGCTGGCCAAGTGTGCGCTCGGCTCCTGGGGCCCCTTGGTCCACTGCGCTCATCGCTCTCTCCCTTTGTCGTCCGACTGCGACGGCTGTCCTGTCGTCAGTCAGATCATGCCGGACGGCCGTCGTCGACGCTGGCGCCGCCCGGCGCTTCGGCTGCGGCGTCCTGCGCCAAGGCGGTGGCCTCCTCGGCCTTGCGCAGGTGCTCCGCGGCCTTGGCCTCGTAGATCTTCGCCATCCGCAGGTGGTAGTCCGGCTTGTCCTGCTCGTAGATGTCGGGGATGCCGTCGAGGTCGTCGTCGCGCTCCTCGTCCTCGATGAGCGCCTTGTACTTCCGGTTGCGCATCTTCAGCAGGACGCACGCGACGACCGCGGCGATGAGCGACCCGATCAGGACGGCGGCCTTGATCTCGTCCGTGAGGACGGGGTCGTCGGTGAAGGCGAGCTCGCCGATCAGGAGCGAGACGGTGAAGCCGATGCCGGCGAGCGAGGCGACGGCGAAGACGTCCGGCCAGGCGAGGTCGTCGTTGAGCTCCGCCTTGGTGAAGCGGGCGGCCAGCCAGGTGCCGCCGAAGATGCCGAGCGTCTTGCCGACGACGAGGCCGAGCACCACGCCGAGGGGCTCCGGCCGGGTGAAGACCTGGCCGATGGACTCGTCGGAGAGGGAGACGCCGGCCGAGAACAGGGCGAAGAGCGGGACGGCCAGACCGGCCGAGACGGGCCGGACCAGGTGCTCGATGTGCTCGCCGGGGGAGTGGTGCTCGCCCTCCTTGCGGTGGCAGCGCAGCATCAGGCCCATGGCGACACCGGCGATGGTGGCGTGGACGCCGCTGTTGTACATCAGGCCCCAGACGGCCAGGGCGAGCGGGACGTAGACGTACCAGCCGCGCACGTTCACCCGGAGCAGGAACCAGAAGAGGACCAGGCCCGCGACCGCCCCGCCGAGCGCCAGGAAGTTGATCTCGCTGGTGAAGAACACCGCGATGATCATGATGGCGAACAGGTCGTCGACGACGGCCAGGGTCAGCAGGAACGCGCGCAGTGCGGACGGCAGCGAGGTGCCGATGACGGCGAGGACGGCGAGGGCGAAGGCGATGTCGGTGGCGGTTGGGACCGCCCAGCCGTCCATCGAGCCGTTGCCGAGCACGTTGGTCAGTACGTAGACCAGCGCGGGCACGGCCATGCCGCAGATCGCGGCGATGACCGGGAGCGCGGCCGCCTTGGCGTCGCGCAGGTCGCCCGCGACGAGCTCGCGCTTGAGCTCGATGCCGGCGACGAAGAAGAAGATGGCGAGCAGGCCGTCGGCCGCCCAGTGCTGGAGCGAAAGGTCCAGCCCGAGGGAGGCGGGCCCGATGTGGAAGGAGCGGACGCTGTCGTAGCTCGCCGCGATGGCGGGCACGTTCGCCCAGATGAGGGCGGAGATCGCGGCCACGAGGAGGAGGATGCCGCCGACCGTCTCGGCGCGCAGGGCGTCGGCCACGAAGCGGCGCTCCGGCAGCGAGAGGCGGCCGAGGAGCTTGCGGCTCTGGTTGTCGGTGGGGCTGGGCGCGGCCACGGGGGGCACCTCCGGGGTGGGTTGGACGGCATGGCGAAGCACGTTGCCGACCAGACTTCCCGGCGCACCCTGTGGAGTAGTTCTTTAACCATCTAATACTTTACAGGGTGTACGCGTGGGCGTATCCGGTGATCGTCACTTTATGTGCGAAAGGGGCATCCGGCGCGGCGCGCCGGATGCCCCTTTCGTCGTGTCGTACGGGTCCTGCCGGGTGGCCCCGGGAGGTACCTCAGTCCTCGCTGCCGGACGCCGGCAGCTTGCTCTGGATCAGGTCCATGACCGAGGAGTCCGCGAGCGTGGTGACGTCACCGACCGCGCGGTTCTCGGCCACGTCGCGCAGCAGGCGGCGCATGATCTTGCCCGAGCGGGTCTTCGGCAGCTCCTGCACCGGCAGGATCCGCTTCGGCTTGGCGATCGGGCCGAGGGTGGCACCCACGTGGTTGCGCAGCTCGCCGACCAGCGTGTCCGTCTCGGAGGCGCTGCCGCGCAGGATGACGAAGGCCACGATGGCCTGGCCGGTGGTCTCGTCGTTCGCGCCGACGACCGCCGCCTCGGCGACCGAGGGGTGCGAGACGAGCGCCGACTCCACCTCGGTGGTCGAGATGTTGTGGCCGGAGACCAGCATGACGTCGTCCACCCGGCCGAGCAGCCAGATGTCGCCGTCCTCGTCCTTCTTGGCGCCGTCGCCCGCGAAGTACTTGCCCTCGAAGCGCGACCAGTACGTGTCGATGTACCTCTGGTCGTCGCCCCAGATGGTGCGCAGCATCGAGGGCCACGGCTCGGTGAGGACCAGGTAGCCGCCCCCGCCGTTCGGGACCTCGTTCGCCTCGTCGTCCACGACGGTGGCGGCGATTCCGGGCAGCGCGCGCTGCGCCGAACCGGGCTTGGTCTCGGTGACGCCGGGCAGCGGGGAGATCATCATCGCGCCGGTCTCGGTCTGCCACCAGGTGTCCACGATCGGGCAGCGGTCGCCGCCGATGTGCTTGCGGTACCAGATCCAGGCCTCGGGGTTGATCGGCTCGCCGACCGAGCCCAGGACGCGCAGGCTCGACAGGTCGAACTTCGCGGGGATGTCGTCGCCCCACTTCATGAACGTACGGATCGCCGTGGGCGCGGTGTAGAGGATGGTGACGCCGTACTTCTGCACGACCTCCCAGAACCGGCCCTGGTGTGGGGTGTCCGGGGTGCCCTCGTACATCACCTGGGTGGCGCCGTTGGCGAGCGGCCCGTAGACGATGTAGGAGTGCCCGGTCACCCAGCCGATGTCGGCGGTGCACCAGTAGACGTCGCTCTCCGGCTTCAGGTCGAACACCGCGTGGTGGGTGTACGAGGCCTGCGTGAGGTAGCCGCCGGAGGTGTGCAGGATGCCCTTGGGCTTACCCGTGGTCCCCGAGGTGTAGAGGATGAAGAGCGGGTGCTCGGCGTCGAAGGCCTGCGGCGCGTGCTCGGCGCTCTGCCGCTCGACGATCTCGTGCCACCAGACGTCGCGGCCCTCGGTGAAGGCGGTGTCCTGGCCGGTGCGGCGCACGACGAGGACGTGCTCGACCTGCGGGCACTTGGCGACGGCCTCGTCGATGGCGGGCTTCAGGGCGGAGGGCTTGCCGCGGCGGTAGCCGCCGTCGGAGGTGATGACCAGCTTCGCGTCGGCGTCCTGGATGCGGGAGGCGACGGCGTCGGCGGAGAAGCCGCCGAAGACCACGGAGTGCGCGGCGCCGACGCGGGCGCACGCGAGCATCGCGACGACCGCCTCGGGGATCATCGGCAGGTAGACGGCGACCCGGTCGCCGGCCTGTACGCCCAGCTCGGTCAGGGCGTTCGCGGCCTTGGAGACCTCGTCCTTGAGCTCGGCGTAGGTGATCGAGCGGCTGTCGCCGGGCTCGCCCTCGAAGTGGATGGCCACGCGGTCGCCGTTGCCGGCCTCGACGTGGCGGTCCACGCAGTTGTACGCGACGTTCAGCTTGCCGTCCGCGAACCACTTCGCGAAGGGCGGGTTGCTCCAGTCGAGCGTCTCGGTGGGCTCGGTGTCCCAGCTCAGCCGCCGCGCCTGCTCGGCCCAGAAGCCCAGCCGGTCCGCGTCGGCCTGTGCGTACGCAGCCTGAGTCACATTGGCGGCGGCGGCCAGATCGGCGGGCGGTGCGAACCGCCGCTCCTCCTTGAGCATGTTGGAGATGGAAGGACGCTCGTTCATTTTGTGGGGCTCCCAACATGCGACACCGCTGTGGTGTAGACCAATCACGTAGCTGCGTGGAATTCTTCTGCGCGCATGTGAGTTGGTCAACCCCTCCCCGATCCTGACATCTGCGACGGCCTGATTACAGGCCACTCCCGGCCGAGACGGCGCGTGTCGCGATCGGGTCCGCTCTGTTGCACGGTGGGACGGGCGGGAACGTTCACCAGAACGGGCCGCGGCCCCGGCTTCCACAGGTGTGGATACCGGGGCCGCGACGGTGCTGGTGCTTAGAGCTTTGCGCTCCACTCTCCGCGGGCGAGGATCGTTCGGCCGTCGGGCTTGACGATCACGCGGGCGCCCCGAACGGGCAACTCGCCGTGTGCGAGCCAGTAGCCGCGGACGTCTTCGAGGGCGTCCCAGAGCCGACGGGGGCCGCCCTGGTGGACGGTTGCCGGGTGGGTGCCGGCGGCGACTGCGCGGGCCCATGAACCGTCTGCGTGGGTCATGACGGCGTGACGCATTCCGTCGTTTTCCCAGTAGCCGTGTTCGATGCCCGGTAGGGACACGTCGAGCATGGATTGCAGGTCCCATGCGGACGCGACATCGACGACAGGCAGGGGGTAGACGGCCTTGGCGGCGCCCTCCTGGATGAAGCCCCGGATCATCTCCTTCGGGGCTTGTGGTGGGTAGTCCTCGCCGTGGCGAGCGACCATGAATCCCGCCCGGTCCCAGGACACTGCGCCGCTGGCGCCGCCGTCCGCGTTCTTCGTGGCCACGATCAGCAAGGAAGTGCCGGCGATCGTCGTGACCAGCCGGCCTCCCACTCGCAGCGCGGACAGCCAGCTTTCCGGGATGGTGCGGACGGCTACGGAAGCGACGATGCAGTCGATGCTGTCCGGGGCGCACGGCAGGGGGCCGGTCGCGTCGACTGCCTCGACCCTGGGGTGCAGACCAACGTCCGCGAGGCGTTCACGCCCCACATCGACGAGGTAGGGGTCGACGTCCACGCTCAGTACCTGCTCGTCGGACAGGCGCCGACAGAGCAGGGCCGCGCCGTACGCGCTGCCCGTGCCGATGTCCGCGACGACGTCACCCTCGCCGATGTCGGCCAGACCGTAGAGCTTGAGGAGCAGGCTCGGCAGGGTCGCCGAGGACGTGGGCCGGCCCGTAGGTTCGTCGCTGGCGCTGGCGTGGTCGGCGTGAAGCGTGCCCACCTTGGTTAGGAGCGAGGTGTCGCGGTAGGCGTCTGCGAACCACTCGTCGTTGTCGGCCGGGGCCCGCAGGGCGAACTGTTCCCGCCCTCGGCGGTCCCACCATCGGGGCACGAACAGGTGCCGCGCGGTGCGGGCAACGGCGGGCCGCCACGGCGAGTGGGGGGTCGTGATTCTGGCGGCCAGGTCGATTGCGTGTCGTTCCCAGGTCACGCGCGCGCTCCGAGGGGGGTCTCGGTGTAAGGGGCGAAGTCATACGCAGGGTCGCACGCGGTCGTGTTGGCGGGTGAGCAGTCTCCCGAATCGTCGGGCGGGCACGCCTGCCCGCGGGTCGGCATGGGGATCATGTCGGCGAGTTCGGCCACGCGGGGGCTGCGGAGGACGTTGGCGAGGCCCTGCTCGCGGACGTTGCCGGCGATCAGCCATGGGGACAGGATGCAGCCGTTGACGTTGCCGTCGGGCGAGACGGAGATGCGGGAGCGGAAGCAGTTGCCGCACAGCTCGGAGACGTCGGGGGTGTCGAGGGTTTCGTCGGCTGCGCGGCCGACCTTGCGGGTCCGGTCGATGCGGATGCGGGTGATTCCGAGCGAGCGCAGGTCGTCGGCGGCCTCTTTGAGGCGCTGCCCGTCATTCACGCTGACGATGGCTGCCCGCATGGGGATTCCGAGGCTGAGTGCCTTGACGATGTTGGCGCGGGTGAGCTTGTGGGAGCCGGGGCCGTTGGTGATGGCGTCGTGTTGGGCGGCCTGGTCGCTGTAGTAGCTGACGGCGAGCTGCACGTTCGGCCGCTGGAATGCACGCCACATGCGCGGCTGAACGATCTTCAAGTTTGAAAAGACCTCGACCCGCAGGTTCCGTTCGAGGGCGTGACCGATGTAGTCGGGGAGGTGCCGGTCGAGGGTCGCCTCGCCGCCAATGAACTGGATGACGGGGATGCCGAGGCCGGCGACGTCGTCGACGACCTTGTGCCAGTCCTCGGGGGTCATGGTGGGCGCCGGCGCCTGGGGGCTGCTGTTGGTGCAGCAGTGGCTACAGGTGAGGTTGCATTTGTCGGTCAGCTCGCACTCGACGGACTCGATAGCGTGCTCTATGGCGATGGTGCTCACGGTGCCTCCTGTGGTCAGGACGGGGCGGCGCGGTGGCCGGGGGCGTGGAGCGGCACCCCGCCCAAGGTCATGGGGACACTCGGGCGGGGTGGGATCTGCGGTTGGTGGCTACGGGTTCGCGAGGGCGCAGTAGCCGGCGTAGTAACGGCGCGACTCGAATACCTGTCGGTAGTGCGTCACTGCGGAGGACCCCGGCAACAGGGGGTTGAGGGTGACGACCGCGATGCATCCGCCTGTCGCCCGGACGGTGACGCCCCACTCGGGGCCGGGGTCCGGCAAGAGGAGGTCGCACGCGGGGTGCTGGTAGTCGAGGGCCCATCCGGGGCGCCGGTTGGTGAGTGCTCGCCTTGCCGGCACCCGCAGGGAGCCGCGGGCGAGGCCGAGACCCTTCGCGATGTGGGTCACGGCCGACTCGATGCCGACGGGGCTCTCGGTGGGCCGGGCCTCGGGGTGCCCAAGGAGCGCGAAAGGCATCGGCCGACGGAAGTTCTCAAGGTCGATCCACGAGGCGACGACCATCTCGTCGACGAAGCGGGGGCCGGGCAGTAGCTGCGCAAGGAGAGCCGTCACGAGGGTGCCCCCCAGCGCAGTTCGGCCCACACGATCTTGCCCATGGGGCGCTCGTCAACGCCCCAGGTAGAGGCGAGCGCATCGACGATGAAGAGTCCGCGACCGCGACCGCGTTCGTCGCTCTCGGGCCGGAAGTGCGGCCGGCGACGCGACGGGTCGTGGACCTCGATACGGATAGAACCGGGGTCGGCGTCGAGGACGACGCGTAGGAAGTCGCCTGGTTCGGTGCCGTACCGCGCCGCGTTCGTGACCAGTTCCGAGACGAGTAGTACGGCATCGTCCATCGGTTCAGTCGGGATGACCGGAACGTGGTAGCTGATGAACTCACGTGCGTATTTGCGCGCCGCGTGAACCGACTCGGGGTCCTTGGTGAGCATCAGCTGAGGTGGTGGACCGGGGGGAGGCGTGCAAGTCCCCACAACTAAGCGACTTGGGAGCATGGTCACCATGCGAATCCTTCCGGGCACACGTGCTGACCAGCGCAGAGTTTCGTAACGCCAGCATGGGCACTTCGAGTTCCGTTACGACTACCTTGCTCCTCCAACTCCTCGTAGTGCAAGGGAAGTCACACTCTCGTAGAAATTTGCATATGCCCGTGCATGCTCGTGCGGCTGTGGTAGATCAACGGGTGACATGGATCAACCGGCACGGCAGACTGTCGAGCGCATACGCCTGTAGGGAGGGGACACATGAGCGCGCCCACCGTTCGCCGTCGACGACTCGGTACCAAGCTGCGGGCGCTTCGCGCTGAACTCACCCTCGAAGAAGTTGCGGAACGTAGCCGCGGCCGGTTCGTCACCTCCAAGCTGTCCCGACTGGAAAACGCCAAGAGCGCCGCGAAGGCTGAGGACGTCGATGATCTGCTCGACATCTACGTCGAGCTCGGTAGGGATGTTTCCGAAGAACTGCGCGCAGCTATGCGAACTCTGGTCAAAGAGGGTGCGCAACGCGGCTGGTGGCACAGCTACAAGGGCGTACTGACCCCCGTCCACGCGGACTTGATCAGTCTCGAAGATGACGCGAGAGAAGTGTTCACCTGGCAGCTTGGGGCGATTCCTGGGCTGGTTCACACACCGGGCTACGCGCGCGAAATCATTCGGGCCACCGCGATGAACGAGCATGTCGAGGCCAGGGTTGATGCGCTGGTCGAGGTCCGTCTCGCACGGCAGGCCGTACTCACCCGAGATACGAATCCCATGAAGCTGTGGGCCATCGTCGCCGAGGGCGCATTGCGAACGCGCACCATGGATGCGGAGGTCATGAGTGACCAGCTTGGGCGCCTGCTGACGTTGGGGAACCGGCCGAACGTGGACATCCAGGTTCTCCGCTCCGATGCCGCTCCGCATGTGGGACAGCTCGGCAGTTTCGGTCTCATCGGCTTCGGACATCCGGACCTTGACGTCATCCACACTGAGAACCTGACGGCCGCGCTCTACGTCGAGGAGCCGGAGCAGGTTGCCACGTACCGAGAGGCCGCGGTGAGGCTCAGGGCCGCTGCGGAATCCGTCGAGAAGTCGGCGGAACTGATCAAAGAGATAAGGAACCAGCTATGACGCACATTGACGACGCCTCCACCCTGGCCGTGACCTGGTGGAAGTCGTCGCGGTCCGACACCGGCGCGCAGTGCGTCGAATGCGGTGTCGTTGACGCCGGCGAGAAGGTTCTCGCGGTGCGGGACAGCAAGGAACCGACCGGGCCCGCGCTGCTGCTCTCGTACGCCGCTTTCGGCGCCTTGGTTGACGGCATCAAGACCGACGCGCTGTAGCTCGCCGGGAACGGCAAAAGCGCCCCCTGTTCGGCCTTGTGGCCGAGCAGGGGGCGTTGTTGTTCAGCGGGCGGTGCCTGCCTGCCAGAGGGCGAGGAGTAGGCCGACGGCGGCCACGGCGGCGGCGATCTGGTGCAGGGGCCACCGGTTGCGTTCGAGGGCGTCGAGCCTGCTCTCGTGGTCGGCGACCTGCTTGTCGGTCTGGTCGCTGCGCTGTACGAGCAGGGCGAGGGAACCGTCGATGCGGGTCATGCCGACCTCGACGACTGCCCGTAGGCGTTCGAGTTCGAGGGCGACGGCGAGGTCGGGGGTGTCGCCCGGTGCGGGTGTGGTCACTCGGCGGCCCCGGGGTCATCTCGCAGGCCGAGGCCGGCGCGGTCGAGCAGGGCCTCGACGCTCGGCAGGGCCATGACGCGGGCGAGGCCACCGGCGACGGCGAGGGCGCCCGCGACGTACGGCAGGGCGTTGGGGATGCCGGCCGCGGAGACGATGGCGGGCAGGGCGAGCGCGAACGCGACGGCGGTCTGTAGGGCCGTGCGGATGGCGCGCTTGTTGGCGGGGGTCATGGTGGGTTCCTTCGGTGAGAGGGGCTACGCGGCAACGTTGAAGCCGTGGCGGCGGGCGAGGGTGTCGAGCGAGGACAGGCCCGGGATGCCGTCCGCGGCGGCGCCGGAGAATCCGCAACGGCGCTGCCACCGGCTGTAGGCGGTGACGGTGGTCGAGCCGTAATGCCCGTCGGCGTACTGCTGGGCGAGCAGTCCCTCGGATACGAGGGCGTCCTCGACGATCCGGGTGCCCGGGTAGCTGACCGGGGTGCCGCTCTTGGGCGGGTCCTGGCGGGCCGCGGTGATCAGCTTGGCCAGCGATACGACCTTGCGCGCGGGCGTCGGGTTTGGGGTGGGCTTGCTCGGGGCCGGCTGGTCGCCACCGAGCAGCTGGTCGACGCGGGCGCGGATCTTGTCCATGGTGAGCGCGGGCCCGCCCTCGTGGCCGATCGGGCCGCGGGGGTCGACCTTGCCGGGCTGCCACTCGGAGTGTCCGATCACCGACTCGGCGCCCCATCCGTGGGCGCGGCAGATCCCGGCCGCGGTCCGGGCGATGGCCTCGACCTGCTGCTCGGGCCACGGGTCGCGGTTGTTGCCGAGGTTGATGCACTCGAAACCGTAGAAGTGCCGGTTGCCGTCGACGTTCGCCGCGTCGTCGACGGGCAGGGGCGACCGCTCGGCGATCACGGCGTCGAGTACGTCGCCGTCGCCGCTGCCTGCGTGGTTGGTGCGCCCGTAGCCGATGAGGTGGACGGTGCCGGCCTTGTCGATCACTCCGTGACAGAGCGGGCCGGGAAGCTCGCTGTAGCCGGTGCGGCAGAGCTCGACGGAGTGGGCGGTTCCCTCGCTGACGGTGTGGTGGATCATCACCCCGTGCAGCGGGCCGAACTTGCCCTTGTGGTTGCGGTTGTGGGTGCGCCAGGAACCGACCTCGACGACGTTTACGCCCTCGCCGGCGATGGCGCCACGGAAGGTGGAAGCGGACAGGGGGGAAGCCATAAGGGGTTGTCTCCAGACATGAAAAAACGCCCGGCGCGGTGCGCGGGGCGTACGGGGTGAGAGGGTCGGGGCGCGACTACTGGATGCCGGCCCAAAAGCGGTTGGCGCCGTTTTCCATGCTCGCGACGGTGATCGTTGCGGGGGCGCTCGCGGCGCCGGCGGTGTAGACCCCGAAGCGGCGAACGGGTGTGTATCCGAAGGTATTTGGCGGGGCGCCGGCGCCGGATTCAGCGGCGAGCAGCAAGGGCCCGTCGCCCGTGCCGGTGTTGTACTGGCAGCGGAAGGCGATGTAATACAGGCCGACCGGTGCGGCGTACGGGGCGGTGAGGGGTGAGCTGATCGTCGCACCGCCCGCGGTGTGGACCTCGGCCGGCTCGTAACTGGCCGTGGACATGTCGCCGGTGGCCGCGACACGGGTGCCCGCGCTGTCGTACAGGGCTGCCCACGAACCGGTTGTCAGGCCACCCGCGTAGCCGGTCGCGACCCAAACGATCCGGGTGATCGTCGTCGGTACGCGCAGCATCACGGCCGTGATCCGGATGGGGCCGCTGCCGGGGTAGAGCGCGGTCGATTGGGCGAGGGCGGGGTCGAATGCCCATGCGGCGAGGCCGTGGTCGGCTGGGCCCCAGCTACCCGCGTACGCCAACGAATCTACGTAGGACTTCCTCGCGAGGTGGTTGGCGGTCGTTGGCGCCGCGCTGCTCGACGGAACGGCGCTGAACGTTTTGGTCCCGGTGATCGTTTGGGTGCCGGCGAGCAGGGTGACGGCGGTCGTGAGGGGGTACCGGGCGTCGGCGGCGGCCTGGTCGAGGGCGCCCACGTCCGTAGCCGTGAGCGCGACGACTCCGGTCTTGCCGTTGACGGATGCGACGGCGCCCGCGCCGCCGGCGCCCACGGTGATGATCGTGCCGTCGGTCTGGCGCACTTTGAGTACGCCGCCGTCGGCGTAGGCGACGATGCCGTTTGCCGGGTTGCTGGTGGGCGGCGTGCCGTTCTTGATGGCGAGGATGTACGTACCGCCGGCGAAGTCAGTGCCGGTGTCCCCTACGCCAACCGAGTAGAGCGTGTTCGCCGTGGCGTTGCTGTAGATGGACCCGCTCTTAAGGACTGCGAGGCGGGTGTCGGCGACGCCGTCACCGTAGATGGTCAGTGGGTGATTGGTGCCGTTGCCGCGCAGCGTGGCGGCGACGGCGGCCGTGATCCCGGTCGTGGCGATGGCGGCCACATCGGCCGCGGACAGGGTGACGACCGGCCCTGCTTTGCCGTTGACGGTGTCGACGCTGCCGGGGTCCCCCTTCGGGCCTTGTGTTCCCTGGGTTCCCTGGATGCCCTGCGGGCCTCGAATGTTGCCTACCGACGTTCCCCAACCGCTGGCGCCTCGCTGCCACAGGTCGCCGGTGTCAGTCCTGAGCAGCATGTCGCCCGGCTTGGTGCCGGCCGAGGGGGTGCTCGCCGTGTTGACGTACCAGGCTGCGCCCCGGACGTCGGGGGACTGCTGCGCCCATGCGCCGGCGGCCTTCGTCCACGTGGTGATGGTCGTCGAGGACACGCCGAGGACGGTGCTGGTCTCGTACCTGATGTAGTGGTCGCCGTCGGTGCCGAGGGCGGCGGCCGGCGCGGTGGCGCCGGTGTGGACGCGGCTTCCGGCCGGTCCGGTCGGGCCCTCCGGGCCGGGTACGGGGATGTAGTTCGGCTGTGTCGGGTCCGCGGGCGCCACGTCGGCGATGTCGACGGTGGGGTTCGCCTTGGGCAACAGGACGTTGTACGACCGGTTTACCGGTACGCCTGTCAGCTGCTCGGCAACGGTGTATGACCAGCCGGCGGGGTTCATGCCGGGGGCGTCGGTGGCCGGTAGGACGACTTCAAATCGGCCGGTCGCGTCGAGCGGCGCGGTAATCGGGCCACCCAAGATCACGTCAGCGGCGGCAAACGTGAGCATCGCGGGGGCACGCCATATGAGCTGTCCGGCGAGGGGCGTGCCGTCGGGGAAGAGGTACCGGCCGGAAACGGTGACGGTGGGGATCGTGTCGGGCAGTGCCATGGGCGGCGCCCTCCTTCCGGATGGGTTAGCCGACGCTGTGCAGGCGCGCGAAGGTGGCCCATACGCCCGTGGCCGCGCCTGTACGGCGGGCCTGTAGCTGGATGGTGATCAGCTCGCCGTGAAGGAAGTTCGGGACTAGGTACGTGCCGTCGATTCCGTCGCCGGTAGCGACCGCGACGTCGTTGATGAGCAGGCGCAGTTCGCCGCCGGCGCCGACGGTTGCCTTATGCGCGTAGATCCGCACCTTGGCGTGCTCGGTCTCGATGAACGCCTCTTGCAGCGTCTCCCACGAGGTCGATTCGGTCTTGGGCCAGCGGCCGGCCTGGGCGTCGTGCCAGGGCTGTGCGAGGTGGGGGCGGTGAAGTCCGCCGTTCTCGATGTCCTCAACGAGAAGGATGTTGCCCTTGGCGTCATGGATTCGCAGTACCTGCGGGTTGGTCGCGTCCTGGCCGTTCCAAATGCTGATGGCGATGGAATCGTCGCGCCGGCGGATGATCGTCCCGAACTCGGTGGCGTCGTCGTAGTAGGCGGGGATGTCGCCGACCTTGAAGTGCTCGACTCCTCCCTCGGCGCGTACGAGGAGCTGTCCGCCCTCGCCGATCACTACGTCGCCGGACAGAACCTGATTGAGCGCGGGCCGGATTTGGGCCCGGCCGGCGAGCTGCTTCACCTGCCGTTCAAGCGAGGCGATGCGGTCGAGTACGTCCTGCGGGATGTGCGGCATTACGGAACCTCCAAGTAGAGCCGCGCGGTCTCGGGCCGACCGCGCTCGGGCGGGTTGATGGACATGCCGACCACGCGGTACCGGGCGTCAAGGGGGGTGGGGTGCCACAGGTCGCGGATGCGGACGCGGACGGTCGCGCCGATCAGGGCGGGCGTGATGTCACCGCCGAGCAGGACCGTGATTTCCGGGATCGTGACGGGGGCCAGGGCGGCGCGGTGGTCGGCCTGGGCGTGTGCGTCGAGGGTGGCCTGACGCGAGACGGTCGAGTAGTCGCTGTAGCCGTCGAGGCGGGGCCACCCCGCGTCGAGGTCGGCCGTGGAGATCAACAGGGGGGAGGTGAGGGGGAACGACTCGGCGGCCTGGTTGCGGTTGATGCTGGCGCCCCGGGACTGCCATGCGTTGGCCTTGCGGGTGGCGTCGGTGGGCCAGGTGTAGGAGAGGACCGGGCCGGGGTGGTCGAGCACCATGTCGGCCGAGCCGGTGCGGATGATCGGAGAGCCGAACTGCATGCGCTTGATGCGGCGGCCGTCGGTGTCGCGGTAGGACGCGATGCGCCACTCGAAGCCCTTGTCGATGGCGGCGAGATCGTCGATCAGCTCGCCGATGCTGGGCAGGTCGTAGCGCAGATACGTGCGGTCCCGGATGACCTCGGACAGGGTCGTGTCGTAGGTGAGGCCGATGTCGCCGCCCGGCATGTCGGCCGCGTAGTCGACCAGCTGCCTGACGATGTCGAACTGGTCGACGTCGTCGGCGATTTGCGTGTCGTAGATCAGGCGCCGGTATAGGTAGGACTCCCACCCGCCGGCCTGGATCTGCGCGCCCAGGAATCCGCGGGCGTCGCTGGCGAGGGACAGGGTCCAGACGATGCCGCCCCACCAGATGTCGCGTCCGCGCTCGACCCAAACGGCGGTTCGGCCGGGGAGGATCGCCCGGCGCGCGCGTCCGGCGAGCTCGGTGTTCGGGATTGGGACAGTGCCGGTGAGACGGCCGGTCTTGCCGATGTAGTCGTCGAGGCTGACGCCGTGCACGGGCAGGACGTCGATCAGCTCGTCGGAGCGCAGGTCACAGAAGAGAAGTCGGTACGGGGTCACAGCACGAAGCAGCCGGATACCCGAATGTCGCGGCCGGCCTGGATGGTGCCGGCGGCCGACCAGGTGCGAAGGGTGATCAGGCCGGAGGTGTTCAGGTAGGCGGCGCCGTCGGCGAAACCATCCGACGCCATGAGTTCCATGTCGTAGGCGGGCCGCCACCCGATGGGCAGGGTCACGAGCGGGAGATCGGTGATGTTTCCGCCCGCAGGCGAGGTGATCGTCGAACCGGTCCGCTGAACGACCACGGTGAACGACTGCACGCCCCCTATGCGGCGGGCGTGAAAGCTGGTGAGCGAGTGGCCGGTCGCCGCGACGGCCCCGGCAGTGGTCACCGTGGGCGACTCAACCGGGGGCCGGTAGGTCTGCCATGCGCCGGCCGTGGTGCTCCAGCGCTCCAGCGCGGTGCCGTTGTCGCGGTACTGACCCTCGTACGAGCCGGAGAAGCTCAGGCCGGAGCCGCGGGGAAGGATTCCGCCGGCCGCCGCGGTGTAGCGGCGGCGGTCGCCGAGCGCTGCGCCCCACCCAATTCCGCCCGCGCCCGCACTGGTGCCCGCGGGGACCGTGACGTCCCACAGCCGCAAGGCGGCGGCCGGGAGGGTCGGCGGGGTCGGACTGGCGGTCGCGGCGCCCTGGACGATCTCGATGCGGGCCGCGTTGGGGCCGCTGTCGAACAGGGTGTCGGAGACGCGGATGACTACGGAGTCGATCCGGGCGAACTGGGCTGCCCCGTCGGCGACCGTAAGGGTCACGGGGGCATCGTTGGCGACGGGATATGCCCCCTGCGCGTCGGTCCCTTGAACGAAGGCGCGGCCGGGGCCGATCTGTACGGACATGGCGCCGGCCCCGGTGGCGCCGAACGGGTTGCCTCCGGCGAGGACGCCGTCGCGGGCCCGCATTTCGGCCTCGTGGATCAGGGGCGAGGTGGGGGTGAGGCGGGTGTCTTCCCGCGTCTGCCCGGTGGGCAGCAGCCATGCGGAACGCACGCTCATGGGTGGGGCTCTCCTTACCAGTAGGCCGGGCGGTAGCGCACGGTTGCGGTGGCGGTGGGTTCGCTTTCGGGGCCCGCGCGGAAGACGAGGTTCGTGACGCCGGGGGCGAGGGCGAACGTCTGCTCGGGCACGCTGCGCTTGGTCGCGGTGTAGAGCCGCGAGGCAGCCCCGTTGAGCAGGACGGTTCCGGCGCGGGTGTCCACGGTGAGGACGTCACCCACAGCAAGCGGAATGTCGTACTCCAGTGCGTCGCCGGTGCTGATGTTGGTCAGGGCCGGGGTCGTAACTGGGCCGCGGAACTCGACAACGGGATGCGACTCCGCGTCGCCCGCGTTCACCGCGACCAGCGCGCCGGAACTCCCCGGAGTGCCGAAGTTGAGCGGCCACCCGAGCGGCCACGAAAGACCCGGTTCGGACGTCGGGAGAGTCGCCGCGACGACCTGCTCGACGACCCCGTATCGGCGGGGGTCCGACGCAGTCCATTCGACCGCGCCGCCGACGATCGTCCCCAGCCGATAGCCGGGGCCGGCCGGAACGCTGCGCCGCACCGCGCGGGCGTAGACGAGCAGCGGCCCACGGTCGTCGAGCCACGCCACGAGGGGGAGCTCATCCACCCGCGGGACGGTGCCCGCGTTCAGGGCCCCAACCACCGCGCCGATCCGGTCCCGGGGGGCCCGGACGATCAAACCGTCGAGGCCGATCGTCCGGGACTGCGCCAGGAGCAGCCCGGGGTACGCGCCGTGCGCATCGCTGCGCGCCACCGACCCGGAGTCGAGGGCGGGAAGCTCCTCCCATCCCGAGATGGAGCGCCACCGGTAGGGGGTGCCGGAGCCGAGCAGGAGATCGCCGTACTGCACCTGCCCGGGGCGGGTGATCCGATCGCCGGGAGCCACGATTACCCCCGCGCCTTTGCGGCCCACGCGAGCGCGCGGGCGTTGTCGTCGGGGGTGCCGTTCTCGGCTGCATGCCAGTGCTCGACGTGCACCATGGGCCCGCCGGCCCCGCCACCGGAGGCAAAGGGGTTGCCGAACGCGCCGCCGTCCGCGCCCCCGAAGGCTGCGGAGAAGGCAGGCACGTCGGGCGGGGTGACGAGGTTGCGCATGGTGCGATCGACCGCGCCGGCCCCGCCCTCGATGCCCTTGACCAGACCGGCGGGAATCCACCGGCCGACGTCGCGGGCCATGACCTTTGAGGGCGAGGCGATGCCCAACGCTCTTGCGATGGGCCCCGGGATCAGGTTCTTGGCCCAGCTGGTCAACGTGGACTTGAGCCAGGAGCCCATGCCCTGAATGCCGGTCCACAGGCCGCGCACGACGTCGCGGCCCTTGTCGACCAGCAGGCCGCCGAGGTCGCCGATAGCGTCGGCGATCCGGCCCGGCAGGCCGCGCATCCACTCGACCGCCTCGCCGGCCTTGCTCACGATGCCGTCGCGGAAGTTCCGCAGGGCCTCGACCGCGCGCTCGCGCATGCGTCCCGCGAACGGGGCGAGGGCGTCGGCGGCACGGCCGGGCAGGCTCGTGATCCACTCGATGGCCGCGGAGATGCCGGCGCCCACCCATTCGGCGATTTTGGTCGTGATCTTTTCGATCAGCTCGCCGGCCGCCTGTACGGCGCCCTTGGCGAGCTCCCATGCCTTTCCGAAGTCCCCTTGAAGCAGGGCGACGATGGCGCCGATGATCGGAATGACCACCTGCTCGATCACGGCGGCGAGGCCGTTCGCGAACATCGCGGCGAGCTTGCCGACCAGCTCAATCAAGGGCGTGATCAACGGCATCAGGGCCGTGATGGCACCGATCAGCAGTTGCCCGATCGCCGGCAGGAGCGGCGCGAGGGCAACGAGGATCTTGCCGAACGCTGCGCCAACCGTCGCGAGCGACGGGGCAAGCGCAAGGATCAGATCCGCGAGGATCGGCAGAATCGTTTCTGCGAGTTCCCCGATGACCGCGGCGAACGGGGTGATCAGGCCCGGCAGCTGGGCGAGGATCGGCGCCAGCGCGCCCGCAAGGGCCTCAACCAGGATGCCGACGGTCGGCCCCAGCTGAACGAGGACGTCGCCGACCGCCTTGAGCAGCGGCGTGACGGCGGGCAGAACCGACGCGACGAGCTTGCCGATGACCGGCAGGATCGGCGCGACGGCGTCAATCAGGACCCCGAACGCGTCCGCGGCGGCGGCGAGGACAGGGCCGAGCGCGTCGACGATCGGCGCGAGGCCGTCGCCGAGGGCGGTCATGAGCCGCGCGAGCGGCGGGCCCAGGGAGGCCAGCGCGGGGGCGAGGCTGTCGAGCAGGGTCTGAATGAGCGGCGCGAGCGCCCCCATAAGGGCGGACAGCACCGGCCCGCCGGCCGCCGCGAGGGTGCCGATGAACCCACCCAATGCGGGCAGGATGACGGACAGGCCTTCGAAAAGGCCGGTCAGTCCCTCGGCAGCGCCGGCGGCGCCCGTGCTCAGGCCGTCGAACAAGCCGCTCAGGCCGTCGCCGAGCAGGCCGAAGCCACCGGACAGGGCCTCGACGACAGGCTGTGCGGCCTGAACGACGTTGACCAGGCCGGGCAGCAGGTTCTGTACGAGCGACCCGATGCCGCCCACGAGGGGCTGCACCATGGGCGCGACGCCGGCGAAGAGCTCGCCAAGCCGCGGCCCGATCGCCTTGACCGTGCCCTCGATCTGTCCGGCCGCCGCTACGAACGGCTTGACCAGGGGCTGAGCGGCTTTCTGGACGGTGGCTTTGGCCGACTCGGCCATGTCCGTGAAAGCCGACTTGACCTGTTCGTTCTCGGCGAGAACCTTCGCGCCCAGGCCGATGATCGCCAGGGGGACCGCGGCGATGCCGCCGGCCGCAACCAGGGCGGAACCGGCGAGCAGCTTCGTACTCGTCGCGGCGGCGCCGAGCAGCGGGCCGATACCGGACAGTCCGCGGCCCGCTTCCTCCGCTCCTCCCCCGATGCCCTCGCCGAGGGCGCCGCCCATCTCCGCACCAGCGGCGATGAACCGGCCGCGCATGTCGCGTAGCCGGCCGTCGGTGTCCCGCTGGAACCGTTCGAGCGCGGCCTGGGACCGGTCGATTCCGGCCTGGGCGCCGGAGTCGTCGAGGTCGATGAAGCCCGTGAGCTCGCCGATGGTAAGTGCCAAGGGAAAACACCCCCTTGGCCCCGTGTAGGGCGGCTCGCTATGAAGTTGTCAGGACTTGGACCCGCTGCTCTGCCTCGGGCGGGCGCGGGATGCTACATGCGGAAACACCCGGTCATGCGTCCAGAGGTCGGGTTTCTTTCCCCTAACGGCATGAACTTTTGCTGATCTCACGGGGGTTGGAGCAGGCGTGCGGATACTCTTATCGGGCTGGACCTCGCAACCACCCATGAACGTCTCGACCGCATGGTCGTGACCTCCCAGTAATGGGAGTTCTTGAGTTGGGAGGTTCGGTATGGGGAAGCGCAGGCGTAAGCGTCGACAGCGTCGAGACCCGGGGTCCCGTTGGGTGCCCTTGAGTATCGGCGTCAGGCTGTTCGGCGTGCTGATAGCGCTTGCGGCCCTGGTGGAGAGGATTGTGGCCTAGCGCGAGCGGGCCACGACTGGTGGTTCGGCCGAGGGATGACTCGCTAAGCGGGTCTGACCTACACCAATTCGGCCAGACCCACCCAGCCTTACCCACTGCTGCATGACTGGCCCCCGGTTGGCCCCGGGGGTTCAGTCGTCCACAGCGGGAAGTGCCCACCATGTGAAAGCAGCAAAAGCTTACAGCGAGGGGACTGGCCGCGCTTGTGTTCCGGTCAAATCACGTTCTGTGATTGTTCTCCTGGCCTGCGGAAATGGGGAGACTGTCCCTCATACGGGGGGCTCGTCGCTCTCCATGTCGTGACCGATCACTCTCTCTGCTGTAACAAAGGTGAGCGCAGCGATCTCGTCCGGGTCGGTCACCATGCGAGGCGTGTTCCGCCATGCAGCTGCGAAGCGGGATTCTGACGGGAAGCCTGCGAGGAGCACGAGGAACCGGCGCGTGGACATGCGCGCCAACTCTTCGGGTTTGATGCCGTATTCGCGGGCGAGGTCTGCCTCGACGGCGCCCCAGTGTGTCAGTACCGCCTGCCAGAACTCCGCGGCTTCCCCTTGCCTTTGCCCTTCCCCTTGGGTCGGGCCTGGGCCGGCCGCGGTGCCGCTTTTCCCGCGGTGGCCTTCGTGGCCTCGCGCTCGTCGTAGAGCTCGGCGGCGCGCTCCATGGACACGGTGCCGGCCTCGGCGGTCTGGGCGGTTGCCCACAGGAGGACGATGCCGAGTCGGCGGTCGTCCATGCCGGATTCGGTCCAGTGGTCGACCGCATTCGGGCCAAACAGGCTGCCGAGCAGGCGCCGGATGTCATCGGGCCGGGCCGAGTGCTGCACGCGCTGTAGCTGGAGCGTGAACAGGGTGGGCAGGCTCGACGGGAGGACGTAGGTGCGCCCGTACAGGCGCAGCGGTACGCCCTGCTTGGCGGGCTCGGCCTGCTCGGCGAAGAACGCGTCAAAGTCGGCGACCTCGACCTCGACCTCGGGCGCTTCGTCGTGAAGGGGTTCGGTCACGGCGTCACCGCCAACGTGGTCGGGGCGCCGCACCGCGTGAACGTCGCAGACCATGAGGTCTTGGCGTTGGTCTCGCCGCCACGCTCGCCGGGCGTGACGGTGCACTCCCATACGGTCCACTGTGGCTGGGACACGTGCCGGTATCGCATCCGGCCGCGGGAGTCCTCGCCGAACTGGTAGGTCCACGTCTTGTCGATGTAGTCCTGTCCGGGGTCGCGGGTGCCGGCGGTCGCGGCGTACTGGCCGCTGACCTCGATCGTTGACCCGCGCTGCATGATGTCCTGCTCGTAATAGCCGTCAGAGTCGAAATCCGTGGTGTCCGCGGTCTCTTCGTTCTCGCCCGGATTCTCGCTCCAGGACTGCAAGTTGGCGAGGCGGATGAAGGTGTTGGGCGTGGCGCCCTCGACCTCGAACTCCCAGCCTCGCGCGTCGATGGGTCGACCCATGTGGGGGCCTCCTATTCGGTGCGGTGGGTGGTGGGGGCCGACACGTCGAGGTCGAAGTTGACGACGTGCTCGTGTCGGCCGGTTGCGTCGGGGCCCATGGGCGCGGGGGTGCCGCGGGCGGCCGAGAGGATGAGCCACGTGCCGTCGGCGAGCTCGGTGCCGGCGAGGCCGTGAAGCTCGCTGTAGATGGCCCAGGCGCGGGCGCGCGAGACGCGCGGGTCCGGCCCGCCACGTACGCGGACTTGCAGGCGGGGGCGGTCGTAGGCGTTACGGGTATCAGGCGCCTCGCCGTCGTACAGCCACAGAGCGACCGCGGCGTCGGGGGTGGGCGGCATGTTCTCGATGAACAGGTCGCCGGCCGTGCCGGCCGGGTCGTAGGTGGCGTGTCCGGTGGCGGTGAGCAGGCGTGCGATCCCGTCGAGGGGATCAGCCACGCAGTGACCTGCGCAGCTGGGCGGCGATGATCGCGGCGACCGTGTCGGCCTCCTCGGTGAGGGGGCGTTCGAGGTACTTCGCGGTGCGGCCCGCGTCGTGCCGGTAGTTGAGCTCCTCGTGTTGCCTGATCGCGTACGGGGTGTCGTAGGCGATGGCGGCCGTGAGGGACGACTCGTCGACGGTGGCGGTACCGGAGCGTTCGAGGGTGGCCTCTTCGATTGGGACGCGCTTGCGGGACTCGGCGAGGACGTGCTCGGCGGCGAGGCGTAGGCCGCGGATGGCGCCGGCCCGGGTGCCGCGCATGGCGGCGGCCCCATTCCAGTTCAGGCGGGTGCGCTGGGTCATTCGGCACTCACCTCCGTGGACTGCGGTACGGGTAGGCCCGGCGCGGTGTGGCGGGCAACGGCGAGGGCCCGGGTGGTACGGCCGTCGGGGAGGGTGATGCGGGACTCGGCCGGACAGTCGAGGTCGGGTTCGCCGTAGATCTGAGCGGTGCTGGTGACCTCGCGTCCCTCGCGGTCGCGGACGGTCCGGATGACCTCGGCGACCAGTGCGGGCACGTCGGTAATCGGCGGTCCGTACGAGGGTCCGTACGCGGTCTCGCCGCGGTAGGGCTCGACCGTGATCCGGTGCGGCATGAGCCAGCGGGGGGCGTTCACCCGATCACCCCCGGCAGGAGTCCGGCGCGCGTGAGGGCGCGGGTGGCGCGGGGGGCGAGGTCGACGTCGCCGGCGACGTGCGGTCCGTCCTTGCGGCCGGACAGGGACACGGGGCCGAGTGAGACGCTGTCCCATTTCGCGGCGGCGCCGGTGCCGTCGTCTCCGGTCGCCTGCTGGTACTCGACCTGCGCGCATACGGCGTCGGCGAGGGCGGCCACGATGTTCGGGTCGGTGGGCATGTCGGCCGCATCGGTGTTGTAGACGGCGGTGAGTAGGGCGTCGTCGACGTCCTCGCTCGCGCGGGCGAGCAGGCGGTCGGCGCCGGCCGGGGCCGGCTGGCCGGTCCACGCGGTCAGCTGCTCGGGGGTGGCGTAGACACGGCCCACGGGTCACCCCCCGTCCTTGGCCTTAGACGACGAACGCCCCGCGGGCTTGGCCTGCGGGGCGTCTGGCGGGGTGTCTGGCTCGGGGTCGGGCGGGGGCGGCGCGGTGTCCGACTCGGGGTCGGCTTCCTCGGCCTCGTGGTAGCGGCGTAGCAGCATCGGCAGGTTTCTCCCGGATCAGGTGGCGGCGAGGGTGCCGACGCACACGCCCTTGTCGTCGAGGCGCTTCGTGGCGTAGTGGACGTTCGTGGTGATGACGTTGGTCCGCTTGAGAATGTCCCGGTCGGTCTCGACGATGGGGCGTCGCTTGTAGAGCGCGCCCAGGGCGTTCCGCTTGATGATCAGGAACTTGCCGGCGGCGATCCGGTTCGTGATGAAGATCGGCAGGCCGGCGATGGCGCCCACCATGCCCGTGCGAACGATGGTCTCGGTGCCCAGCTTCGACGCGTCGATGAACTGCGGGTCGAGGGATGCCTCGACGTGCTGCGCAGAGTTCAGGAAAAGGCCGGCGAACTCGCTCGGCTCCCACTCGTCGCCGAACTTGGCGAGGGCGGGAACGATCGCGTCGGCCCACGTGAACTTGGTCTTACCGGCGGCGGTGGTGAAGCTGTACGGGGTGCCGCCACCCTGCGCGGTCTCGTCGGCCTGCGCCTGGGCGATCAGGGCGGCGTCGACCTTGCGGGCGGCGAGAATGCCGAACTGGCGCTGTGCCTCGTCGCGCGGGTCCCCAAGGCCGGTGAGTAGGGCCTTGTCGGTGATCTCGACGGCCTTGCCAGCCTCCTTGATGGTGGCCTTGCTGGCGCGCTGCCCCATCACGGTCGTGCCCATGGCGACGCCCTCGGTGAGGTCGTCGAGGTCGGTGAGGGTGTCCCACTTCGGGAACGACACGGTGTCGCCCGGCTGCCCGGCGAGGGTGTCGTCGGTGAGGACGGCGCCAGAGTTCAGGACGCGCACGGCTCCGGTGAACTGGGCCTGTGCGAGGTCGGCCCAGACTTCCGGGACGATCAGATTTGCTGCGGTGGTTGCGGGCACGTGGGCCCTCCTTTACGTGGTGCCGGCGAGTCGCCGGTAGGTGTCGGGGTCGCTCTGGTGCAGCTCGACGCGCTGGCCGTAGCTCATGGCCGCGAACGCTGCGGGGGTGACGCCCTGCGGCTGGTGCGTGAACTCGGCGCCCCCGCGCGTCGGCCCGGCCGGCGGCTGGGCGGCGAGCTTGGTGTTCGCGGCGACGGCGGCCTCGACCGCGGCCCGCACGGCGGCGGTGTCGCTCGGGTCGAGGCCGGCGAGGGAAGCGGCGAACTGGCGGGAGTCGAGCAGGGCGTCGGGGTCGCCGCCGGCCTCGCGCGCGGTGCGGTATACGGCGAGTTCGACGGCGGTCTGTCGGGCCTGCGCCTGCGCGGTGGTGAGCTGCTGGGTGAGCTCCTCCGGGGTGGCCTGCTGTCCGGCCTTGCTGGGGTCGAGGATTCCGAGGAGCTGCGCGGTGAGCTCGGCGCGCGCGTTGTCGGCGGCCTGCTGCTTGGCGGTCACCCGTCCCTTGCCGGCCTCGGCCCGCGCGGCGGCGAGGTCGGATTCGAGCCGGGCGATCGTGGCGGCGCTGTCCTCACCGGCCGGGGCCGGCGGGTCCGCCGGCGAGGTCGGCGGCGCGGTGTTCGGGTCCTGCCCGGGAACGGCGCTCGGATCGCCCTGCTGGCCGGTCGGATTGCCGGGGGTGGGGGTGCTCATGGGGTCGCCCTCCTGGGGCTGGTGGGCCCGCTCCTGGCGGGCGTGCGGGCATGCGAAAGGGGGCCCGCACCTGGCGGGCCCCCGAGGGCTGAACGTGATCTGAGCGGTGGCTAACTGGCAGGTTCCGTTGGCGCGGCTTGCTGCCTCGCCTTGTACTTCGCAAGCTTGCGGCCGAGGTCGTCGGCGAGCACGTCGACTGCCCAGTAAATGTCCTGGCCCACACCCGTGGCGAAGATTTCGCCATCAGGGAGCTTGACCAACGCTTGCGCCCTTTTCTGCGTTTCCGTGTTATCCAAAGTCACCTCAACCGTGGTGAAATGGCCATATTTCGCTTCGAATCGCCCCAGCTTGCTCAGGACATATTCGCGTAGAGGTTCGGTCACCTCGACGCCCCGTCCTTGCACGTTCACCTGCATGGTCGTCTCCCTGGCTACTCGTTAGATGCTGGTCAGCCTAGGGATGAGGCAGCAAGGTAATGCGAAGGGACACCGAGTTGGCTCATTCGAGTGCATGAGGGCACTCGCGGACAGCTACTCGGCGGCAGACTGCGGGGCCTCACGGCGGGCGGTGGCGTAGCCCTTGATCCATGCGGTTCGGAGCGTGGACGTGCGCGGGTACGGGCAGACGGTTGGGGCCTGGCCGGTCCGGCCGGCCTCGGCGCCTTCGGTGACTGCCCGAACGATGTCCTCGCGTGTGCCCATGTCGCCCCCTTACCGCTTGTGCTGCTGCT
The DNA here is from genome assembly GCF_056428985.1 of Streptomyces sp. CA189. NCBI lineage: Bacteria > Bacillati > Actinomycetota > Actinomycetes > Kitasatosporales > Streptomycetaceae > Streptomyces > Streptomyces sp. CA189. The sequence goes on along the minus strand of NZ_JBWJVM010000001.1, from coordinate 134,303 downwards.
CGGATTCATTGTGGCGGGCGCCCTCGGCCCAACGCTGGCGTTGGCCGGTGGCCTGCTCGATGAACTCGGCCTGTGTCAGGCGGCCGTGTTTCGCCCACCACTCCTTGAGCTCGTCGGACGCTCGCGCGTAGGCGATGCGCGCGGGCCCGCGGAACAGGGATTCGGGGCTAATGCCCTGGGTTTCGTGGCGCTTGCTGAGCAGGTAGCCGCGGCAGTCCTCTTCGGCCTGTAGCCACTGCCGGTAGACGTATTCGTCGTAGAGCTCGCGGGCCTCGCGTCGGGTGATCCGCGGGCCCTCGTCGTGTTCCTCCTCGTCCGTCGGCGCAGTGTCCTCGGCCTGGTCGTCGCCGGCCGCTACGGCGGTGGCGAGGTCGTCGGCGTACTGGCCCCATCCGTCCGGATCGGGGGCCGGGGCGAGTGCGGTCGCGAGGGCGTTGCGGTCGGCGAGCAGGTCGTCGACGGCGTTGCCGGTGGCGGCCGGCTCGGGCAGGTCGACGGCGTCGCGGCGGTCCATCTCCGCGGCGATCCGGGCGAGCTCGTCGGTGCCGGCGTACTGCATGCACCATGCGAGCTCATCGTCGGATACGTCGGCGAGGTCGCCGAGCAGGTTGCCGCCAGGGAACAGGCGGGCGAGCAGGTCGCGGCGTGCGGCCTCGGCGGCCAGCATCGCGAGCGTGTCCTCGTCGGCGCCGCGGGCGCGGGCGGCGAGGTCATGGTCGGACAGGCCGACCAGTTCGGCCCGCACCCCCGGTAGCCGGGTGGCGAGGTCGCGCCGGTCCGTCTCCGACATGACGCGCAGTGCGTCGCTGTCGTCGAGGTGGGGGAAGGCGCGGGCGAGCTCGTCGTCGCTGAACGCGAGCAGGTCATCGGCGAGCTGTCCGCCGGGGCGTATCCGGGCGAGCAGGTCGTCGAGGTCGCGGCGATCGGCCTCGGTCTCGATACGGGCGCGGTCGCGCTCGTCGAGGGCTCCGGAGCGCATTGCGGCGGCGAGCTGCTGGTCGCTCATCGCGCGCGGGGTCTGTTCGTCACCGGATCGGATGCGGGCAGCCTCGACGAACTCGCCTGCGGGCGCGGGCTGCGGGGTGGGCAGGTTGGACGCTCCCGGCTGCTCGCGGTGGCGTAGGCGTCTGAGGTCGGGGTGCGCGGCGAGGTGGTCGCGCATGGCGCCTTGCCACTGGCGCACCTTGGCGCCGGCGGCCTTCTTCGCCTCGGGGGTGACGGCGGCGGCCTCGCGGCGGCGGTGCTTGCGGATGTTCCGCTCAATCTCGCGCTGTCGCTGTCCGGCGCGGTACCCGTCCGGATCGGCGACGGCCTGCTCGGTGCGCGTGAGGCCCGGGGTGAATGCGCTCACGCTGTGGCGGCAGTTGGGGTGTTGGAATCCGGCGAGGCGGGCCTCGTCGAGGGTGCCGGCGACCTTGACGGGGATCATGCGGTCGTCGTCAAAGGCGTGCTCGACCTCGACGGTGCGCTCGCCGGTTGGCCCGGTGAGGGCCAAAATGCGGCCCTCCCATCGCCGGCAGAGTGGGCACTCGCGCGGGGCGTCGCTGACGATGACCAGCTCGATACCGGCCTCGGACAGGGTCCGCATGTGGGCTTCGGTCGCGGCCCGTCCAACGGATGTCCGGACGGCCATTTCCGCATAGCTGGTGAGCTGCCAGCGGCGGCCGGCCTTGTCGGTGAACGTGCGAATGCCCTCGTCGGCAAAGCGGCGCATCGCGTCTTGGGTGGCCTGACGTCGGGTGCCGGTGCCGAGTAGGGGCGTGGCGGTGACCTCGGCGACGATCGCCCGGAACCGGTCGACAACGGCCCGGAGAATCGAGCGGTGCGTCGAGGTAACGACGTCGACGGTTTCCTGTGCGAGGCGGTCGACGGCCTGCGCGTTGGGGATCACGTCGTCGGCCAGACGGCGCGCCCCGTCGGACAGGGCGCCCAACTCGGCGACGGCGGCGCGGTGTCCGGTGTTGTAGGACTCGGCGACCACGTCGAACACTTCAAGGGTGACGGCCTGGCCCAACTCGTCGACGACTGCCTGTGAGGCGCGGCGCATGGCCTGAATGGCGGCGAGCTTGCGTTCGGCCCAACCGGGGGCGTCGAGGTCGGCGGCGAGCTGGCGGGCGATGATCTGCAAGAGGCGCTGCTCGGCCTGCTCGTACAGGTCGCGGGTGCCGGCGGCGAGGTCTTCGACCATGCCGGGATGAATCGCCACAATCCACCCGCCTTTTCATCTGATGGCGGGCAGTGCTGTCAAGCGGAATGGAAATTAACTCACCCATATTGGGCTGCGCCCTTGCGGGCGGCCGGTACGGTACACCGCCACTCCCCGGCCGCAGAAGACCTGAATGGAATATGCCAGCCCATGGAGTGAATGCCCCCCTTGCCGGGGCTGGGGTGGACGCATGCTGTTGAGCGTTAACCCGACGTACAGAGAGTGATCAAATGGCCTCCGAATTCATGACGTTCAAGATCCGGCGCGCCGGTGTATCCCTGGGCACGGTGACGGCGCTTGGCGCGGGAACGGCAATCGCAATGGGCGGGGTAACTGAACCCGTACAGGTCGCTGGTGTCGTGATCGTCAGCGTGGCTGCGCTCGTCCGCGACGTCGCAATCGCCTACCTGCAATGTGGGCGACCGGGCGGGGGCGGTAGCGCTGGACCACCCACGTTCACCACTGTCTGACGCCTATCCCGCAAGCGGAAAGCTTCCGACGGGATCGGGTACGGCGGCGCCGGTCTCGGCGAGGATCGCCAGACACTCGGCCTCGACCTGGGTGTCGTCCCAATCCGGGTGCAGGATCTTGACCTTGGTGCCGGTGCTGACTGCTCCGGCGCGGGCGAGCAGGTCGAGCGTGGTCGCGGTTGCCTGCTCTGATTCGGCGACGCCGTCGGTGAACTCCACACGGGGCCTGCTCGGTGTGATGCGCTGACCGAACAGGATGGCGTCGAGCTGCAACATGACGTGCATCATGTCCGCGATGCCGTGCCGCCAGTAGCCGGCCTTCTTCTTCCGGGTGACCATGCTCCGCTGAATACGGCTGTCGACCTCGGTCGCGGTGACGGGCTGCCCGTCGCCGTCGAGGCCGAACGATGCGGGCGAGTAGCCGGCGGCCTGCGCGGCCTGTCGGGTGATCGCCTCGGCCGATCGGGCATGCTCCTCGACGCGGATGTCGAACTGGGCGAGCGTGATCGCTGCACCCTCGTTCGGCGGCATCTTCAAGGAGTGCCAAATTTCGCGGTCCTCGTCGAACGATGCGCCGGCCCCGGGACCCTCGTTGCGTAGGTACCCGTCCGGGACGATCAGCCGGCCGCGGGCGAGGCGGATGTCGCGCATCCACGATGTCCACACCATGTCGAGGTTGTCGAACATGTCGTGGATCGGGGCGGCATAGTCGCTGCGCCCGATCGGCGAGGAGCGGTGCAGCCGGTTGGGAAGCATGTTCGGGATGTAGGCGGCGGTGAGTTCGCGTATGCCCGTGCTGATCGTCTGCCCGTCGCCGTCGGCGTCGAGGGAGTCGGCAAGGTCGGCGGTGTCGGGGTGCTCGGTAAGAGGGACGGCGCGGCCGATGGTGTCGCCGGTCCCCTGGTAGAGCGCGTGGATGATGCGACCGGTCTCGTGACGCTCGATGTGCCGCCACACGGTCGACTCGTTCGAACCGTCGAGCTCTCGCCAGAAGTTAACGGCGCGCAGCAAGCCGAACCGGAACTCGGGGAGTGCGGCGTCGGGCTGCATCACGGACAGGATCGGCCGGTCGACAATGTCGCGATCCCACGTCACTCGCAGGAACACCCCGGACAGGGCGGCGGCCTGCTCGGCGGCGCCGAGCAGCGTGCTTTGCGCGCGGCCCTCGTCGAGCAGCTGCTCAAGTCGGCCTTGCGTCGCTGTGTCCTCGACGGTGATCGACGGCATGTCGGCGAACAACAGGTCGGCGCTGGTCGCGGCAATGTCGCCCGGCAGGGGGACGTGTAGCCGGTGGTCGCGGCGGCCGGCGCGGTGCTCGGCGGACCGTCGCCCCCACAACCGGCGGCGCTCCTCGGGCTGCGGGTGGTGGCTGTAGATCCGGGCGAGACGCGACCGGTCGCCGGTGTACCACGCATCGTCGAGGCGCATTGAGGCGTAGTGCGCGGCCCATGCCGGGGGCGGCCATGCGGCGCCGTTTTCAGGCAGTGCCACGGGAAGCCTCCTTACGCGGTGAGGGTGAGCAGGTGCCGCCACTCGTGGGCGGTCGAGTGGATGACGTAGCGCAAGGCGTCGCAGCTGTGATCGTTCTTCTTGACGGGCTTGTCTTCGCCGCGGTCGGCTGCGGCCTCGTCCCACACGTAGCCCGGTAGCTCGTCGAGCAGTCCCTCGCAGGAGCGGTGTATGCGGAGCAGGCCGGCGCCGAGCAGGTTCGAGACGCTGCGGATTCCGTCCACCACTTCGTTCGAGGCGCGGGCTACACCCTCGTAGGAGTCGGCCCACAGCTGCGTGATGAAGCTGGCCGCGCTCGGGTCGATGAACGTCCACTCGGGCGCGACGGCGAGGTCGCTGATCCACTTGCGCAGGGCGGCTGAGTATTGGGCGTCGGTCATCTGCCTGCGTGCGGTGCGGGAGTCGTGGCGCCACTCCGCGCATGCGTACAGGCGGCCGTCGACGCCCTCGCCGAGCAGGATCGCCGACGTCGCGTTTACGGTGCCGTAGTCGAGGCCGACCCAATGCCGGCGCATCTCGGGTAGCTCGTCGACGACGTGCTCGTCTTCGTCCCAGCTGTCGTAAACGGCTCCCTCGGCCTGTACCCAAAGGCCCAGCACGTTCCGTTTGTAGAACAGGCCGGTGTGCGTGGCCTTGATCCGGGCCTTGTACTCGTCGTCGAGTCCGGGGTTGTCGTCCAGCTGGAAATGCCACGCCCTGAGTCGGGCCTCGCGGGGCCTGAGCAGGTAGTCGCGGCGTAGCCAGTGCGCGGGGTTGTCGGGGTTGGTCGTCCCGAAAATCTTCGATCCGGGGACGGAGCATCGGGCGGTGAGCTGATCAAAGAAGCTCTTGGGAAGGGTGGTGGCCTCGTCCACGTACGCGCCGGCGCACGTGAGTCCCCTGACCTTCGGCTCGGCCTGGGCGTCGTTGGCGCCGAGAGCGTGCACGGTGCGGCCCATGACGGTCGCGGTGGGGGCGCCGCTGGTATAGCGAACATCCTGCGCGACCTCGCCGAACACGTCGGGGTTCATGAGCGGCCCGAACACGTTGCGGGCGAGGCTGTCGCGGGTGCGCCCGACCATGACCAGTTCCCCGCCCGTGGGCGGATCGGCGACGTACGCCAGCCAACGGAGCAGGCTGGCGATCGTCTTGCCGCTCCGGACGGAGCCTTCCCACATGTTCAGGAACGCGTCGGCCTCGACGATGCTGTCGATCTGCTTCGTGGACAGGGCGAGGTCACTCGGCATCGGCGTCGGCCTCGCTGGCATGGCGCTCGGCGTAGTTCCGGGCGAGTCCGTCCATGAGTCGGCCGATGACCGAACGGGACTGTTCGCCGGCCTCGTCGCGCGGCGGTGCGAGCTTGAGCGACCGGTCGAGGGCGGCGCCGGCGGTCGCCATCATCGTGCGGCGGTCCGCGGGGGTCGGCTCCGCCTGCCACTTTTCGGCGTAGGTGTGGTCCTTCCCGCCCCACTCGAAATACAGGTGGCGCTCGGCCATTCGGGCGAGCTCGCGCTCGGCAATGTCGTGCAACCTGATCGCGAGGTCAGCGCGGCGTGCGGCGAGGTCGGCGCGGCGTACCTGGGTGGCGACGGCGACCTCGACGGCGCGGTCGAACGTGAGCGGGGGGTCGAGGTTCGCGGCGATCTTGGAAACGGTGGAGGGGGAACGGTTGATGGTGCGGGCGATCTCGTTGCGGGCCTTGCCCTCGGAGTGCAGCCGACGGACCGCGGCGCGGTCCTTGTCGGTGATGGGGCGGGCCATGGGCTCACCTCCTGCACAGCAGCGGGCCCGCCGGCGAGGGTGGGCACGCAAAAGCGCCCCGCCGGGGGGATGGCGGGGCGCTGATGTGGAGTGACAGTTTCCGGGCATGCCGGGGTCGCCTCGAACTCTAGGTCACGAAAAGGTCACGACGCAAGCGGCATTGTGGGACGCTCGCGCGGCGCCCGCTGCGACCGGTCGCACGGCGCGGCCGGCGGCATCGTGTTGCCGTCATACGCACTGGTCACGGCCTCGGGGACGTCGGACAGCGGTGTGCGCATCCCAATCACCCGTGGGGCAACGCCCTCGGGCAATACGCCTTTGTCCCACAGGTCGCGGTACCCATGGGCGAGGAATGTGACGGCGAGGCGCACCGCATCCGACGCGTTCATGCCGGTGAGGGTGAGGGTCGCGAGGGCGTCGTCGAGGGCCTGATCGCGGCGTACGGACAGGGTCCGCGGTCGGGGCTCGGTAGGCTTGATGGTGGCCATGGCGGGGGTTGCTCCCGTTCGTGGTTAGTCGGGCCCGTCGGGAAGGTGGAAGCTCCCCCGGGCCCGCATCTATGTGCAGGGCGGATTAGTCGTCGATGGGCGGGAACTCGCCCTCGTGGGGCTGGTGGGTTGCCTTGCCTCGGGCCTCGTAGATGTCGTACTCGTCGCCGGTGCGCCACACGCACACGCGCGCGCCGCGGCGAGCGAGGGTGTTGTCGAGGTGCTCGTCAAGAACCTGCACAGCAAGGTCGGCGGCGGTCTCGGTCGTGTCGACAGTGTCGGAATCGACCTCTACCCACTCGTAGTCCATCCGGGGAAGCCACATGGCGCGGTACAAGGTCCATCGGGCTTTCCACGGGTAGTCCCGGATCACCTGATAGGCATGCCGGCTGCTGCATGCGAGTTCACGGGCGATCTGCGGGGCGGACATCCCATCCACGTGGGCGTCAACGATCACGGTCGGCAACGCTCGTTCCGCGGCCTTGGTAACGCGGCGGACAAGGCCGGCGTCGGCCAAGCTAAGCGAACTGCCGAACTGTTCGGCGAGGCGGTCACGCTCCTCGTAGGACTGTGCCTTTGCGTACATCTCGGCGAACTTGGCGAGGCCGTAGGCGGCTTCCCGTGTGAGAACGCGGTCCCGCCTGGCGGCCTCGTTGTACTCGGCGATGACGGCGAGCATCTTGTCGCGCAGGATGTCGGCCCGGGATTCGTCGCTCATGGTGTGCTGCTCCTGATGGTGATCGGGGCCCGCCCCGCACGCGCGGGGCGGGCAACGGGGTTCTACTCGGGCCGGTGGGCGAACACGCACTGGGACGACTTGAGCATCTTCTCGACCTTCCAACCGCGACGGCCCAACCGGTCGGCGAGGCAGTCCAGCGCGGGCCCGTGCCACGGGGTGTCGCGGCGGATGACCTTCCCTTCCTCAAGCCAGTAGACGGCGACGCGTCGGCCCTCGCGGGGGTCGATCAGGTAGCCGCGCACGGTGTACTCCTCCTCGGTCGGGTCGGTTACGTCGTGGTGGTCGGTCATGCGGGCAACGGCGAGGCCGGACAGGGCCTCGCGGGCGGCAATCACGTTCGGGTGGGTGGTGTCGCGGGGGGCGCTGCCCTCGGCTGTGCCGGCGTGCTCGACGATGACGCCCTCGATGACACGGCGGGCGACGGCCTGCTCGGGAGTCCCGTAGCGGGCGCGCTCGGCGGCCTTGCGGGCGTCCATCTCGGCGCGGTAGACGACACGGTCGGCGGCGGCCTTGGCGACGTGGCGGGCGAGGGCGGTGGGCTCGAACCGTACGCGGGCGCGGACCGGGCCGGTCACCTCCTCGACGGGGGCGGTGCTGGAGAACAGGGCGCCCTGTTCGGCCGGCTTCTCGACGTCGAACAGGGCGAGGGTGGCGGGCTGCTCGCCGATCCATTCGCCCCGCCACGTGCCCGCGTCGGCCTCGGCCTCGGTGACCAGTGCGGCGGCGTACAGGGCCTCGGCTTCCTCGACGGTGTCGACCTTGGCGCCGGCCTCCTCGGCGTACTCGACGGCATCGGCGGCGCGGGCGCTGGCGCCGAAGGCCTCGGCCTGCTCTCGCTCGGCGAGGGTGGCCTCGACGATCTCGGCGAGCTCGACCGCGGCGGCGGCAAGGGGCGAGGCGGCGGCGAGCGACAGGGCGTAGGCGCGGTGCTCGGCGGCCTTGATGCACGGGGTGCACAGCTCGCGGCCCTTGTTGAGTAGGGCGAGCAGGTCGGAACCGGTGACGTACTCGGTGACCTCTCGGCCGCAAAGGGTGTCGTCGTTCCGCGGTGAGAAGTGGATGCGGCGACCGGTCCCAACGGTGGCGTACGTGACGTGGGCGCGCTCGGCAAGGCTCGGGCCCTCGACGGCGCGGTCGGCGGCGACCTGCTCGGCGGCGACGCGGTCGGCCTGCTCGGCTTTGGTGCAGGCCTTGCAAACGCGCTGCGCGATCGGGGTGTTCGGGTCGTGCTGGAGTTCGCGCCCGCAGTAGCTCGTGTGGGTACCGGGCTTGGCGTAGTGGCCGGTGGTTCCGTAGCCGTGCGCGTAGGTGTCCATGGGGGTTGCTCCCTTGGGTGGATGTTCCGGGGTGGAAGCCCGGGGGTGCCAGGGTGGAAGCCCGACGAGACTGAACATAGCGTGAGTGAAGTCACTTCGCAAGAGCTGCGAAGTGACTTCACAGGCTTGTGGGCGTGCGGCTGCCTGCGGGTAGGCAGGGGTTGCTGCGAGGCGCTGCATGGCGGCACCGCACTTGTTCGAAGTGGTGCAATTCCGGGCATTGGAGGATGATTGGGCTATCACCTCTTCTTTGGGCGACCAAAGGAGGCAACGCCCCTTGTCGTGGGCTGCCGCGGTCCAAGTCCGGTTTGTTGGCTCGGTCTTGGGTGGTGTGCAATGGAACCAACGCAATCAGGTGACGAACCGGGTCAGAGACCTGCAAGCCGGAAAATTCTCCGGTTTGGCCGCAGTTTGGCGATTAGGGCCCTGATCCAAATACTCATCGAATGGTGTCGGGAGTCTCTGTTCTGACTCGTAACCCGGGCGAACCGCGCTAGCCACGTGGGACGCCCATTGCGTTGAGTGTGCCCGCTCCGCCTTCCCTCACCGTTTCGCTTCAAGTGCTTCCCACAGCGCTACCAAGTCGGCGCCCCGCCACACACGCCTGTCCCGGTCGAGTGGCGCCGGGGCCAGGCACGTACCGACGGTCGAGCAGGTCACGGAGGGTTCGCCGCCGGCCTGTGTTTGGGCGGTGAGCTCGCCGGCGCATGACGGGCAGGGCTCGGCGAGGACGATGGTGCGTCCGTCGCGACCGAGGGCGCGCTCGACGGTCTGCCTGGCGTGGCGGGCGACGGCGGCGGCCTGGTCGAGCACGCGCGCGGGCACGGGGGTGAACAGGTCGCCGTCGGTGTCCTCGCCGAGTAGGCGGCCGGCAATCCAGAGCGCTGCCCAGTGAAGCCCGTATGTACGGCTGCCGTGGGCGCGGGAGTCTGCGGGGCCGGCGTCGCGGTGGCTGGGGCAGTGCCAGCGTGCGGGGTCGGCGGCGTCGTCCTCGTCGCGTACGAAGCGGCCGTGTGCGTCGCGGCCGGTACGTACGGGCCGCTGTGCGTAGGCGGCGAGCTGGTCGGCGAGGTCGAACAGGTCACGCTCGACGTCGAGCGCGGCGTCGAGGGCGGTGAGGTTGACGGGGGCGGGGTGCTCGCGCAGCGTCAGCGGCACGCGGCCGATGGTCGGCTCGTCGAGCTGTTCCTCGTTGGCGAGGTGTCCGTCGACGTAGGCGCGGGAGTCGCGGGGCGGCCACTCGGCGGCCGGCGGCCGGCTGATGGCGGCGAGCAGGTCACCCCACTGCTCGCGCACGGCGGCGAGGTCGGCCGCGGCGCGGTGGCCGGTCTGCGCGACGGCGGGGTCGAGGGTGGTGGTCACGTGCTGCTCCTGGCGCTCAGTGGTGGGACGGGGTGCGGTGCTGGTCGAGGCAGGCCTCGGCGGCCTCGGCGCGCTGCTCGGCCTCGACGATGGCCTCGTGTGCGGCGTCGAGCTGCGCCTGTACCCGCTGTAGGGCTCCCTGTTGTCCGCCGGCGCTGGCGCGGGTCTGGTCGGCGAGGGCGAGCTCGGCCTCGACGTGTTGGCGCAGCTGGGTTGCCTCGGGGGCGGACAGGCGGCCGTGTTCGGCGCGGGCGAGCAGGATGCGGATGGATGCGCGGCGCGCGGTGCGCAGCTGGTCGCGCTCCTGGCGGGCGCGGCTACGGGTCATGGGGTGATCTCCCGGGTGTGGTCGGTGTGTGCCGAGCAGGTGGCGCGGTCGCATCCGGTGCGGGCGAGGTGCAACAGGGCGCGGTCGGCGCGGGCACGGCGGCCGGTGAGGGGTTCCGGCCCGTGGGTGCATGCGAGGACGGCAAGGGGTACTGCTGCGGCGGCGATCAGGGCGGCGGCGGTAAGGGCGGCGCTCACTGCGGTGCCTGCTCGTCGAGGTGGTCGGCCTGCTGGTCGAGTTGGCGGCGGATGAGCTCCATGCCGGTGCGCAGTGCCCGGACGCTGCGGCCGGTGGGTGCGGCGAGGCGGTGCTCGTCGGTGTGCCGGCGGGCGGCGGCGGCGAGCTCGCGGGTGTGGGCGGCGAGCAGGGTGTAGGCGACGGCGAGGGCTGCCTCGGGGGTGAGGGGGCGCTCGTCGAGCAGGTGGTCGCGTACGGCGACAAGGGCGGGCGAGGGGGCGCTCGCGTGGAAGGTGAGCGAGGCGCGCGCGTCGGCGACGGCCGGTTCGACGGCGGTGAGGGTGCTGGTCATGGGGTGTGCCTCCTGGGCAGTGTCGAGGGGGTGCTCGCGCGCGCGGCGGGGGCCGCGACCGGACGCGCGGCCCGGTCGCGGCAGGGGGTTAGAACGGGGGCTCGCCGTTGAATCCGTTGGGCTGGGTCCACTGGTCGGCCTGGGTCTGGCCGTAGCCGTATGCGCTGCTCTGGGCCGACTGCTGGGTGTTCTGGGCGGCGCCGGCCTTGGTGACCGTGACGGTCGCGCGCAGGAGCGAGGGGGCGACCTCCTCGGCCTGGATTTCGTAGCTGCTGCGCTTCGTGCCGTCGGCGGCCTCGTACTGGCGCTGGGTGAGCGTGCCAACGACGATCACGCGCGTGCCGCGGGCGATGGACTCGGCTACGTGTTCGGCCTGCTGGCGCCAAACGGCGACGGACAGGAACAGGGGCTCGCCGTCGGTCCACTGGTTCGCCTGCTTGTCGAACTTCCGCGGGGTGCTTGCGATGCGGAAGTTGGCGACGGCGGCGCCGGCCGGGGTGAACCTGAGCTCGGGGTCGGCAACGACGTTCCCGATGACGGTGATGGTGGTCTCGCCAGACATGGCTATGCAGCCCTTTCGAGGGTGGGGAGGGTGGGGCGGATTCGAGCGATGGGGGCAAGCTGCGCGGCGCGCTTGGCGGCGCGGTCGGCACGGGAGTGGGCGGCCTTGCAGGCGCGGCACTTCCGCGTGTTGTTCGGCGCCCGGTAGGTGTTGGCGTCGTCGTACGGGTGGCCTGCGGGGCAGTGCGTGACGGCGGCCCGCCGGGCGACGTGGTTCGAGCTGCGGAGGATGTTCACGCGGTGGGTCACGGCGTCGAGGTGGGTGACGCGGACGCACTCACGGCGGCGGCACAGGTGGTCAAGTTCGAGGCCGGCCGGTATGGGACCGAGGGCCTGCTCGTATGCGAACCGATGCGCCTTGACGGTGCGGCCGGCGGCCCAAAAGGTCCCGTATCCGGCTTCGTTGGCGCTTCCGTCCCACAGGTGGCAGGGGCCGAGGACTCCGCGGATGAGCGGCAGGGGGCCGGCGGTGTTCACCTTGACGGCGAATCGCTGGGCGGGCGTCTTCCTGTCCATCGGGGAGGTACCTCCTGCGGGATGTAGGTCGAACCGAATGTCGTTCCATGGATGAACTATGTCCATCCATGGATGGAAGATAGCGGACGGGGGGCGGCGCTGGCCTTTGCGTTTCCGCCCCCTGCTCGCTACGCGGCCGACTGCGCGTACTGGTACGCGACCGCGGCGTCGAGGCGCGTGGGATGAGCCGTTGCACGCTCGACGCGCTTGCGCCCGCCCTGTCGGCACGGCGTGCCGGCACGGGCCCGACACGTCTCGTACGGGCACGCAACGTCGAGCGGGTCGGGCAGTCCCTCAGCGGCACGGCGTTCGCGGTCAGCTCGGCGCGGCCGGTAGTCGGTGAGGGCCGCGGCGACGGTGCGCGGCATGTAGTCGCCGAGGGCGGCGAGGCGGGCCGCGGCGAACTCGTTGCGCTCGTCGCGGGTGCTGCCTCCGACCAGTTCGCGGAAAACAGCGGGTGCGGCCTGCCCGGTGGCGATGGCGTGGCGGGTGTCGGCAAGGGCGGCGCGGTAGGCGGCGTGGTCGTCCGGGTCGACGGACGGCACGGGGTCCGTGTGCCGGCCCAACACGTCGGCCTTGAACGTGTGCCAGGGGCGCGACACGTCGCTCGGCTGGATTCGGTAGGGGCTGGTCGCGATGTGGTGGTGCACCACGTGCCCAGCGTGCCAGTTGCGGCCGTCGGGGTGCGGGGCGGTCGGGGGGACGTCGGCGAGCAGGTCGAACCACTGGTCGAGGCGTTCGTCGGCGTCGGCCTGGGTCTCGGGGGCGAGGCGGGGGTCGAGCTTGACGGCGTAGGCGAGCAGGGCGGCGACTTCTTCGAGCTTCACTGGGCGGACTCCTTCGGGGTGAGGGCCGCGGCGAACATGTCGGCGGCCCGGGCCACGCGGCCGGGGCGGGCGGCGTCGAGGGCAATCACGTCGGCTCCGGGCGAGGTCGGGGCGCCGGTCGCGACGGGCGGAAGCGCGGTCCAGCCGGGCAGGAAGTACCGGACGGAGCGCGGGCGGGAACGGGCGCGGCGCCATTGTTCGCGGGCGTGGTCGACCAGCGCGGGGACGGCGGTCCGGGCGACGATCGCCTCAAGTCGGAACCACTCGGCCGTTTCGAGGGACCACTCGACGACGATGCCGGCGGCGGTGAGCTCGTCGCGGAGCGGAACGAGGTTGCGGGGTACGGCGGGGGTCGAGTCGTAGCTAGCTAGCTGTACCTCCGTAGGAGGTACAGGGGGACGGGACGGGTCGGGACGGGGGGACCGTGACGCATCGAGGCCGTCACGCTGTGACGCATGGGGCTGACCTGCAATGTCGTCCGGAAACTCGATCTGATTCGCAGACGATTCGAGATTTTCACGCGCCGGATCGTCGTCAATTCGCGACCGATTCCTCGCCGAATCGAGCGGATTACGCTCCTGGTTCCGCTGCTCGGCGGCCTTGTCTCGGGCCCGCTTTTGGCGGTCCGCGGCCTGGGCGCGGTCATCCTCGACCTTGGCGCGCGAGGGGTTGTACGTGAGGTAGTCGTGCATCACGTAGTCGCCCGTAGGCGGCTGCGGGCAACGGGTGCAGCTGTGGCCGTGCTCGTGCCACAGACCGGCACCGATCAGCTTCCGGGCCTGCGGTGCGGTGCCGTACAGCTGGGCGACAACGCCCGGAACGGTGCCTTCGGTGAGGTGCTGGGCCGCGTAGGCGCCGGCGCGCATCCATAGGCCGATGGCGGCGTTTCCGGCTCGCAGCATCTTGGGGTGCGCGTGCGCGGTGTCGTCGATTTTGAACCAGGGCACGGGGGGCTCTGCTCCTTACGGGGTGGGGCGTCCGGGGCGAGGGGCGCGGTGGCTCGACCTCGCCCCGGAGCCGGTCACGGGGCGGGCGAGTAGAACGGGCGGGTTCTGCTGGGCTGGTGCTCCTCGCACCGCGGGCCACACGGGTACGGGCGGGCGGGGGCTCCGCAACGCGTGTTGCCGTGCTCGCACTCCGCTCCGGTGGGGGTGTTGCACGCGTTGCAGTACCGGCGGCCGTCGGCACGGTGCCGGCCGTACTCCACCTGGTCGTGGTCGCAGGCCGCGGGGCGATGCGCGATGCCGACAACGGCGGCGAGGGCGGCGCGGTCTCGCTGGCGGGTCGGGCGGTCGTCGACGTGGTCGGGCTCGACGCACTGCGCGACGTCGCAGGACGGGCGTACCTGCCCGATCGGCTGACGGCCGGTGCGGAGTATGAATGCGGCCTGTCGAGCGGTGTACGGGGTACCGGCGTGCTGAAAGCGGCCAACACCATGCGAGTTGACCCCGGCGGTCCACATCCGGTGTCCGCCCTCGACGGGGCGGGTGCGGGCGGCGAACGCCTTGGCGAGGCTCCCCGTGGCGGCCGGCGCGGCGAGGGTGACCTCGACGGCAAGCTGTCCGGGTACGGGCGGGGTCGGTGGGGTGTCGAGCAGGCGGGCGGCGCGGTCGAGCGCGGCGGCAGGTGCCAGAGTCAACGGGGTATCTCCGTTCTGGGGCCGGCCCTCGGCGGCGAGGGCCGGCGGCACGGCTACGGGCGGCGGGTGTAGGGCGCGGCGGTGAGGATCACGCAGCGTCCTCGTCGACGTCGGCGCCGGCGGTGAGGGCGGCGAGCTGCCCGGCGAGCTGTCCCGTGCGCCATGCCGACGCGGTCGCCGCCTTCCCGCCCTTGCGCCACGTGAGGGCGTGCGTCCGGGCCCGGGTCGGCTTCACGACGATGCCCGGCACCGCGTGCACTTCCCCCGTCGCACGGTCGGCGACCTGTGCGGCGCCGACCGCGTCCATCTCGGCCAGGAACTCGGCGGCCTTCCATGGCTTCACGCGGCGAACCACTTCGGTCGTCGTCCACTGCTCGTCGGGAAACGTCTGGCGCACCCAACGGGCGAACAGGTCCTCGTCGACGACAACCGGCCCGGTCTCTCCCCTACGAAGGGAGATCGTTGCGACGGTCTCGCCGGTCGGGAGGGTCGCCGCGATCCGCTCGACCCCGTCACGGCGGGCCGCGACGTCCAACGCCAGTTGCGTACGGGTCTTGACGCTCTTCTGTGCGGCGGCCACACGCTCGCCGAGCAGCTTCAATACGGCGGCCTCGCGGGCGAGGTCGAGCAGGGATTCGACGGGCTGCTCGACCTCCGGCTCGGCGGTCATCACGCCACCCCAGCCGCGTCGAGCAGGTCGTCGCGCAGTTCGCGCAGCTGCTCGACGGTGCCCGCGGCCGGCAGGATGCCGAACTTGTTGGCGAACGTCTGCTCAGCCTCGGCTCGGTCGATCAGTCCCGCGGTCTTGGCCGCGTCGAACATCTCGCCGAGGGCGGTGGCCTGCTCGGGGTCCTGCTCGGCCTTGGCCGGGGGCGTAGGGGTCTGCTGCCCGGTGCGGGCGGCGGATCGTTTCTGCGCGTCGACGGCGTCAAGGCGAGCAAGGTAGACGGCCGGTGCCCCCGCGGATACCGCGGCGGCCCGCACGGCGGCGAACTGCTGGGAGGTGGCGGCCTGCTGCGCCTCGGCAAGGTAGTCCCGCTTCGGCCCGGCCTGCTGCGTGGGCGCCTGCTCCCACGGTCCGGGCTCGGCGCGGTCACTGCGGCGCGGCTGCTGTCCGCCCTGGCGCTGCCCCCGCTGCTGCGGGCGCTGCTCGCGGCGGCGCTGCTGCTCGGCCCGCTCGGTGCGGTGCTCGGCCGGCGGTTCGGGGTGGTGGCGGTCGCCGTCCTCGATGCTCCGTCCGTCCACGGGGATCATGAACACCTGAAACAAGAGGTACTTGAGCGCGGCCGACATGGCCTTGTTGGTGGCCTTGTCCGCGAAGTCAGATGCCTCGCCCGGAATCGTGGCGATCAGAGCGTCGCCGGCCGGTCCGTAGATCCGGTAACGCATCTTGATCACGGTGTGCGTCATCTTCTCGCCACGGCGTTCCTGCCGGTGCTCGTCGAGCGACGGCAAGATGATCAGGCCATGCGTGCGCATGGGGCCCGCCATGGCGCTCATGACATCGTCGATGCCACGAAACTTGTACCGCTGCTGGGTGTTCTCCTGATCCTTGCCGACGGGCACGGTGTCGCGCATGACGGCCTGGATCACGGCGAACACGCGCGGCGCGTCCGCGGGGGCCCCGGCGGGCGCCGGCACGTACGCGACGTCGGTCGCGGGGGCCGGCCCGGTCGTGAGCGGGGTGGCGAGCGTGGTGACGGTCACGGGCGGGCTCCGGTCGAGGCGAGGGCGAGGCGGGCGGCACAAGCGGTGAGGTCGTCCGCGAGGCGGATCGCGGCCACGGCGTCGAGGGTGTCGTCGAGCTCGTCAGCGCTCGGCATCTCGTCGAGCAGGGCCTCGCGGGTGCCGTCCGCGGCGGCGGCCCTCATGGCGCGCTCGTACTCGGGCATGCCCTCGGCGGTCACGGCGTGGTCGAGGGCGCGCACGTTCCTCGCGTGTTCGGCGAGGAGCAGGCGGACGACCTTGGGTGTTTCGTCGTAGGCGAGGGCGAGCTTGTCGAGCAGGGGGTCGGCGCGGTGAGCGATCGGGAGTCGGACGGCGAGGCCGTCCGCTGTGAGCTGGGGGCGGATGGCCCGGTGTGCGGCGGTACGGTCGGGGTGCACGGCTGGTCCTTTGCTTCATGAGCGGGCTATCGGTCGTGGGGCCGTCCGGGCGCAATCCGGGCGCCCCACACTCGTTTTCAGGCGGCGCGCTTTACCGGCATGGAGCGGGCGGCGCGGTCGGCCTGTATTGCCGTGACGAGCTCGGCCAGTGAGGGCCCGCCGGCGACGTGGCACGCACGGGCAGCGGCCTCGACGCTCATCCGGTCCATGGCGTCACATCCGGTCCGCCAGGCGTGGGCCGCGGCTCGTACGGCCTGACGGCGGGTGAGGCTCGATGTGGTCATGCGGCTACCGCAGTGCGCGTGACCAGCTGCCGGGCCGACACGCCGTAGTGGTACTCAACGACGGCGGCCAGTGCGGCAGAGGGGGCGTTGTGTCCGTTCCACAGACGCCATGCGGTAGTTCGTGCAACCTTCATACGCCTCGCGATGTCTGACGGGGTGTGGTCACCCGCGGTACGGGCCGCGGCGACGAAAACAGATCGGTCATACACAGCGTCATCGTCCTTCCGTGGTTGGATAACTTCCGTCCACGAGTGGAACGTTAACATGATGATCAGACGTCAGCGATGGCCTTTTGGAACGTTCGAACTTGAACAATCCGCGTTGACAGCTGGCATATGCCCGGCGACAATCGGTCATCTGTTCGAGCCCAGGGGGGGCGATTCGGATGTTTCAGGCGGAGTGTGCGCGGTTTCCGGCGTTCGTGTATCAGGTACCGTCCACGCGCGGTATGTTCCATCCATGGAACGAAGCAATAGGGCTACGCCTGCGCAGTTCGCCGCTTGGCTACGCGAACAGCTGGTCACGCGCGGCTACGACCTCCGACCCCGTGGCGGCGGGCAAACCAAGTTCGCCGACGACTCAGGCATCGGCGCCGCCACCGTCAGCCGCATCCTTGGCGGCCAAGGAGCCACGGACACGCGTGTTCTCGCCCGCCTTGCCGACGCGCTGCACACGCCGCTTAGCGACGTACTCGTGCAGGCCGGCATCCTCGACCCGGCTGAGCTGAACGCCGTACAAAACCCGTCCGCTACCGAGCGCCGCATCACGCCCGAGCAGGCCGCGAACGAGCTAGGCATCAAGGACGAGCAGGCCCGAAGGGTCTTTCTGTCCATGACCGAGACATTGCAGCGGGAGACACCCCGAAAGAACAGCGAGGGGAACCTCGCATAGAACCAACCTGCACGGAGGCACAGTGTTCAGCCGGTACCTGCCCGCCACGTCCCTTGCGCTCACCAGCGCAGGAATCGCCGCGGGCACCCTCGGCATGCTCCGCGACCACGACGACATGATGCGCGCCGGAATCTTCCTCGCCGTGCTCGCTATCCCGCTGATCGTCATCCGAACAATCCGCCAGGCACACGAGGTCAGTGCCGCACAGCTCGCCGAGGCCGAGAACACCGGCTACCGGCGAGCCCTCGATCACGTCGCTCGCGGCCTGCTCGACCAGAACACCGCGCCGTGCCCCAGCCCCGGGGCCCGCGAGGGTGTCGAGCCGGCCGCGGGCAACGTGATCCGCATTCGCCCGCTCCCCGAAGGAGAGGAACGGAAGGCATTGTGACCAGCACGCAGACCCCAGCAACCTTCCAGGGCTCGCGAGGCATTCGCGAGCCCTGGGTCGGTTACATCAGGGTCAGCACCTACTACGAAGACAAGATCAGCCCCGACATCCAGCGTGCCGCAATCAAGGCGTGGGCCGACCGCAGCAACCGCGTGATCACCGAATGGATCGAGGACCTCGACGTCTCCGGTCGCACGTTCAAGCGCAAGATCATGGCCGGAATCAAGATCGTCGAGGAGCAGCGCGCCAGGGGCATTGCCGTCTGGCGGTACTCCCGATTCGGCCGGTCGCGCCACGGCAACGCCGTCAACCTCGCACGGCTCGAACAGGTAGGCGGCCGACTGGAGTCCGCAACGGAGGCGGCCGACACCACCACGGCGTTCGGGCGCCTGCAAATGGGCATGGCGTTCAAGTTCGCCGAGTTCGAATCAGACCGCATCGGTGAGCAATGGGCGGAGACCCGCGAGCATCGACGCGCCATCGGCCTACCGTCCACCGGCGGCCAGCGGTGGGGCTACGTCTGGCACCGGCGCCGCCTCGACGAGAAGGGAGTCATCCACCCCGAGACCTACGAACCGGCCGAAGAACTCGGCCTCACCGCACTCGACATGTACGAGCGGGCCGCGGACGGCCAGCCCATGAACTCGCTCACCATGTGGCTCGGCCGCAACGGCTACGTGGGCACCCGCGGGAAGCCCTGGAATCAGACCGGGCTCACCAAGTACATGGATGGCGGCTTTCCTGCGGGGTGGATTCGCTACCACCCCGACGACTGCGATTGTCCGCCGGCAGACCCCGACGGCAGCGCGCACCGCTCGGCCCTGTGCAAGAAGAAGGTGTTCATGCCGGGCGCGCAACAGCTGATCGTCAAGGAAGACGTATGGGAGGAGTACCAGCGACGGCGGAAGCTGGCGAGCAGTCAGCCAAGAAACAACCGGAAACCCGCGTACCCGACGTCAGGTCTCGTCGTGTGCGGCCGATGCGGCGGCGCCACTACCGCCGGCGGGGGTGCCACGTACGGCGCGGGGAAGGTACTCATCCGGAAGAACGGCTACGTGTTCCGGTGCTCCGCCCGCAAGGACAACGCCAGTTGTGACGGGGTCTACATCCTCCGCACGGTGGTGGAATCGGAGGTTCTTAAGAGGCTGGGGGAGTACGCGGCCGAGATCGAGGCCGAGGCTGCCAAGCTCGCCGCCGAGGCCGCCAAGGGCCCCAAGGAGAAGAAGGAGGAGCCAGCCACGCCGGCCACACGCACCGAAGCGGCACGGAAGCGGCACAGGGACCGACTCAAGCAGATTCAGACTGAACTCGACACACAAACGAGTCTCGTCTCGCGGGGCATCATCCCCGAGGACAGCTATGTCCGTGAGCGTGACCGCCTCACGACCGAACAGACCGGGATCACCGCCGAGCTCGCCGAGCTCGACAAGTTGGCGGAGAACCCGGAGCCCAACCGCGCCGACTACCTGCCGGTTATTCGCGGCCTTGTCGACCGATGGACCATGACCCCGGTAGACACGCGCCGTGCCCTGCTGCGCACGTTGCTACGCGGCGTGTGGGCCTACCCGAAGGGTGTCGACGAGAACGGCGAGGACACCGCGCCGTACGCCGTTGTCGTGGCACTGTGGGAAGAGCCGCCGGCCCTGATCGGGCGGCACACTGCGGTATAACCGCAGGCCAACGGACGAGCGTCCTTTCATCGCCTAGCTGAGCAGATTGGCCAGGCTTTCATTGCTCACGACGCATCTCCCTTTCCCAGGGTGTCCGTTGTGTCCCCGGTTGTGTCCCCGGGCATAGCTCATCAGTCAATGGCCCGGGTGACAAGAGGTTGCCGGTAATTGGTGTAGACCTATTACCGGCAAGGCTCACGCACGAGTGGCCCTTTCCCACCGCAGGGTGCGGGAAAGGGCCACTGAGTGGCACGGATACGGGAGGGTATCGGTTCAAAGCTCCCGCTCGGACGGGGTGCTGCCCGTTCAGCCGCGCAGCGCGCCCGCGCCGACGGTGTCGAAGACCCGGCAGTCGAAGAAGTCCTGGCCCTCGGACAGCAGGTACGCCTGGGCCTCGCCGACGTGGAAGTACATCCCGTGCAGCTCCAGGGTGCCCTCGGCGAGCCGCCGGGCCACCGATTCGTGGACCCTCAGGTGCTCCAGTTGCTGCACCACATTGGTCAGGCACAGTTGCTCCACGGCGTCCGCCGGCAGCCTCCCGGAGATCCGCGCCCAGGCGTGATGGCGGCTGGCCATCCGCTCCAGGCTCGGCAGTCCGTGCCGCAGCCACCGCCGCAGCGGGGTCATGGGCACCCCGGGCGCGGAGCTGAGCAGCGCCTGCATGGCCCCGCACCCCGAATGCCCGCACACCGTGATGCTGTCCACCATCAGGACGTCCACGGCGTACTCGATGGCCGCCGCGACCGAATCGTCCGTGGACTCGGCCCCCGGGAGCGGGACCAGGTTGCCGACGTTGCGCACCGTGAACAGGTCCCCGGGGCCGCTGGCCGTGATCATGCTGGTCACCAGGCGGGAGTCGGCGCAGGTGAGGAAGAGCTGAGAGGGCCGCTGCCCCTCGCGGGCCAGCCGGGCCAGCTCCTCGCGGACGTGCGGAGCCGTGTCCCGCTGGAAGGCGCTGATCCCGTTGGCCAGTTGACCGGCGCCGCGTCCGCGCGCGGCCACCGGTGCGGCGGGCGCGGGGGGCACGGAGGGCGAAGCCGCGCCCGCGGCGTCCTCCGGGGCGGTACGGGAAACCGTGGCCCGGTGGTCGCAGTGGTTCTGCCACGGCGTCCAGGGCCGGCAGCACTGGTGGTCCCCGCGCTGCGCACCCCGATGCGCCCGCTCGGCGAGCTGTGCCCACTCGGCCCGCACCGGCTGGTCCGGCTGCTCCGTCGGCTCAGTCTGGTCGGATCCGGAGAACCTGGCCCCGGACCGGCCGGTGACCTCCAGCGAGCCCCCGTGCGCCAGATGGGAGTCCCGCCAGTCCTGGATGGTCTCGTAGGCGGCGTGGTCCATGAAGGAGCCGTCCAGTTCGATGACGGCGTGCCCGCTGCCCGGGATCTGGTTCAGCACCCGGCTCAGCCGCGGTACCGCGAGGAAGGTCAACTGCCCCCGCGCCCACACCCGGTGGACCCCGCTGTCGAGCCGCTCGACGGTGATCCGGGTCTGCGCCAGGCGGTGCAGGGCCAGGGCGACGGCCATCGCGATGCCGATGGCGACGCCCTCCAGGACTCCGCCGAGCACCACGGCCACGATGGTCGTGGCGTAGACCAGGAACTCGCGGTGCCGGGTGACGGTGCGCAGGTGCGTGGCGCTCACCATCTGCACGCCCACCGCCATCACCAGCGCGGCGAGCGCGGCGAGCGGGATCAGGTCGAGGACCGGCACGAGCAGTGCGGCGGCGAGCAGGACCCAGAAGCCGTGCAGCATGGACGACCGCCGGCTCACCGCACCGGACTTGACGTTGGCCACGCTGCGGACCGCCACACCCGTGATGGGCAGGCCGCCCAGCGCGCCCGAGACGATGTTCGCCGCGCCCTGGCCGCGCAGTTCGCGGTTGAGGTCGGCCCGGGCGGGGCGCTTGCCCGTGGTCCGCTCGGCGGCGATCAGCTTGTCGGTGGCCACCGCGGAGAGCAGCGACTCCACACTGCCGACCAGGGTGATGGTCAGCACCGCGGCGATGATGCCGAGGACCGGCCCCTCGGGCAGCTCGGGCAGTGCGTGGCTGCGCCAGGACGGCAGGTCCACACGGGGCAGGGAGAGCCCGGCGAGGGCCGCGAAGGCCGTCGCGGTGGCCACGGCGGCGAGTGCGGCCGGCACCTTGCGCAGGGCCTGCCCGACCCGGCCGGGCAGCCGGGGCCAGCCGAGCAGCACGACCAGCGTGAGCACGCTGATGCCGAGCGCGACGGGGTGCAGGTCGGCCAACTGGGCCGGCAGCCCCTGGACATTGGCCAGGGCTGAGCTCTGCGGGGTGCCGCCGAGCACGATGTGCAGCTGCGCCAGGGCGATCGTCACGCCGATGCCCGCGAGCATGCCGTGGACGATGGCCGGGCTGACCATCAGCGCGGACCGGGCGGTCCGCAGCGCGGCGAGGCCGAGCTGGCAGCAGCCCGCGAGGACCGTGATGGCGCAGGTGGTGCGCCATCCGTAGTGCTGGATCAACTCGGCGGTGACGACGGTGAGCCCGGCTGCGGGGCCGCTCACCTGGAGGGGTGCTCCGCCGAGGCGTCCTGCCACGATCCCGCCGACCGCCGCGGCGACGAGCCCTGCCTGGAGCGGCGCTCCGGTGGCCAGGGCGATGCCGAGGGAGAGCGGCAGGGCGATCAGGAAGACGGCGATGGAGGCGGAGAGGTCGGCGGAGAGGCCGGCGGAGCGGTCTCTCGCGACGGGTGGAGGGGAGGTGGTGGTGGGGGTGCTCGTCATAAGTCCCGTCTCCTCGGGGGAGGGGTGAAGCGGCGGGATTCTCAACACTCGGTAAACGAACGGTAATGGAGAGTAAAGGCCGGTGGTAGGTAATACGGGCAAATGGCCTAGGAATTAGCGCGCACGAGTGAATAGGCATTTAATCCGGCTTGTCACACCTTCCTTAAAACGGACCGCATGGGACGTTGCGGCGCGGAAGTCCTGCGACGGAACTGCGAGGGAAGAGGTGCGGCGGATGACTGCCACCACGAAGAGGGGCGCCACGAAAAGGGCCGCGACGCTGAGGGTCGGCGGCGGTCTGGTCGCCACGGCGTTGGTCCTGGGCGTGGCCGGGTGCAGCACCTCGGAGCCCGCCGGCCGTCCGGCCCCCGGAGGTCAGGCGGCCAAGAAGGGCGCGGCCGCGCCGGAGGGCCCGGCGCCCGGCAGCGTCAAGCGGCTCATCGGGGACGGCTCGACCTCGTACACGGGCCTGCAGCCGAACGTACAGAAGGCGGAGAAGCTGAAGCCCGGCGAAAAGCCGCCGCAGTTCGTCGTCTATTCGTGGGACGGTGCGGGAGAAGACAGTCAGAAGCTCTTCTCGCATTTCCGTGAGGTGGGCAAGAAGTACAACGCCCGTATGACGTACTTCCTCAGCGGCGTGTACATGCTCCCGGAGGAGAAGCGTTCCCTCTACACCGCGCCCCAGCACTCCCCGGGCCGCTCCGACATCGGCTTCGGCGACCCCCAGGGCATCAAGGACACCGCTCTCCAGGTACGCGAGGCCTGGCTGGAGGGCAACGAGATCGGCACCCACTTCAACGGCCACTTCTGCGGCCCCGAGGGCGGCGTCGGGACCTGGTCCGTGGAGGAGTGGAAGAGCGAGATCAACCAGGCGAAGTCCTTCGTCAAGAACTGGAAGACGAACTCACCGGCCCTCAAGGGCATGGAGGCGCTCCCGTTCGACTACGACAAGGAGATGATCGGGGCCCGCACCCCCTGCCTCGAAGGCCAGAAGAACTTCATGCTGGCGGCGAAGGAGATGGGCGGCTTCCGCTACGACTCCAGCGGCATCAGCAAGCAGATCTGGCCGAAGAAGACGGACGGCCTCTGGGACATCCCGCTCCAGCTGGTCCCCATGCCCGGCCGCGCCTTCGAAACGCTCAGCATGGACTACAACTACCTGGTCAACCAGTCCGGTACGACCACGCAGGGCGATCCCTCGCAGCACGCGTACTGGGGTGAGCAGATGCGCGACGGCCTGGTCAAGGCCTTCGAGCGGACCTACCAGGGCAACCGCGCGCCGCTGATCATCGGCAACCACTTCGAATCCTGGAACGGCGGCACCTACATGCGTGCCGTCGAGGACTCCATCAAGACCATGTGCACGCAGAAGGAGGTCCGCTGCGTGCCCTTCCGTGAGCTGGTGGACTGGCTGGACGCCCAGGACCCGAAGGTCGTGGAGTGGATGCGCACCCTCGACGTCGGCGAGGCGCCGAAGGCGGGCTGGAACACCTTCCTGACGGCGGGGCCGCCGGCCAAGCCGGCCGCCCCCGCCGGGGTCAAGCCGGCTGCGGAGCCGGCTGAAGCGAGTCAGAACGAGGAGTGAGCAGCTCCCGTAGGACGAAACCGGGGTCGACCTGCTCCGCCAGGTCGACCCCGGTCTTCGCGTTGCCCCAGCTCTCCGCGTTGCGCAGGTGGAAGTGGACCATCTGCTCGGTGTACCGCTCCCAGTCGCGGTGCGCGTAGGAGTCGTCCGCGGCGTCCTGCAGCGCCTGCAGGGCCAGCCGGTTGGTGGCCTCCAGCAGCTCGAAGGCGGCCGGGCGGCCCTTCTCCATCGCCCGCACCCAGTCCGACTGCCCGACGGTGACCAGGAGGTCCTCACCGGCCTCGTCCTGGAGGAACTCGATGTCCTCCGGGCCCTGCACCTTGTTGCCGACGACCTTGAGGGTGATCCCGAAGTCCCGCGCGTACTCCTTGTACTGGCGGTAGACGGAGACGCCCTTGCGGGTCGGTTCGGCGACCAGGAAGGTCACGTCGAAGCGGGTGAACATGCCGGAGGCGAAGGAGTCCGAACCGGCCGTCATGTCGACGACGACGTACTCGTCGGGGCCGTCGGCGAGGTGGTTGAGGCAGAGCTCGACCGCGCCGACCTTGGAGTGGTAGCAGGCCACGCCGAGGTCGGACTCGGTGAACGGCCCCGTCGCCATCAGCCGCACGGGCTCGCCGTCGAGCGTCAGGGTGCGCGCGCAGGCGTCGTAGACGGGGTTGTCCTCGTCGACCCGCAGCAGCCGGGAGCCGGTGCCGGGCGGAGTGGTCTTGATCATCGTGTCGGCGGAGGCGATGCGGGGGTTGGAGCCCCGCAGGTAGTCCTTGATGAGGGGCAGGTGCGCGCCCAGCGCGGGCAGCGAGGAGGCGTCGTCCTCGCTGAGTCCGAGCGCGGTGCCCAGGTGCTGGTTGATGTCGGCGTCCACCGCGACGACGCGGGCTTCGTTCGATGCGAGGTGGCGGATGAAAAGGGAGGACAGCGTGGTCTTGCCGCTGCCGCCCTTCCCCACGAAAGCGATCTTCATGTTCACGAAGGGTAGTGGGTCGGTGGCTTTGTGTTGCATGCCTGAGTGAAGAAGACCACTCCAAGGAGGGGTCGGTGCTATGGGGGAGCAGTGCGTAGGCTCCTTACTTATGAGTAGCGCTTCTGCTTCCGCCGCCTCTTCCGCCTCCTCCACCTCCTCCGCCTCTTCGGGGGGCGCCGCCGACCCGCTCGCCCCGCTGGCCGGTCTGCCGGGCGTCGCCGAGTCCGTGGATTCCGTACGCAAGGCCGTGGACCGGGTCTACGGCCACCGCGTCATGCGCCGCCGTGCCGGGGAGATCACCTCGGAGGCCGCACTGCGCGGGGCCCGCGGGAGCGCGGCGCTGTCCGGGGCCGACTGGGCGCTGGAGGAGGTCCGCCGCCGGAGCGACTTCGGCTCGGAACCCGAGGCGCGCACGGTGGGTGCCGCCCTGCGCCTGACGGCGGAGGCGGGCCAGCTGCTGAGCATCTGGCGCCAGTCGCCGCTACGGGTCCTGGCGCGGCTCCATCTGGTGGCCTCGGGCTCCACGGCCGACGGCGACGTGGTCGGCCGGCCCCGCCTGGCCGGTGAGCCGGTGGACGAGCCGCTGATCGACCTGCCCCTGCCCGACGCGCAGGAGGTGGCGGGCCGGCTGGACGGGCTCTCCCGCCTGGTCATCGCGGGCGGCTCCGCTCCGGCGCTGATCACGGCCGCGGTGGTGCACGGCGAACTGCTCGCGCTGCGTCCGTTCGGCTCGTACAACGGCCTGGTGGCGCGGACGGCGGAGCGGATCGTGCTCATCAACAGCGGCCTGGACCCGAAGGCGATCTGTCCGGCGGAGGTCGGCCACGCGGAACAGGGCCGGGAGGCCTATGTGGAGGCCTTCAAGGGCTACGTCTCCGGGACCGCGGAGGGGATGTCGGCCTGGATCGCGCACTGCGGCCGTGCGATCGAGCTCGGGGTGCGGGAGTCGACGGCGGTCTGCGAGGCGCTCCAGCGCGGCGCGGCCTGACGGGGGCCTGGCGGGGCCGGACGGGTCCGGACATGGGTTGCGGCGACACCGTACTGCTCTGGTGTCGCCGCTGGCATTTACGCCCAGTTACCAAGCGTCCTCGATGATTGCCCATCAGGTCGGGAGCTTTGCCCGTCACCTGGTGCGGCTGGCCCGTAATCGACGGGTCGACGTCGCGTGGGTGCTCGGCGTTCATGCTTCGGTCCGTGGGCCATACTGCGTTTTAAAGATGATCCTCTCGGATGTTCTTTGGTCTCGCGGGCCTTGACTCCTTTGTACTCCGCTTCGGAGTGGAGCGAAACCCCTGGCCGCATTTCTTTGCTTTCCGGTGCGATTCGGGATGTACCGGACATCCGGTGTACGTGCAGGTCAGCGGGGTGCGGCGGCCGCCAGTGCGCGCCGCCGGCTCGCGTACCAGACCAGCCCGGCGGTGGCCGCGGCCGCGCCCACCGCGGCGGCGGCGACCAGGGCCGGCCGTGCGGGCATCGACAGCCCGGGCAGCCGCTGCTTCAGCCGTACCGGCCGGTTGAACACCAGTACCGGCCACTCGCGCGCCACCGCCTCCCGTCGCAGTGCCCGGTCGGGGTTGACCGCGTGCGGGTGTCCGACCGCCTCCAGCATCGGGATGTCGGTGGCGGAGTCGCTGTACGCGTAGCAGCGGGAGAGGTCGTACCCCTCGGACTCCGCGAGTTCCCGTACGGCCTCCGCCTTGGTGGGGCCGTAGGCGTAGTACTCGATCTCGCCGGTGAAGCAGCCGTCCTCGCCCACGACCATCCGGGTGGCGACGACGCGGTCGGCGCCCAGCATCTCGCCGATGGGCTCGACGACCTCGGCTCCGGAGGTGGACACGATCACCACGTCGCGGCCCGCGGTGTGGTGGGCCTCGATGAGGGAGGCGGCCTCGTCGTAGATCAGGGGGTCGATGAGGTCGTGCAGGGTCTCGGCGACGATCTCCCGGACCTGCTGCACGTTCCACCCCTTGCAGAGGGCGGACAGGTACTCCCGCATCCGCTCCATCTGATCGTGGTCGGCGCCGCCGGCCAGATAGATGAACTGCGTGTAGGCGGTGCGCAGCACGGCCCTTCGGTTGATCAGGCCGCCCTGGTAGAAGGACTTGCTGAACGTCAGAGTGCTCGACTTCGCAATGACCGTCTTGTCCAGGTCGAAGAAGGCTGCGGTGCGAGGCAAGGAGTGCGGCAAGGGCTGATTTTCCACGACCCGAGCATATGCGCCCACCATTCGGCGTAAAGTGCGGCGCGTGGGTTTGCCTGAGAAGCCTCTCGGGTACACCATGGAAGTCACGGATCGTTCGCGACCGTGCTAACCCGGTCTGGCTCCTCCCCCCCCCGAGTCGGACCGTGGGGACGACCCCCGCTCTCCCCCCCGGCGGGGGTCGTCGCATGTCCGGACGCGGTTCGCGTCCCTGCTTTCGACCCCAAGTGATCATTCCTCGGGCCTCCTCGTCTTCGAGGGGCCTGCGCGTCGAAGGCCCTCACCCCCTCGAACTCGTCACGGTGCGTAGTCGTTCCGGCGCGCTCCGGAACTCACCTGTTGGGGTGAGCGGGTTATTCACAATGGGGCGGATGTCCACGGTTTTAGAGCAAGATCCACTTCTTTTCTCCGATCCCGTCACGGTGATTCCGGCCGCGAAGTCCGCGGCGCTGGATTTGCGGTGAGAAGGAGGCGGAGATCGTGGCTGGATCGAAGTCGTGTGAAGTCCGGGATCTCGCGGTGGCGGGCGGGGGCGGGCTGAATCCCGGTGTCGGCGGGCCTGCGGCCGCCGGCGGGCGGCCGCTGATCATCACCGAGGACCCCCTGCTGCTCGACGACCTGCTGCGGCTGTGCGCCGCCGCAGGGGCCGAGCCGCATGTGCACCACGCGGTGCCCGAGCAAAGCGGAGCCGATCGTGAGAGTGGCGACGGGCGTGGCGGGGGCGGCGGGGGTGCCGCGGGTGTCGCGGGCGTCACGGGGGTCGCGGGGGTCGGCTGGGAATCGGCACCGCTCGTCCTCGTCGGCGACGACGCCGCCCGGCGGGTGCGCGGGGCACCCCGGCGGGACGGGGTCTTCCTCGTGGGCCGGGACCTGGACGACCCCCACGTATGGCAGCGGGCGCTGGAGATCGGCGCCGAGGAGGTGCTGACCCTCCCCGACGCCGAGAGCCGGCTCGTCGACCGGATCGCCGATGTGGTGGAGGGGGCCGGGCGCCCCGCCCTCACGGTCGGGGTGATCGGGGGCAGCGGCGGAGCCGGGGCCTCCACCCTCGCCTGCGCTCTGGCCCTGCGGGCCGCCAAGGCCGGGGAGCGGACCATCCTCATCGACGGAGACCCCCTCGGCGGCGGTGTGGACGTCCTCCTCGGAGGCGAAGCCGCCGAAGGGCTGCGCTGGCCCGATTTCGCCGCCTCGCGCGGCCGGGTCGGCGCCGGAGCCCTGGCGGAATCCCTGCCCGAGCTGCATGCCCTGCGGGTGCTCAGCTGGGACCGCGGGGACCGGGTGGTGGTGCCGCCCGCCGCGATGCGCTCGGTGGTGGCCGCCGCGCGGCGCCGTGGCGGGGTCGTCGTGGTCGACCTGCCGCGCCGGGTCGACGAAGCCGTGGCCGAAGTGCTCGCGCAGCTGGACCTGGTGCTGATGGTGGTGCGGGGCGAGCTGCGGGCGGTGGCCGCGGCCGGCCGGGTGGCCGCCGGAGTCCGGATGGTGGCCCGCGACGTCCGCGTGGTCGTACGGGGCCCTGCGCCCGGCGGGCTCGACGCGGAAGCCGTCGCCGGGCTGCTGGGGGTGCCGCTGGCCGGCGAAGTGCCGGTCGAGGTGGGACTCCCGGGCCGGGTGGCCGAGGGCGAGCCCCCGGGAGCGCACGGCAGGGGCGCCCTCGCCCGCTTCTGCGACGGCTTCTGGCAGCGCGCGCTCGGCTCCGGCCAGGGGGTGGCGGCATGAGCGCCGTACTCCTCGACGCGGTGCGCCAGCGGCTCGCCGAGAGCGGGGCGGAGCCCACCCCGGCGCGGGTGGCGGCGGCCCTGCGGGCCCAGGGCCGGCTGCTGGGTGACGCGGAGGTGCTCGGGGTCGCCGTCGAACTGAGGTCCGAACTGGTCGGCGCGGGGCCGCTGGAGGCACTGCTCGCCGACCCCGAGGTCACCGACGTCCTGGTGGCGGCCCCCGACCGGGTGTGGGTGGACCGCGGCGGCGGGCTGGAGCTGACCGGGGTGACCTTCGCCGACGCCGCCGCCGTGCGCAGGCTGGCCCAGCGGCTCGCGGCCGTCGCCGGGCGCCGGCTCGACGACGCCCGGCCCTGGGTGGACGCCCGGATGCCCGACGGCACCCGGTTGCACGCCGTACTGCCTCCGGTGGCCGTCGGATCGGCGTGCCTGTCCCTGCGGGTGGTGCGGCCGCGCGCCTTCACTCTGGAGGAGCTGGTGGCCGCGGGGACGCTGCCGCCCGGCGGGCAGCGGCTGCTGCGGGACATGGTGCGGGCCCGGCTGTCCTTCCTGGTCTCGGGCGGGACGGGCACCGGCAAGACCACCCTGCTCAGCGCCCTGCTGGGACTGGTCGGCCCCGGGGAGCGGATCGTGCTCGCCGAGGACTCGGCCGAGCTGCGGCCCGACCATCCGCACGTGGTCCGGCTGGAGACCCGGCCGGCCAACCAGGAGGGCGCCGGCCAGGTCACCCTCGCCGACCTGGTCCGCCAGGCGCTGCGGATGAGGCCGGACCGCCTCGTCGTCGGCGAGGTCCGGGGCGCCGAGGTGGCGGACTTGCTGGCCGCCCTCAATACGGGCCACGAAGGCGGCTGTGGCACGGTCCACGCGAATGCCGCCGCCCATGTGCCGGCCCGGCTGGAGGCCCTCGGGACGGCCGCCGGGCTCGACCGGGCCGCCCTGCACAGCCAGTTGGCGGCGGCCCTGACCCTGGTGGTTCACCTCGTACGGGACCGGGCCGGCCGGCGCCGGGTCGCCGAGGTGCACGTCCTGGAGCGGGATCCCGCCGGACTCGTGGTCACCGTTCCGGCGCTGCGCTGGGGCGCCCGGGGGTTCGTACGGGACCGGGGCTGGGAGCGGCTGCGCCCGCTGCTCGCAGGTGCCCGGTGAGCGCCGGGGCGGTGGTGCCGCTGCCGGTGTTCGCGGGGGTGCTGTGCGCCGGGGCGGCCGCCTGGGCGCTGGCCGGGGCCGACCGGGTGTCCCGGCGGGCCAGGGCGGTGCTGACCGGGGCGGGGCCGCCGGTACCGGCCGGGCCGGCGCTCTGGGAGCGGCTGGCGGCCGGAGTGCGGGTACGGGCCGGGCGCAGCCGGGAGTGGGCCTGCCTCGGGGCCGGGCTGGCGCTCGCGCTGCTGGGCGGGTCGGTGATCCCGCTGCTCGCGGGGGCGGCGGCGGTGCCGCTGGTGCGCCGGTGGCTGCGGGCCAGGGAGCGGGCCCGGTCCCGGACGGCGCGGGCCGCCGAAGTGGTGGCCCTGTGCGGAGCGGTGGTGGGCGAGCTGCGCGCCGGTGCGCAGCCCGGCCGGGCGCTGACCGAGGCGATGCGCCGGACGGTGTCGGGCCCCGGCGGGCCGGGCGCCGCGGAGGCCGGGGTCCTGGCGGCCGCGGCCTTCGGCGGGGACGTGGCCGCAGCCCTGCGGCAGGCGTCGCGGGAGCCCGGCGCGGAGGGGCTGGCGGCGATGGCTGCCTGCTGGCGGGTCTCGGTGGACGGCGGCGCCGGGCTGGCCGCCGGACTGGACCGGCTGGAGGGGGCCCTGCGGGCCGAGCGGGACCGGGAGGAGTCACTGCGCGCCCAGCTCACGGGTGCGAGGTCGACGACGGCGGTGCTGGCCCTCCTCCCGGGAGTCGGTCTGCTGATCGGTACCGGGCTCGGGGCCGATCCGCTGCGGGTGCTCCTGCACACGCCGGTGGGGTGGGGCTGCCTGCTGGCGGGCGCGGTGCTGGAGACGCTGGGGCTGCTGTGGTGCCGGCGGATCGTACGGGTCGGGGAGCGGTGATGGACGGCTTCGCGATCCACAGGCTGGGGATGGCCCTGTGCCTCGGGGCGGTGGCGCTGTGGGCGGCATCGGCGGTGGCGGCGCGCATCCGGGAGCGGGCGGCCCGGCGACGGCTCGCCCGGCTGCTCGCGGTGGAGGCGGCGCGCAGGCGACCGCTGCCCGGGCCCCGGCTGCGGGCGGCGGTCGCGGCCTGGGCCGGGCCGGCCGGAGCCCTGGTGGCGGCCTGGGCGCTGATCGGCGGGCTCGCGGGAACGGCGGCCGGCTGCGCGGCGGGCTTCGCGCTCCGCAGGTGGCTCGCGCGGCGACGGCCGGCCGCGGGGGTGGACCTCGCGGAGGCGGAGCGCCAGCTTCCCTTCGCCGCCGACCTGTTGGCCGCATGCCTGGCGGCCGGGGCCGGACCGGTGGACGCCGCCGAGGCGGTGGGCGAGTCGCTGGGCGGCCCGGTGGGCGAACGGCTGGCGATGGCCGGGGCGGAGCTGCGGCTCGGCGGTGAACCGGGAGCCGCGTGGGGGAGGTTGGCGGAGATACCGGGAGCGCGGGCCCTGGCCGAGTGCCTGGAGCGCTCCGCGCGCACGGGGGCGCCCGCCGCGGAACCGGTCTCCCGGCTCGCGTCGACGCTCCGGGCGGACCGCGCGCGCCGGGCGGGGGCCCGGGCACAGCGGGCGGCGGTCCTCGTCACCGCGCCGGTGGGCCTGTGTTTCCTCCCCGCTTTCCTCGCGCTGGGAGTGGCGCCGGTGGTGATCGGAATGGCCTCCGGTCTCCTCTCCGGCACCTGAAGGGCCACGAGAAGGGCGATCCAAAGAGGGCACCTCATGGATCACCCGAATGGCCGGGCGAATGGGCCACTTGAAATGACCGTCTGAGATCACGTCAAAAAGCCGAATCAACGGGAGGTTGTCATGTCGATCATCTGGTTTCGCGTGCGGACGGTGCTGGTGGCACTGACGGGACGGGCGGGAGTGAGGGGCCGCGGGGGCGACGCGGGAATGTCCACGTCCGAATACGCCATGGGCACGATCGCGGCGTGTGCGTTCGCGGCTGTTCTGTACAAGGTGGTGACGAGTGAACTGGTCTCGACGGCACTTCAGTCGACCATCGGGAAGGCACTCGATGCGCCGTTCTGACCGCGGATATGTGACGGCGGAGGCGGCCCTGGTGATTCCGGCGCTGGTGCTGTTCGCGGCCCTGCTGGTGTGGGCGCTGATGGCGGCCGCCGCGCAGATCCGGTGTGTGGACGCCGCTCGGGCCGGTGCCCGGGCGGCGGCCCGGTCGGAGCCGGCGGGCGCGGCGGTGGCGGCGGCCCTGGCCGCGGCCCCGCCCGGGGCGCGGGTGGAGCTCTCGCGGACGGGTGACCTGTGGCGGGTCCGCGTCTCCGCCCCCGCCCCGGGCCCGGCCGCACTGCCGGTGCGCCTCACCGCCCTGGCGGCCGCCCTGGCCGAGGACACCGTGGGACCGCCGCCGTGACCGGGGCACGTGCGGACGCGCGGGACCGGGGCTCTGCCACGGTGTGGGGGGTCGTGGTGGCGACCGTGCTGGTGGCGGTGTTCGGCGGGGTGCTCCTGCTCGGGCAGGCGGTGGTCTCCCGGCACCGGGCGGCCGCGGCGGCCGACCTGGCCGCCCTCGCGGCGGCGGTGAGCTGGGCCCACGGCCCCGAGGCCGCCTGCGCCACGGCGGTACGGGTGGCGGTGGCGCAGGGCGCGCGGGTCACCGAGTGCGTGGTGACCGGCGAGGTCGCGGAGGTCACCGCCCGCGCCCCGACGGGCCCCTTCGGACCGGAGCTGCGCTCCCGCGCGGGCCCGCCGCTGCCCGGTGAGCCCCGGTGAGCCCCGGTGAGCCCCGGTGAGGGGGCCTCCAGGGGGCCGGGTCCGACAGGCCCGATGCCGCGGGGGCCAGGGCGGCCCGTCCGGCGGGCGCCGGGGACCGGGGTACGAGTCGTGGTCCGGGCCGGTTGCCGCCGTCAGGGCCGTGTCAGAGCGGCACCAGGGGCGATATCCAGCCAATCGCCGGCAAGTCCACGAAGCCTGGGGTCCGGCCCGGCGGCCCTGCCCCGGCGGCTCCGGCCCGGGTGTTCGGCCCGGGTGTTCGGCCCGGTTCGGCCCGGTGGCTCGGAGGGGCTCAGGGGGTCGCCGGCGGGCTGGGGGGCTGGGGCCGGGGATTCCGAGAGGAGGTGGGTGAGCAGGCGGACGGCGCCGCGCTTGTGCAGGGGGTCGTTGCCGTTGCCGCACTTGGGGGACTGGATGCAGGACGGGCAGCCGGCCTCGCACTCGCAGGCGGCGATCGCGTCACGGGTCGCCGTCAGCCAGGCGCGGGCCGTGTGGAAGGCGCGCTCGGCGAAGCCGGCACCGCCCGGGTGGCCGTCGTAGACGAAGACCGTCGGGAGGAGGGTGTCGGGATGCAGCGGGACGGAGACCCCGCCGATGTCCCAGCGGTCGCAGGTGGCGAAGAGCGGGAGCAGTCCGATGGAGGCGTGCTCGGCGGCGTGCAGGGCGCCGCCGAGGATCTCCGGGTTGATCCGGGCCTCGTCGAGCTGGTCCTCGGTGACCGTCCACCACACGGCCCGGGTGCGCAGGGTGCGGGGCGGGAGGTCCAGTTTGGCCTCGCCGAGCACCTCGCCGGTGATCAGTTTGCGGCGCAGGTAGGAGACGACCTGGTTGGTGACCTCCACGGAGCCGAAGCAGAGCCTGCCCCGACCCCAGGCGATCTCCGTCTCGGTCTCCAGGACGGAGATGGCGGTCGTGTCGCGGGCCGTGGTGGAGAACGGCGGGTCGGCCTCCTCGACCAGCGCGACGGAGTCCTCCAGGTCCAGGTGCTTCACGAGGTAGGTGCGGCCCTGGTGGAGGTGGACCGCCCCGTCGTGGACGGCGGTGTGGGAGGCCTCCTCGTCGACCGTGCCCAGCAGCCGGCCCGTGCCGGCCTCGACGATCTGGACCGGGCGTCCGCCGCCGCCCCGGATGTCGGTGAGGTCCGAGGCCCGTTCCCGGCGGGTCCAGTGCCAGGCCGTGGCCCGGCGGCGCAGCAGTTTCGCGGCTTCGAGCTGGGGGAGGAGGTCGCGTGCCGCCGGGCCGAACAGGTCGAGGTCGGGCTCCGTGAGCGGCAGCTCGGCCGCCGCCGCGCACAGGTGCGGGGCCAGGACGTACGGGTTGTCGGGGTCCAGGACCGTGGCCTCCACGGGCTGCTGGAAGAGGGCCTCGGGGTGGTGGACCAGGTAGGTGTCCAGCGGGTCGTCGCGGGCGACCAGGATGGCCAGCGCGCCCTGGCCCGCGCGTCCGGCCCGGCCCGCCTGCTGCCACAGGGAGGCGCGGGTGCCCGGGTAGCCGGTGATCAGGACGGCGTCGAGGCCGGAGACGTCCACACCCAGCTCCAGGGCGGTCGTAGCGGCCAGCCCGAGCAGGTCCCCGGAGTGCAGGGCCCGCTCCAGGGCCCGGCGCTCCTCGGGCAGGTAGCCGCCGCGGTAGGCCGCGACCCGCCGGGGCAGCGAGCGGTCCACGGCGGCGAGCCGCTCCTGGGCGATCACCGCGATCAGCTCGGCGCCGCGCCGGGAGCGGACGAAGGCGACCGTACGGACGCCCTGCACGACCAGGTCGGTGAGGAGGTCGGCGGTCTCGGCGGTGGCCGTACGGCGTACAGGTGCGCCCCGCTCGCCCTTGAGGTCGGTCAGGGGCGGCTCCCACAGGGCGAAGACGACCTCGCCGCGCGGGGAGGCGTCGTCGGAGACCTCCACCACCGGCAGCCCGGTCAGCCGGGACGCCGCGGTCGCCGGGTCGCTCGCGGTGGCGGAGGCCAGCAGGAAGACGGGATCGGAGCCGTAGCGGGCGCACAGACGGCGCAGCCGCCGCAGGACCTGGGCGACGTGGGAGCCGAAGACGCCCCGGTAGGTGTGGCACTCGTCGATGACGACGTAGCGCAGGGCCCGCAGGAAGGAGGCCCAGCGCGGGTGGGCCGGGAGGATCCCCCGGTGCAGCATGTCGGGGTTGGTGAGGACGTAGTTGGCGTACTGGCGCACCCACTCGCGTTCCTCGAACGGGGTGTCCCCGTCGTAGACGGCGGGGCGGACGGCGTTGCCGAGGGGGCCGGCCAGCTCCCGTACGGCGCGGCGCTGGTCGGCGGCCAGGGCCTTGGTCGGGGCCAGGTACAGGGCGGTCGCGCCCCGGCCGTTGGGCGCCTCCGCCCCGTCGGCGAGGGCCGAGAGCACGGGCGCCAGGTAGGCCAGCGACTTGCCCGAGGCGGTGCCCGTGGCGACGACGACGGACTCCCCGTCGAGGGCGTGCTCGGCGGCCGAGGCCTGGTGTTCCCACGGATGGTCGATCCCGGCAGCCTGAATCGCGGCTACGACATCAGTTCGGATGCGATCGGGCCAGACCGCATGACGACCCTCTCGAGGGGGCAAGTGCTCCGTATGGGTGATGCGCGCAGCCCGGGAAGGCCCCCGTGACAGCCGGTCCAGGACCGTGCCGGGGGTGGGTCTGACGTCCTCGGGTGCCGTGGGCGGACCGGGACGGTGAGTGTTGGCCATTGGAACCGAGTGTGTCACCGGCGTGCGGGACAATGGTCCGAAGGCGTCGTGCGCGCCTGCCGGTAAGTGATTGAATGCCATCGCGGCAGCCAATCCCTCGCCTACCTTCGGGTGGGGAGGCCCCTTGGGGGCGCCGCTCGATAGCAAGGTGCTGGAGGATCCGTGGACCTGTCCCTGTCGACTCGCACTGTCGGCGACCGTACGGTCGTGGAGGTCGGTGGCGAGATTGATGTGTATACCGCGCCCAAGCTGCGCGAGCAGTTGGTCGAGTTGGTGAACGACGGCAGCTACCACCTGGTTGTCGACATGGAGCGAGTGGACTTCCTCGACTCCACCGGGCTTGGTGTGCTCGTGGGAGGCCTCAAGCGCGTCCGCGCGCACGAGGGCTCGCTGCGTCTGGTCTGCAACCAGGAGCGCATCCTGAAGATCTTCCGAATCACCGGTCTGACCAAGGTGTTTCCGATCCACAACTCGGTGGAAGACGCCGTCAACGCCACCGACTGACGGCGCTCGGCGGCGAAACGGCCGATGATGGAGCGGGGGGTACCGGGCCACAAGCGGTCCGGGCCCCTGTAAGGCACGCCCGTAGTCCGAGGGGGACGCGCATGGCCACCGTTGAACTGCGCTTCAGCGCCCAGCCCGAACACGTCCGGACGGCCCGCCTGGTCGCGGCCGCCGTGGCGCGCCGGGCGGGTGTGGAGGAAGCCGTCCTCGACGAGGTCCGCCTCGCCGTGGGCGAGGCCTGTTCGCGTGCCGTCGGACTGCATCGCACCAACGGGCTGACCGCGCCCGTCCGGGTGGTGCTGACCGAGGAGGAGAAGGTGTTCTCCATCGCGGTCAGCGACGAAGTACCCGGACCGGCCGGCGGTTCGGCTGCCGCCGTGCCCGGAATCGACGCCGTCCTGGACCCCGACGTCGACGGCGAAGACGAGATGGGCCTTGCCGTGATCAGCGGCCTGGTCGACGACGTCGACGTCATCAGCGGGGAGACCGGCGGGACCATCCGGATGAGCTGGCCCGTCTCGGGGACCTCCGAACTGCCGTAGCCGGTCGCAGCAGGCCGGAGCCGGCTTCGGCCGGGTGGCCGGCCGTGGCCGGGTCGCCCAGCTGCTTCGTGCCCGCTGGGTGGCTCTCGTGCCGCCCGGCGGGTTTCGTGCTGCCCGTCGGAGGGCTCTCGTGCTGCCCGTCGGAGGGCCCTCGCGCCGCCTGGCGGGTTCTCGTGCTGCCCGGCGGGTTCTCGTCCCGCCCCGGGGGTTTCGTGGTTCCCGGCCGGTTTCTTGCCCCGCCCGGGAACCGTCGCGGTCGGTTCTCGGAGTCGGGCCGGCCGGCGACGGGGGGCCGGGCGGGTGCCGATAAGGCGTCGAAGCGCCGAGGGCGTGGGCACCGGTGATGTTCCGCCGCGCGTGCCGACGTATCTTCTGATCTTATTCAAGGCCCTGCCGAGCAGGGCCTTTCGCATGCCCGTAGATCCAATTCGTGATCGTTCTCCGGTGGTTTTCCGGAGCGGTGATCAGGCGTCAATGCTTTTGCCCCGTTACCACTTTCGAGGGTAATGGAGTGACCGGATCTATTGGTGAGGAGCAAGTGCGGGCCAATTCCGTTTCCTGCGCACTGTTTTGATCGGGTCGCGCTCCCTACAATCCGTCCACATCTTGAGCTCATCACGTCAAGGAGGACGAATGACGGGGCTCTTCACCCCTATCGCGCCCGGTCGCACCACTGACCTGGCATCCGCAGTACTCACGGATGACAATCGACTCATCGTGATCGTCATTGCGGCCGTTGCCATCGCCGCGCTCGTCGTCGCGCAGATCCTGGTCCGCCAGGTCCTCGCCGCCGACGAGGGAACCGACAAGATGAAGGAGATCGCCGCCGCCGTCCAGGAAGGCGCCAACGCCTATCTCGGCCGGCAGCTCCGCACGCTCGGCGTCTTCGCCGTGGTCGTGTTCTTCCTGCTGTTCCTGCTCCCCGCCGACGACTGGACGCAGCGGGCGGGACGTTCCGCCTTCTTCCTCGTCGGCGCCATCTTCTCGGCCGCCACCGGCTACATCGGCATGCGCCTCGCGGTCCGGGCCAACGTCCGCGTCGCCGCCGCCGCGCGCGAGGCCACCCCCGCCGAGGGCGAGCCCGCCAAGGACCTGACCGAGGTCTCCCACAAGGCCATGCGGATCGCGTTCCGCACCGGCGGCGTGGTGGGCATGTTCACCGTCGGCCTCGGCCTGCTCGGCGCCTCCTGCGTCGTGCTCGTCTACGCCGCCGACGCGCCCAAGGTCCTGGAGGGCTTCGGCCTCGGCGCCGCGCTCATCGCGATGTTCATGCGTGTCGGAGGCGGCATCTTCACCAAGGCCGCCGACGTCGGCGCCGACCTGGTCGGCAAGGTCGAGCAGGGCATTCCGGAGGACGACCCGCGCAATGCCGCGACCATCGCCGACAATGTGGGCGACAACGTCGGAGACTGCGCGGGAATGGCCGCCGACCTCTTCGAGTCGTACGCCGTCACCCTCGTGGCGGCCCTGATCCTCGGCAAGGCCGCCTTCGGCGACCTGGGCCTGGCCTTCCCGCTGATCGTCCCCGCCATCGGGGTCGTCACCGCCATGATCGGCATCTTCGCGGTATCCCCGCGGCGTACCGACCGCAGCGGAATGACCGCCATCAACCGCGGCTTCTTCATCTCCGCGGCCATCTCGCTGGTCCTCGTCGCGATCGCCGTCTACGCGTACCTGCCGGGCACCTACAAGGAGCTCGTCGGAGTCGACGACGCGGCGATCTCCGGGCACTCCGGCGACCCGCGGATCCTGGCGCTGGTCGCCGTCGCCATCGGCATCGTGCTCGCGGCCCTGATCCAGCAGCTCACCGGCTACTTCACCGAGACCAACCGCCGTCCCGTCCGGGACATCGGCAAGTCCTCCCTGACGGGCGCCGCGACGGTCGTGCTCGCCGGCATCTCGGTCGGCCTGGAGTCCGCCGTCTACACGGCGCTGCTCATCGGCCTCGGCGTCTACGGGGCGTTCCTGCTCGGCGGCACCTCGATCATGCTGGCGCTCTTCGCCGTGGCACTGGCCGGCACCGGCCTGCTCACCACGGTCGGCGTCATCGTCGCCATGGACACCTTCGGCCCGGTCTCCGACAACGCCCAGGGCATCGCGGAGATGTCCGGGGACGTCGAGGGCGCCGGCGCGCAGGTGCTGACCGACCTGGACGCGGTGGGCAACACCACCAAGGCCATCACCAAGGGCATCGCCATCGCCACGGCCGTGCTCGCCGCGGCCGCGCTCTTCGGCTCGTACAACGACGCCATCGCGAACGCGGTCAGGGAGGTCGGAGCCAAGACCGCGGGGGAGATGAACCTCAGCCTGGACATCGCGCAGCCCAACAACCTGGTCGGGCTGATCCTGGGCGCGGCCGTCGTGTTCCTGTTCTCCGGCCTCGCCATCAACGCCGTGTCCCGCTCGGCGGGCGCGGTGGTCTACGAGGTGCGCCGGCAGTTCCGGGAGCACCCCGGGATCATGGACTACACCGAGAAGCCCGAGTACGGGCGCGTCGTGGACATCTGCACCAAGGACGCGCTGCGCGAACTCGCCACGCCCGGGCTGCTCGCGGTCCTCACCCCGATCGCCGTCGGGTTCACGCTCGGCGTCGGAGCCCTCGGTTCCTTCCTCGCCGGCGCGATCGGCACCGGCACCCTGATGGCGGTCTTCCTCGCCAACTCCGGTGGCGCGTGGGACAACGCGAAGAAGCTCGTCGAGGACGGGCACCACGGCGGCAAGGGCAGCGCGGCCCACGAGGCCGTCGTCATCGGCGACACCGTCGGCGACCCGTTCAAGGACACCGCCGGTCCCGCCATCAACCCGCTGCTCAAGGTCATGAACCTGGTGGCGCTGCTGATCGCCCCCGCGATCGTGCAGTTCAGCTACGGCGACGACGCCAGCCCGACCGTGCGGGCGATCGTGGCGGTCCTCTCGATCGGCGTCATCGTCGGCGCGGTGTACATCTCCAAGCGCCGCGGCATCGCCGTGGGCGACGACGGGGCGGGCGAGGGCGCGCCCGCCGAGCGGGTGGGCCAGCAGGGCGACCCGGCCGCGGCGGTCTCTTCCTGAGACGGCCGTCGCGGGCCTGAACCGGCCCCGACCCGGCTCGACTCGACCGTACGCCCGAAAGGCGGACGGGGGGCGCGGACTGACGCGCCGTCCGTCCGCCTTTGCGTTTCCCGGATGGTGGGCGTGTATCTTCCGGGCCGAGAGCCTTCGAAGGGACCAATCCGGTGAACAAGAAGCTTGCGGCCGCGGTATCGGGCGCTGCGGTGCTGATGCTCGTCCTGTCCGGCTGCGGCGGGGACGACGGCGACAAGAAGACCGACGCCTGGGCCAAGAAGGTCTGCGACAGCTGGCAGCCCGAGCTCAAGAAGATCGAGCAGGCGAACGCCGACATCAAGCGGGTGGCGACCGAGAGCAGTAAGCCCGAGGAGGTCCAGTCGACCGACTCGGCGGCCTTCGGGACCATGTCCGAGTCGTACAAGGCGATGGGTACGGCCCTCACGGGCGCGGGAGTTCCGCCCGTCAAGGACGGCGAGAAGACCCAGGCCGCCGCTGTCATGGGCTTCGAGTCGACGTCGGCGGGCTACACCGACCTGAAGGCGAAGATGGACGCCCTCGACGCCAAGGACCAGGGCAAGTTCGCCGAGGGCCTCAAGGTGGTGGCAGACGGCCTGGAGGAAGCGACCAAGGGCGGCAAGGAAGCCCTCGACCAGCTCAAGGCGGG
Source organism: Streptomyces sp. CA189 (assembly GCF_056428985.1). Lineage (NCBI taxonomy): Bacteria > Bacillati > Actinomycetota > Actinomycetes > Kitasatosporales > Streptomycetaceae > Streptomyces > Streptomyces sp. CA189. The sequence goes on along the minus strand of NZ_JBWJVM010000001.1, from coordinate 94,231 downwards.
CGGGCTGGACAAGGCCATGAACAGCCAGAAGGGCTGCCAGGTGACGACTCCGTCGCCGGCGAAGTCCTAGCGCGGGCAGCCGCCTTGCCGGCGGCGCCGCACACACCGGGGCGGCCGGGATCCTTCGGGACCCCGGCCGCCCCGGCGCATGTCCGCCGGCGCCGCAGGCCGTGTGGCGCGGGCATTGGCGGCGGCAGCGGCCACAATGGGCGGGTGAGTACCACCAGCCTTCCCCCCGGTCTGCCCGCCCGCCTCCCCTCGTCGGCCCGCGCGGCCGAGCTCCGCGCCGCGTTGCTCGCCGCGGGCTTCACCGCCGACGGGCTGCTCGACCTGCTCGGTGCCCCGGCGTACGCCGCGCTGGCCCGCAGCGAGACGGTTCCCGCCCTGCGCGCCACGCGCAGCCGCGGCGACGGGCCGCTCGCGAGCCTGACCCGGCTGTTCCTGCTGCGGCAGCCGGTGCCGTACGTGCACGCCGCGGCCGCCCTGCCCGTCGACGCGGCGCTGGCCGACGGCTGGCTGCGGCGCGAGGGTGACGAGGTGCACGCCACCGTGGACGTGCGCCCGTACGGCGGTCCGGACGGCGAGGACTGGTTCATCGTGTCCGACCTCGGCTGCGCCGTCGGCGGGGCCGGCGGCATCGGCAGCCGCGAGGAGGGTGTGGTCCTCGGGGTCGGCGGCGCCTCCACGACCCTGGCCGGGATCACCGTCCGCACGCCGGTCGGCTCGGCCCTCGATGTCGGCACCGGATCCGGGATCCAGGCGCTGCACGCCGCCCAGCACGCGACGCGGGTCACGGCGACCGATGTCAACCCGCGGGCGCTGGAATTCACCCGGTTGACGCTCGCACTGTCCGGGGCCCCCGAGGCGGAACTGCTCGCCGGGTCGCTGTTCGAGCCGGTCGGCGGGGCCACGTACGACCTGATCGTGTCGAATCCGCCCTTCGTGATCTCCCCCGGGGCCCGGCTGACGTACCGCGACGGCGGGATGGGCGGCGACGACCTGTGCCGGACCCTGGTCCAGGAGGCCGGAGCCCGGCTCAACCAGGGCGGATTCGCGCAGTTCCTGGGCAACTGGCAGCACGTGGACGGCGAGGACTGGCACGACCGGGTACGGGCCTGGGTGCCGCGCGGCTGCGATGCCTGGATCGTGCAGCGCGACGTGCAGGACGTGACGCAGTACGCGGAGTTGTGGCTGCGCGACGCGGGTGACCACCGCACCGACCCCGTCGAGTACGAACAGCGGTACGAGGACTGGCTGGACGAGTTCGAAGCCCGCAAGACCAAGGCGGTCGGTTTCGGCTGGATCACGCTGCGGCGCAGCGACGCCGCCGAGCCGTCGATCGTGGTCGAGGAGTGGCCGCACTCGGTGGAACAGCCGCTCGGGGAGGCCGTCCTCGCCCACTTCGCGCGCCAGGACTACCTGCGCGACCACGATGACGCGGCCCTGCTCGCGGGCTACTTCCGGCTGACCGAGGAGGTCGTGCAGGAGCAGGTCGGCGCGCCCGGCGCGGAGGATCCGGAACACGTCGTGCTCCGCCAGAACCGGGGCATGCGGCGCGCCACCAAGGTCGACACGGTCGGGGCCGGATTCGCCGGGGTGTGTGACGGATCACTGAGCGCGGGGCGGATTCTGGACGCCATCGCCCAGTTGGTGGAGGAGGACCCGGTGGTCCTGCGGGACCGGACGCCCGAGGCGATCCGGCTGCTGGTGGAGCAGGGGTTCCTGGAGCCGGTGGCCGGGGCGGGAGCGGAAACGGAAGCGGGAGCGGGAGCGGGCGCCGGCGGGGAGTAGGGCAGGCGGCCGCCGTGCGCCGCCCGGCACCGGGCAGCCGGAGCCGGGATGTAACCCCGGGTTCGTCTGGTGTACGCCCCCGGCTGAAATCCTCCGTTCAGCGGGATCCGGGGGGATCCCGGGAGCGGCCCGGGGGAACGAGGGGAACGGCATGGAGCACGGTCCGGCGATCTTCGCGGCGGCCGTGTTCCTGCTGTTCGGGGCCGCTCTGCTGGCTTGGACGGGGGCGCGCGCCCTACGCGGCGCGCCGGTGGCCGAGGGCGTGCGCCCCGTCGTGGCCGTACCGCCGGCACTGCTCGCCGGCGGGGTGTCGCTGGCTCTCGGGGTCTGGTGCCTCGGACGGATCTGACGCCGGGGTTGGCGTCGGGGTCCGGCGTCGGGCGGGTACCGGCGCAGGTCGGGCGGGTACCGGCCTCGAAGGCCGCCGGATCGGCCGGATACCGTCCCCGCGCCTGCGGCGCGCCGGGTTTCTCCCGCTCGTCCGGAATGCGCGCAGGACCCGTACGCACGGAGAAACACCGACGTGAAGAGGGGTCCGGAGGCGGGGCCAGACGGCCCTCCGGCCACTCTGCCCGGTGAGTGCGGAGGGCCTGGCGCGGCATCCGGGCGGCAGAAATGGCACTTGTCGGGTTACCGTTCGAGTGGCCGTTGCGGGCTTCTGCCGTTTGACACGGGGGCGGGTTGTACCGTCACACTCCGCAGCGTCGCCGTACTGCGACCGAGTGCCGACCGGAGAGAAGAGCCAAGTTGTCCCCGACTAGCGAGACCGCAAAGGGCGGCCGCCGACTCGTCATCGTCGAGTCCCCTGCCAAGGCGAAGACCATCAAGGGCTACCTCGGCCCCGGATACGTCGTCGAGGCGAGCGTCGGGCACATCCGCGACCTCCCGAGCGGCGCGGCCGAGGTTCCCGACAAGTACACCGGTGAGGTCCGCCGTCTCGGTGTGGACGTCGAGCACGACTTCGCGCCGATCTACGTCGTCAACGCCGATAAGAAGGCCCAGGTCAGGAAGCTCAAGGAGCTGCTGGCCGAGTCCGACGAACTCTTCCTCGCCACCGATGAGGACCGCGAGGGCGAAGCCATCGCGTGGCACCTGCAGGAAGTCCTCAAGCCCAAGGTCCCCGTCCACCGGATGGTCTTCCACGAGATCACCAAGGACGCGATCCGCGACGCCGTCGCCAACCCGCGCGAGCTCAACCAGCGCATGGTCGACGCCCAGGAGACCCGCCGCATCCTCGACCGCCTCTACGGCTACGAGGTCTCGCCGGTCCTGTGGAAGAAGGTCATGCCGAAGCTGTCGGCGGGCCGCGTCCAGTCGGTGGCCACCCGCATGGTGGTCGAGAAGGAGCGCGAGCGCATCGCCTTCCGCTCGGCCGAGTACTGGGACCTGACCGGCACCTTCGCCACCGGCCGCGCCGGTGACGCCTCCGACCCGTCCACGCTGGTCGCCCGCCTGAACACGGTGGACGGCAAGCGCGTGGCGCAGGGCCGCGACTTCGGTTCGACCGGGCAGCTCAAGAGCGAGGTGCTGCACCTCGACGAGGCGAACGCCCGGGCGCTGGCCGCCGCGCTGGCGGAGACCTCGTTCGCCGTCAGGTCGGTCGAATCCAAGCCGTACCGCCGCTCCCCGTACGCCCCGTTCCGCACGACGACGCTCCAGCAGGAGGCCTCGCGCAAGCTCGGCTTCGGTGCGAAGGCGACGATGCAGGTGGCGCAGAAGCTGTACGAGAACGGCTTCATCACCTACATGCGTACCGACTCCACCACGCTGTCCGAAACCGCGGTGTCGGCGGCGCGGGCGCAGGTCACGCAGCTCTACGGGGCCGAGTACCTGCCGGAGAAGCCGCGCGTCTACGCGGGCAAGGTCAAGAACGCGCAGGAGGCGCACGAGGCGATCCGTCCTTCGGGTGATCGTTTCCGCACCCCGGCCGAGACCGGTCTGACCGGCGACCAGTTCCGTCTGTACGAGCTCATCTGGAAGCGGACCGTCGCCTCCCAGATGAAGGACGCGGTCGGCAACTCGGTGACCGTGAAGATCGGCGGCCGCTCCGCGGACGGCCGTACGGGGACATCTCACGACGTCGAGTTCTCGGCCTCCGGCAAGACGATCACCTTCCACGGCTTCATGAAGGCCTACGTGGAGGGCGCGGACGACCCGAACGCCGAGCTCGACGACCGTGAGAAGCGCCTCCCGCAGGTCGCCGAGGGCGACGCGCTGTCGGCCGAGGAGATCACGGTCGACGGCCACTCGACCAAGCCGCCGGCCCGCTACACCGAGGCCTCGCTGGTCAAGGAGCTGGAAGAGCGCGAGATCGGCCGCCCGTCGACGTACGCGTCGATCATCGGCACGATCCTGGACCGCGGATACGTCTTCAAGAAGGGCACGGCGCTCGTGCCGTCCTTCCTGTCGTTCGCCGTGGTCAACCTGCTGGAGACGCACTTCGGCCGGCTCGTCGACTACGACTTCACCGCGAAGATGGAGGACGACCTCGACCGCATCGCGCGGGGCGAGGCCCAGTCCGTGCCGTGGCTGAAGCGGTTCTACTTCGGCGCGGAGGACGCGACCGAGGTCGTACCGGCCGACGGCGACGCGCTCGGCGGTCTGAAGGAGCTGGTCACCGACCTGGGCGCGATCGACGCCCGGGAGATCTCCTCCTTCCCCGTCGGCGAGGGCATCGTGCTGCGCGTCGGCCGCTACGGGCCGTACGTGGAGCGCGGTGAGAAGGACGCCGAGGGCCACCAGCGGGCGGACGTCCCGGAGGAGCTGGCCCCCGACGAGCTGACGGTCGAGTACGCGGAGGAGCTCTTCGCGAAGCCGAGCGGCGAGTTCGAGCTGGGCAAGGACCCGATCAGCGGGAACGAAATCGTCGCGAAGGACGGTCGCTACGGGCCGTACGTGACGGAGATCCTGCCCGAGGGCACGCCGAAGACGGGCAAGAACGCGGTGAAGCCGCGGACGGCCTCGCTGTTCCAGTCGATGAGCCTGGACACGGTCACGCTCGAGGACGCGCTGCGTCTGATGTCCCTTCCCCGGGTCGTGGGCGTGGACGCGGAGGGCGCGGAGATCACCGCGCAGAACGGCCGCTACGGCCCGTACCTGAAGAAGGGCACGGACTCGCGGTCGCTGGAGACCGAGGACCAGCTGTTCGCCATCACCCTGGAGCAGGCGCTCGCGATCTACGCGCAGCCGAAGCAGCGGGGGCGCGCGGCCGCGAAGCCGCCGCTGAAGGAGCTGGGGACCGACCCGGTCAGCGAGAAGCCGGTGGTCGTCAAGGACGGCCGGTTCGGCCCGTACGTGACGGACGGCGAGACGAACGCGACGCTGCGGCGGGACGACGACGTCGAGACGATCACGCCGGAGCGGGGCTACGAGCTGCTCGCGGAGAAGCGCGCCAAGGGCCCCGTGAAGAAGACGGCCAAGAAGGCTCCGGCGAAGAAGGCTCCCGCGAAGAAGGCGGCGGCGACGAAGACCGCTGCCGCGAAGAAGACGACGGCGGCCAAGAAGACGACGACGGCGAAGAAGGCGACCACGGCGAAGAAGACCGTCGCGAAGAAGACGGCGGCCGCTGCGGCGGACGAGTAGGCGTCGAGTAGTCACCAACGGGGCCCGTGCGATGCGCACGGGCCCTGTTTTCAGCCGTCCGGCGTTTGAGGACCGGGGCCTGGGGCGGAGCCCCAGGGGTTCCGGGCGCAGCCCGGGTCCCGACGGGTCAGGGCTTCGCCCTGGGAACGGTGGAAGGGCGGGTAGGGGACCAGCCCCGCGCAGCGGCACCGACCCCCTGACGCCGGGTCGGGACGGTGGGTCGGGACGGTGGGTCGGGGGTCACACCGGACCTTGTCCACAGCCCTCCGCACCCGCACAGCGCAGCGGATAGGCTGGGCGGATGACGCGAGCCGAGCAGCCAACGGTCGTGACCGACACCGACACCGACACCGCCCCCACCTACGACGAAGCCCTCGCCGCGGACTCCCGCGAGCGCGCGGTGCGCGCCCTGCTGCGCACCCCCGGTCTGCGCCGACTGTGGAGCGCGCAGTTGGTGAGCGGCATCGGTGATGCCCTCGCCCTGCTGGTCCTGGTGCTGCTGGTCTTCCAGGCGGCCGTGGACCAGGAGCCCTTCGGCGGTGGTTACACCGGCTGGGCCCTCGCCGTCGCCGCCGTCTTCGGCGTCCGCGTGGTGTCCACCGTCCTCTTCGGCGCGGTCCTCCTCGGACCCCTGGCCAAGCTCACCGCCCCCGGCGGCAAGCTGGACCGCCGCTGGACGATGATCGGCGCCGACGGGGTCCGGCTCGGACTCTTCGTCGTGGCCCCGCTGTGGCTCGACTGGATCGGCACCCACGCGCTGACCGCCCTCCTCGCCACCGTCTTCGTCTCCGGCGCCGCCGAGCGGCTGTGGGCGCTGGCCAAGGACAGCACCGCGCCCGGCCTGCTGCCGACGCCGCCGCCGGAGGGGGCGACCGTACGGCCGCTGCCCGACCACCTCGACGCGCTGCGCCGGCTGAACCTGCGCACCTCCTTCGCGGCCCTGCCGATCGCCGCGGCCGCGCTGCTCGCTGCGACCCTGATCGGCAAGGCACTCGGCCTCGGCCTCGGCTGGTTCGCCGAGAACCAGGCGGCGCTGGGGTCGTACGTGGCCTCCGGCCTCTTCGCGGCGTCCGTATCGCTGCTGCTCCCGCTGGTGCCGGCCGGCACGAAGACCCCGCGTCCGCGCTCCCCGCTGGAGGGCCTGCGCGCCCCCAAGGCGGGGGACCGGCCGGAGAAGGGGCGCACGGGGGCCATCCCGCTGCTCGTCCTCGTCTGCGCTGCCGTCGCCGGGGCCGTTGCCTCCGCCGCCGCCGTGGCCGTCCTGCACGCCACCGACCTGGGCGGCGGAGCGGCCGCGTTCTCGCTGTTCGTACTGGCCCTGCTCGGCGGCACCGCGCTCGGCATCCGCGCCAGCCAGGCCGGCAAGGTCCTCCCCGCCCTGTCCCGGCGCCGCCTGCTGGCGCTGGCCGTCGGGGTGACCGGGCTGGCCCTGCTGCTGACCGGGCTGGTTCCGGACACCTCGACGGTGGTCTTCCTCTCGCTGCTCGCCGGTACCGCCGCGGGCGTCGCCGCCAACACCGGGCACACGCTGCTCGACCAGGAGACCGAGGAGTTCCGCAGGGCCCGGGTCACCGAGCACCTGCAGGCCGTCGTCCGGGTCTCCGTGGCCGTCGGCGCCGTGGCCGCCCCGCTGCTGGCCGCCCTGATCGGGCCGCACCGGCTGGCCGGCGGCGAGGTCGTCTTCGCGCACGGCGGCGCGGCCTTCACGCTGATGCTGGTCGGCGCCCTGCTGCTGCCGGTCGCCGTCATCGTCCTGGCCAAGGCCGACGACCGCAGCGGCGTACCGCTGCGCCGTGACCTGCGCGAGGCGCTGCGCGGCGGGGAGCCGGTCCAGGCCGCGTCCGACGCCGGGTTCTTCATCGCCCTGGAGGGCGGCGACGGCGCCGGCAAGTCCACCCAGGTGGAGGCCATGGCCGACTGGATACGGGCGAAGGGCCACGAGGTCGTCGTCACGCGCGAGCCCGGGGCCACCCCGGTCGGCAAGCGGCTGCGTTCGATCCTGCTCGACGTGTCCTCCGCCGGCCTGTCGAACCGCGCCGAGGCCCTGCTGTACGCGGCCGACCGCGCCGAGCACGTGGACACCGTCGTACGGCCCGCCCTGGAGCGCGGCGCGGTGGTCATCACCGACCGCTACATCGACTCCTCGGTGGCCTACCAGGGCGCCGGCCGGGACCTGTCCCCGACCGAGATCGCCCGCATCTCGCGCTGGGCCACCAGTGGCCTCGTACCGAATCTGACCGTGCTGCTCGACGTGTCGCCGGAGACGGCCCGGGAGCGGTTCACGGAGGCGCCGGACCGGCTGGAATCGGAGCCGGCGGAGTTCCACCAGCGGGTGCGGTCCGGATTCCTGACCCTGGCCGCGGCCGACCCCGGGCGCTACCTGGTGGTCGACGCGGGCCAGGACCCGGAGTCGGTCAGCACCGTCGTGCGCCACCGCCTGGACCGGATGCTCCCGCTGTCCGAGGCCGAGGTGGCCGCGCAGGCGGAGGCCCGCCGGCTCGCCATCGAGGAGGCCAAGCGCAAGGCCGAGGAAGAGGCGGCGCGCAAGGCCGAGGAAGCCCGGCTGCTGGCCGAGGAGGAGGCCCGCAAGGCCCGCGAGGCGGAGGAGGCCCGGATCGCCGCCGAGGCCGAGGCCGCCCGCAAGGAGCGCGAGGAGCGGCTGCGCGCCGAGGAGGAGGCCCGCGAGCGGGCCGAGGCCGAGCGGCTGCGGCTGGAGGCCGAGGAGAAGGCCCGCGCGGTGGAGGCCGAGCGGCTGCGCAAGCAGGCCGAGGAGGAGGCCCGGCTGCACGCCGAGGCCGAGGAGCGCCGGCTGGAGAAGCAGCGGCGGGCCGAGGAGGCCCTGCTGAAGGCAGAGGAGGCGCGGCGGCTGGCCGAGGCCTCGGCGGCGGAGGCGGCGGCCAAGTCCGCTGCGGCTGCGGCTGCTGCTGCCTCGGTTGCGGCGGCTTCGGCTTCCGTGCCGGCGGCTGCACCTGCTGCCCCGGTGGCTCCCGCGGCTGCCGCGCCCAAGGCCGACCTGCGCAAGGATCCGCACCTCGACGAGGCCGTGACGATCGAGACGCCGGTCGTCAAGCGGGTCGTGCAGCCGGACGACGTCACCCAGACGGTCCCGGTCCCCAAGGCCGATCCGGCGGCGGGTCCTGCGGACGAGACGGCAGTGCTGCCGCCCGTCCGCGCGACGGGTCCGGCGGACGAGACGGCGGTCCTGCCGCCCGTACGCCCCGAGGGCGCGGGTACCGGTACCGGGACGCGCGCGGGAGAGTCGGCGCAGAGGCCGGCGCCGCCCCGGGCCTCGTACTCCGCGTCGCGGCCGACGGCCCAGCGACCTGAGGAGAACCCGGCCGACCGGGTCCCGCCGGGCATATTCCGCGACTCGGGCAACGACGCGACCCGTGAACTGCCGCTCCTCGCCGAGGACGGCCGGCCGCGCCGGCCCCGCTCGGACTGGGCGGAGGAGACTCCGCTGGACGATCTGCCGACGCTCGCGGACGAGCTGCTGGGCCCGCGCCGGGACGACGAGGACGAGCACGGCCAGGGACCGCGCCGCCGCTGACGGCGATGGTGACGCCGACCACGCCGTGACGGCGGTGGTCGTCGTCGTGGGGGCGGGCTGACCGGGAATGTCAGTGGGAGCCGCCACACTGGGTGAGCAGACGGCACGGACGGTACGCGAGGGAAAGGCGGTGGGCGGGATGCCCGTATGGGACGACCTGGTGGGACAGGAGCGGGTCCAGACGCAGCTTGCCGCCGCCGCGGTGGACGCCGACGGCCTGGTCACCGCCATCGAAGCGGGGACCCCGCCGCCGGCCGCCTCCAAGATGACGCATGCCTGGCTGTTCACCGGCCCGCCCGGCTCCGGGCGGGCCACCGTCGCCCGCGCCTTCGCGGCCGCGCTCCAGTGCACCAGCCCCGACCGCGCCCTCGGTGGCGAGCCGGGCTGCGGGTTCTGCGACGGCTGCCACACCACCGTGATCGGTACGCACGCCGACGTGGAGATCGTCCGTACCGACCAGCTGTCCATCGGCGTGAAGGACACCCGGGCGCTGGTGCGCCGGGCGCAGCTCTCCCCGGCCGTCGGACGCTGGCAGGTCATCGTCCTGGAGGACGCCGACCGGCTGACGGAGGGCGCCGGAAACGTGCTGCTCAAGGCCGTGGAGGAGCCCGCTCCGCGGACCGTGTGGCTGCTGTGCGCGCCCTCGCTGGAGGACGTGCTGCCCACCATCCGCTCCCGCTGCCGGCACCTTTCGCTGCGCACCCCGCCCGTGGCCGCCGTCGCGGAGGTGCTCGTGCGGCGCGACGGCATCGAGCCGGACGTCGCGCGGGCCGCCGCGCGCGCGACCCAGGGGCACATCGGCCGGGCCCGCCGGCTCGCCACCGACGCGGCGGCCCGCTCACGGCGCGCCACCGTACTGAAGCTGCCGATGCGCGTGACCGACGTGGGCGACTGCCTGAAGGCGGCACAGGAGCTGGTGGACGCCGCCGCCGAGGACGCCAAGCAGGTCGCGGAAGAGGTCGACACCAAGGAGACCGAGGAGCTGCGGGCCGCGCTCGGCGCCGGAGCGGGTACGGGCGGGCGGATGCCGCGCGGCACGGCGGGCGTGATGAAGGAGCTGGAGGACCGGCAGAAGCGCCGGCGCACGCGCACGCAGCGCGACAGCCTCGACCTGGCGCTGACCGATCTCACCGGCTTCTACCGGGACGTGCTGGCCCTCCAGCTCGGCTCCTCGCTGGCCATCGCGAACGAGGAGATACGCCAAGACCTGGACCGGATCGCCCGGGAGTCGGGCCCGGAGCGGACGCTGCGGCGGATCGAGGCGATCATCGCGTGCCGGCAGGCGCTGGACCGCAACGTCGCCCCGCTGCTCGCGGTCGAGGCGATGACGATGTCGCTGCGCGCGGGCTGACGCGCGGCCCCTGCCGTAGCCGCGGTGAGGGTCGCGGTGACGGCCGCGGTGACGGCTTCCGTGACGGCTGCGATTGCGACTCCGGTTGACGGCCTCACCCGTTCGAGGGGCCCGCGTGGCGGGGCGGAGACGCCGCCGGTCCGTGTGGGGCGGTGCCCCGCGCCCGGGCGGCCGCCCGCCGCCCGGCGCGGGTGCCACCGCCCCGGCCGTGCCCGCAGGCCGTAGGCTCCGGGAATGGACACCAGTCGCCTGCTGCGCACCACCGGGACCGTGATCGCTGCTGCGGGGCTACTGCTCTCCGGGTGCACCTCGGGCGGTTCGGGAACACCCCGCGCCGCCGCGTCCTCCGGCGGGGCCTCGGAGGCGCAGTCGGCCGCGCCTGCCGCCGTCCCGGCCGCGCTGCGCCCGTACTACGACCAGAAGCTGAGCTGGCGCGAGTGCGGCGTGCCCGGCTTCGACTGCACCACCATGAAGGTCCCGCTGGACTACGAGCACCCGGAGGCCGGGGACATCGACATCGCGGTGGCCCGCCGCAAGGCCACCGACCCCGCCAAGCGGCTCGGCTCGCTGGTGGTGAACCCGGGCGGCCCGGGCGGCTCCGGCATCGGCTACCTCCAGGCGTACGCGGGCATCGGATACCCGGCCCCGGTCCGCGCCGCGTACGACATGGTCTCCTTCGACCCGCGCGGCGTGGACCGCAGCAGCCCCGTGGAGTGCCTGAACGGCCCGGCCATGGACAAGTACACGCAGGTGGACCAGACGCCGGACACGCCGGCGGAGCAGGCCCTGCTGGTGGCCGCCTTCAAGGAGTTCGCGGCCGCCTGCCGGACGCACTCGCAGCGGGTCCTGCCGCACGTGTCGACGGTCGACGCCGCCCGCGACATGGACGTCCTGCGTGCGGCGCTGGGCGACGAGAAGCTGAACTACGTCGGAGCCTCGTACGGCACCTTCCTCGGAGCGACGTACGCCGACCTCTTCCCGGGCCGGACCGGCCGGCTGGTCCTGGACGGGGCGATGGACCCCTCCCGGCCCGCGGTCGAACTGAACCGGGACCAGACGGCGGGCTTCGAGACCGCCTTCCGGGCCTTCGCCGCGGACTGCGCGAAGCAGACCGACTGCCCGCTCGGCCAGGGCAGCCCGGAGCAGATCGCGGAGCGCCTGAAGGAGTTCTTCCGCAAGGTAGACGCCCAGCCGGTCCCCACGACCGACCGCTCGCGCACCGCGCTGGGCGAGTCGCTGGCGACCACCGGGGTGATCGCCGCGCTGTACGACGAGAACGCCTGGCCGCAGCTGCGCGAGGCGCTCGGGGCCGCGATCAACGGCGACGATGGCGACGGACTGCTGGCCCTCGCCGACAGCTACTACGAGCGCGAGCAGGACGGCAAGTACGCCAACCTCATGTCGGCGAACGCCGCCGTCAACTGCCTCGACCAGCCTCCGGCCTTCGCCGGGCCCGAGGCGGTCGAGAAGCAGCTGCCCTCCTTCGAGAAGGCCTCTCCGGTCTTCGGCGCGGGCCTGGCCTGGGCCTCGCTGAACTGCGCGTACTGGCCGGCGAAGGCCACCGGCACGGCGCAGGCACTGCACGCGAAGGGCGCCCCGCCGATCGTGGTGGTCGGCACCACCCGCGACCCGGCGACCCCGTACAAGTGGGCCGAGGCCCTGGCGAGCCAGCTCGACTCGGGCGTCCTGCTGACCTACGACGGCGACGGCCACACGGCGTACGGCCGGGGCAGCGAATGCATCGACTCGGCGATCAACCGGTACCTCCTGGAGGGCACCGCTCCGGAGGACCGGAAGAAGTGCTGACCCCCGTCGGCGGCCCGTGTTCGGGGCACCCCGTTTAACCCTGTAGACTTGGCGCCGCTGCTGATGAGAGCCTCCCACCAGGGAAATTCTTGTCTCCCCAGCGGTGCCGCCTTAGCTCAGCTGGCCAGAGCAACGCACTCGTAATGCGTAGGTCTCGGGTTCGAATCCCGAAGGCGGCTCGGATTAGCCCCAGGACTCACTCGCCGTGACCTGGGGCTTTTTCATGCCCGCGAACCCCGAACTGGCGATGCTTCGGGGGCGTGGTGCGCGATCAGCTCTGCGGGTGAGCGGTGCGTCTTCTCGACAGGTGGGACTGCCATGCCCAGCGGGCCAGGCCGCCTACGGCGAGCGAGGTGACGATCGAGCCCCAGTCGATGACGTGGGGGAGACCCGGGAAGAAGGCGAAGAACGCGAAGGACAGGGCCGTGGCGACCAGGAAGGCGGCCAGGCCCGCGCGGCGGCGCTTGGCTTCCCAGGCGGGGTCTTCGGGCGGGGGCTGTGTGGTCATGTGCGGCTCACTTCGTGATGTGGTGGCACTGACTGACCCGGCGCACACCGTTGACGCTGACGTGAGCGCACGCCTTGCCGTAACGAGGCAGTGTCTGGGGGGAGTTGTCGCGCATCGGATGGATCTCGCACTCCGTGTGCGTCTTGCCTCGGGACGTGCGGTAGGTCTTGTTGTCGGTGTCCGCGTAGGTGAAGTCGATGCGCCAGTTGCAGAAGCCTGAATTCAGGGCTCCTACGAAACCGCAGTCGACGCCGGCATTCTGGTACGTGATCTTCTTGCCTTCGCCGCGGACGATGTGAGTGAACATGCAGCCCGTCGGAACCTTCATGGTGACACCGCCGACTTGGTAGTCGAAGCCGGTGACGGGTGTCGAGCCGATCGCCCCGGCATGCGCCTCAACTGGAGGTAAGACGGCCAGCCCGACCGTCGTGGCGAGAGTGGCGAGGATCCGGGCTGCTAAGAGCTTGCCCATCGGTGTCCCTTCAGGCGGAGTGTGTCTGTCAGAAGGGAACGCTTGTCGTCGACTCGGAGTTCTGCCCTCGAGGGGGCAGTCCACTACGAAAAGTGATCAAAAGATTGGCATGCTGACCACCCGTAACCGCCGCCCTCGGCGTTCTGGTTTCTGCGTGCGTGCGTGGTGCGTGGACCGGATGGGAGTCCGAGAGGGTGCTCGACGTGCCCTTCGGGGGTCGTGAACGCAATGTACGTAAACCCGCCGGGCGGCGGGGGTCGGATCGTTCGGGCAGTTGATGTGGTGTCCCCTGCCGCTGCCTAGGCTCGCTGGTGTGGCGCAACTGACCATGCGCCACGACCTTGGCTTGAGCGCGATAAAACGGGGCATAGTGTACAAGAGTTCGTTGATCATCATTTCTGACTCCCTTCCACTGAGGCGCAGCATCCGGGAGGCCGTCGACCAGGTCGACGACCTCGAGGTCGTGGGGGAGCGGGCCGGCTACCGGGCGTTGGAGCGGTCCGCACGGGACCGGATCGATCTGGTTCTTATCGACACCGCGGACATCCCCTCGGCAGAGCTGCGCACGGTGGTGGAGTACCTCCGGGCGGTGCCGGACTCGCCCAAGGTCGCGCTGCTCGCGACGGGGGCCGCCGCCGACGTGGATCTGGCGCTGCGGTCCGGTGCCCAGGGTGTGCTGACGAGGGACATGGAGCCCCTCGACCTCGTCCGGGCGCTTCAGCTGGTCGCTTCGGGCTGCTGGGCCGTATCCGCCGCGATGGCGCGGCTCGTGCCGGGGGGACCGATGTCGGTGATCGGATCCTCGTCGCCGCGGGAGCGGATCGCCTTGCTCACCGAGCGGGAGCGGCAAGTGCTGTCCCTCGTCGCCGAGGGGCTGTCGAACGGCGAAGTCGGCCAGCGGCTCTTCCTCAGCCCGGAGACGGTCAAGGAGCACGTGAGCCGCATCCTCGGGAAGATGCGGGTCGCCAACCGCATACAGGCGGCCGTGGTGGCGGCCAAGTGCGAGCTCGCGCACCTCTGATCGCCGATGTGTATTCCATCCCCCCGAAAGGGGGGTTGGCATCACCAACCGGTCAGGAGAGAGTGAGACCTGTAGGCAGCCGGACGGGGGGAATGGCTATGGGTAATCCGACACGTGAGCGCGTCTCCACGAGACGGCCGGGATTTGCGCCGGTCGATCTGGGGAAGGCGCCCGAAGTTGACGTACTTCTGGAAAGGCTGGGGCTCGGTCCGTTCGACCGGGATTCACTCGTCGCTCCGGTGGGCCGCAATGAAGTGTGGGCGGGTGACACGGCCGGCGGACGCAAGGTATTCGTCAAGCGTCTGGTCGGCGGGGGTGACGACGTACGCGCAAGAATGCGGCGCCTGTTGTCCTTCGAGCGGTTCTCCGCGGAACTCTCCTCCAGTGCCTTGCGCGGTCCGGAGTTCCTGGGCTGTGACGAGGAGGCGGGGATCGTGGCCTTCGAGTATCTCGAAGGCGCGCGGAGCGGCGCGGAGTTGATGGTCGACGAGACGTTCGACGACGCGCTGGCCCACGCGGTCGGCGGGGCCATCGGCCTGCTGCACGGCAGCCCGGTGCGACAGCCCTCCGACCTGGACGGTTCCGTACTGGAACTGCCCTCTCCGGCGCTGCTGCAGGCGCTGCCGCAGCGGATGTTCGACAACCTCAGCTTCGGGGAGCTGCAGACCTGGCGGCTCATGCAGAGCGACCCCGCGCTGATCGCGGCGGTGACGGACCTGCGTGCCCGGGAAGCGGAAGCATCCCGGGTGCCGGCCCACTGCGATCTGCGTGTGGATCAATTGCTGGTCACGGACGAGGCGTTCTACGTCGCGGACTGGGAAGAATTCCGGCTGGCCGACCCGGCGCGCGATGTCGGCGGATTCGCCGGTGAATGGCTTTACCGTTCCATCCTGGACATCGCGACCTCTCGCGGTGATGCGGTTTTCGTGGATGCCGACCTCACGCATGAGTCGGTCCTGCGGCGGGGCGCGGAAAAGATCGAGCGGCTGCGCCCACGTATCCGGCAGTTCTGGGACGGATATTGCGAGAGCGCCGGACGGGCCGATGCTGAACTCGCCGTGCGGGCCACCGCTTTCGCCGGTTGGCACATGCTGGACCGCATGATCGCGGGAAGCCCGCAACGCGGCCGGATTTCCGGGATCGAACGTGCGGCCGCCGGCGTCGGACGAGGGATATTGCTGAACCCCGAGCGGTTCGCTGTCACGCTTGGACTGGGGGAAACGGCATGAGTGGTGTGAACGAGGACCCCGTGGCCGTGGCCGGACTGGCCGTCGCCGGACTGGCCGTGGCCGAACTGTCCGCGGCCCTGCGGTCGGCGGTCGGTGGCATATCGGTCGCGGAGGACGGGGTGTCCGCGACCGTGGACGGCCGGGAACTCACGGCCGACGATCCGCGTGCCCTGGAGTCCCTGCTCGCCGGCGCGCTCTACGAGACCTGGCACGCGGGCCGCCGTGAGGACTCGGAGAACCTCCCGCGGCAGCTGAGGGACGCGGAGTTCGAGCAGGCGCTCGGCGAGGCCGTGCCGCATGAGCACACCTCGGTCGGCGTGCTCGTGCACGCCGCTCCGGCCCGGTCCGTCGCGGGCGGGGCGGAGGCCGTCGTGCAGCGGGACGGGGTGCGCATCCGTATCGCACGGGAATCCGTGGAGGGGGCACTCGGCGAAACAGCCGGAGCGACCGTCGAGTGGGTTCCCGGTGACCGCATCACGCTGCGGGTGCCGGCCGCGCGCCCCGCGCTCTCGCCCGGGTTCTTCCTGGTCGACGGATCCACTCCCGGGAGCGGCTCCGGTGGGGCGACCGTCCGGCTCTACGTCCACCTCACCGACTCGCGGAGCGCCGTCTCCGTGTGGGGCCGGGTCCTGAGCCACCTGGAGGAGCGGAAGGTGCCCTACCGGGCCAAGGTGCTCTCCTCGAGGCTGCTGTATCCCCGGCGCGACGCCCTGGTGGTCTATCTCGACGAGGACGCCCGGGCTGCCGTCACGGGGCTGGCCGAGGCCGTCGCGGGAAGTCCCGGGGTGGGGGAGGAGACCTCGGTGTTCACCCATCGGCTCGGGCCCGGTGTCGCACTGGCCTGGGAACCGGAGGACCGGCGTCAGCCGATGCAGGGACTGAGCTTCGGCCAGCACCGCGCGAGTGCGGTCGCCAAGGCCGTACTCGACAGCAGGAAGTCCGGAATCTCCGTGGAGCGCGAGCTGCTGTCCCAGTTCGCGGAGGCCAATATCGACCCCGCCGATCCGGCGCGCAATTCCACATCGCCCCGGTTGTTCTGAGGCGGTTGCAGGGAGTGAGTGCACGCATTCTCTGCTTTCGCATCAGCCAGTCACTGAAACAGGGAGAAAAATCATGGGCGACAACGCCTCGATGATGGAGCTCATCGCCGGTTACGACGCGTACGCGACCGCCAATGAGCTCAACACCCAGGCGGCCGTCGACGCGCCGGCCACCACCCCCGCCTGTGCCGCCGTCACCGGTGCCGCCGCCGGCAAGTGGCTCATCTCCGCCGCGGCCAGCGCCGTCGGCGGTGCCACGTACAAGGTGGGTTGCTGATCCAGCAAGGTGGGTTGCTGATCCAGCCGCACGGCTGAACAGCCCCTCCCGCACACACGTAGGTCAGAAAAAGAGGAGGTGAATTCAATGAACGAGAAGTTTCTCATCGAAGAGATGGTCACGGGCTACACGTCGTACGCCGAGACCGATGAGCTCAATGTGACCGCCATGGTCGACGCTCCGGCGACGACCCCCTTCTGTGGTGCCGCCGCGAGCTTTGCGATCAGCTACATCACGACCAATGGTCCCGGCTAGATCGACCTCTCGTAGCAACGGTGGCCCCGCAAACGCTAATTGCGGGGCCACCGTCGGCTCGAAGAACACAGCGTACCGACGAGACGAGTTGGCTGTCACGGCCATGAGGGAAACAAGAATCGTGAACACAACATCACATGCCGCGACTCTCCTGGACATGGCCGACTTGCTGCGGCCCAATGCGATCCGTGCCGCCGCGGCACTCCAGCTCGCCGACCATCTGGCTCACGGTCCTTTGACGGCGCGGACGCTCGCGGAGCGCACCGGCGCGAACCCCGTGATGCTCGCCAAGCTGCTCCGCTACCTCGACGAACTCGGCCTCCTTCGCCGCGACGCAGAGGACGCCTTCGAACTGACCGAACTGGGCGAGCCCCTGCGCCGGGACAGCGAGCAGAGCATGGGCCAGTTCCTCAGCGCGGAAGGGCTGTTCGGCCGAGCCGATCTGGGACTCGTGGGCCTGCTGCACACCGTACGGACCGGTGAGTCGAGCTATGCCGCCGCGTTCGGACGCGAGTACTGGGACGACATCAACGGGGATCCGGCGTTCGCCGAGGCGCTGGACAAGGAAGGCCTGACCCGCATCGCCTTCGACGCGGACCTCATCGTCGACGCCTACGACTGGAGCGGCGTGCGCCGCGTCATCGACGTCGGCGGCAACAACGGCACACTCCTCATGGAACTTCTGGGCAGGCACCCGCATCTGACCGGCGCCGTACTCGACCTGCCGGGCGTCTCCAAGATCGCCGCCCGCAGGATCGCCGAGGCCGGCCTGAGCGACCGGGGCGAGGCGGTGGCGGGCAGCTTCTTCGACCCGCTCCCCACCGGAGCCGATGTCTACCTGCTCTCCGGGATCCTCGCCGACTGGACCGACGAGCGTGCGGTGGAGATTCTCGGCAGATGCGGCGAGGCGGCCGGCCCGGCGGGAAAGGTGCTGCTCGCCGAGATCAACCTGGATTTGGACAGCTCCGGCCAGAGCGCCGCGGCCACCGACCTCTGGGTCTCGGCCACCGTACCGACCGCGTCACGCACCGTCGGCCGGCTGAAGGAACTGGGCGCCGCCGCGGGGCTGACCCTCACCTGGGAGGGGCCCGGCACGCGCGTCCGGTCGCTCCTCGAATTCGGGGCGGGGGACACGCGTGCTTGAGTTTGACCGGCTCACCAAGAGCTTCGCGGCCAAGCACGTACTGCGCGAGCTGAGCTTCGAGGTCCGTCCGGGCGAGCTCTTCGGCTTCTGCGGAGCGAACGGGGCGGGCAAGACCACCGCGATGCGCATCGCGCTCGGCCTGCTGTCCCCGGACGCCGGCGAAGTCCGCTGGAACGGCGTCTCGGTGGATGCCGAGATCCGCCGCCGCATCGGCTACATGCCGGAGGAGCGCGGTCTGTACGCGACGATGCGCCCGCGTGACCAGCTCGTCTACTTCGCCCGCCTCAGCGGGATCACCACCGCGGTCGCCAAGCGGCGGGCCGATGAGTGGATCGAACGGCTCGGAGTGAAGATGAGTCCCAAGGACACCCTGGAGAAGCTCTCGCTCGGCAACCAGCAGAAGGTCCAGCTGATCGCCGCGGTGATCCACGACCCCGAAGTGCTGATCCTGGACGAACCCTTCTCCGGCCTGGACCCGGTCGCGACCGACGCGATGGCCGACGCCCTGGTGGAGTTCAGCGGCAAGGGCGTCCCCGTGGTCTTCTCCAGCCATCAGCTCGAACTCGTGGAACGGCTCTGCGACCGGGTGGGGATCATCCGCGACGGAACCGTCGTCGCGGAGGGAACCGTGGCCGAGCTGCGGCGCGGCACCGGCAGCCGGCAGATACGGATAGCCCTGACCGGCGCACCACGGGGCTGGGCGGACGAGCTGCCCGGCACGCGGATCGTGTCCCGGGAAACGGACGACGAGGGGGCCGTCACGGTGGAGGTCGAGCAGGACGTGCCGGTACGGGACGTACTGGCCGCGGCCCAGAGCCTCGGCGAACTCGTGCACTTCTCGCGGCGCGAGCCGACGCTGGCAGAGATCTTCCGGGATGCGGTGGCGTCATGACGACTACGGAGCGACGGGCGAAGACGACGCCGCACGGGCAGCGACAGGCGCAGGCGCAGACGTACCGGGCCGACCGGCTGGGCAGCGGCACGCTGGTCTGGATGGTCGCCCAGCGCGAGATATCCACCCAGTTCCGGCGCAAGGAGATGTGGGTCTCGCTGGTCATCATGATCGTGGTGTTCTGCGGGTCACTCGGACTGCAGACCGCCTTCGATTTCGGCGACGAGAAGTCCACCGTCGGAGTCGTCGGACAGCAGCGCGGGTTCACGGACGCCCTGACGGCGCAGAGTGCCGCCGGCGGCCCCGGCGTCGAGATCGTCCAGTACGCCGACGCGGACGCCGCACGCAGGGCGGTCCAGGAGGGCAAGGCCGAGGCCGCGCTCGTCGGCGACGGGCGGATCGTCGTCCAGGAGAAGCTTCCCGAGGAGCTGGGCACGGCCGTGCAGGAGGCTCACCGCACGACCGTCACCGTGGACCGCCTGAGGAACAGCGGCCTGCAGGACGGCCCGATCGCCGAGGCCCTGACCGTCAAGCCGCTTCAGGTGACGGCCCTCGACCCGGACGTGGAACGCGACTTCCAGCGGACGATGACCGCCGGAATCGGCGTGATGCTCCTCTTCTTCATGATGCTGATGTTCGGCCAGGGGATCGCACAGGGCGTGCTGGAGGAGAAGTCGAGCCGGATCGTGGAGATCCTGCTCGCCAAGGTCAGGTCCTGGCACCTGCTCACCGGGAAGGTGCTGGGCATCGGGGTCGTCGCGCTCGCCCAGATCACCGCGATCATGGTGTGCGGAATCGGCTTCGCGCTGATCACCGGGCTGCTCGACGCCCCCGCCGACGCCATCGGCACCGGGCTGCTGGTCATCGCCTGGTTCGTCCCCGGCTACTTCCTCTTCGCCACGCTCTGGGCCCTGGCCGGCGCCATGGTCTCCCGGCAGGAGGACATCCAGCACGCGGCCGGTCCGGTCAGCTTCCTGCAGACGATCAGCTTCACCGCCGCGCTGCTCCCGTTCATCGATTTCAGCCCGACCCTCACCCGCATCTTCTCCATCGTCCCCGGCAGCTCGTGGGCCGTGATGCCCGTACGCATGGCCGCGGACCCGGTGCCCTGGTGGGACATCGTGGCGGCGGCGCTCCTGATGGCCGTGGCGATCGGCGTACTGCTGCGCGTCGGCGGCCGCATCTACATGGCGGCGATCCTCCAGCACGGCGGAATCATCAAGACCCGGGAAGCGCTGCGGCGCGCCCGTGAAGGGGCCGGCTCATGAGCACCGACGGCACGGCGGCCGCTGAAGGGGCGCGCGCGGAGTCCGCTGAGCTGCGGATCCTGCACGAACTGACCGCGGGCAACGGCCTGAAGGTGGCGGCCATCGCCGTCCTCTCGCTGATTTCGGCGGCGGCGACCCTCGCGCTGCCGATGGTCGTCGGAACCCTGGTGCGGGAGGTCCAGGAGGGCAAGGGCCTCACCTGGACGACCGCCGCGATGGCCGGAGTCGGGGTGGGCGCCGCGGCGGCCGGGGCACTGGCCGCGTATCTGCTCTCCCAGTTGGGCGAGAACCTGATCTGCCGGCTCCGCATCCGCACCATGCGCCACGGCCTCGGACTGCGGATGGCCGACGCGCGCCGCGAGGGCAGCGGCAACCTGGCGTCGCGGCTGACCGCGGACGCCATGCAGCTCAAGGGCGCCCTCGACATCGGGCCGATCCAGCTGCCGATGGCGTGCATCACCCTGGTCGGGACGCTCGTCATCATGGGCATCCTGGACTGGATGCTCCTGCTGATCACCATGGCGGGCTTCGTCACGGCGGTGGCGATCGTGGCCGTCGTGGTCGTGGGCCTGCGCCGGAAGTACGGCGCCGTTCAAGAGGAACTCGGTTCCCTCACCCAGCACTTCGTGACCGCCCTCGACGCGCTGACCGTCATCAAGGCGTACCGGGCGGAGCGCCAGGTCGCGCGGGTCCTGGCGGGCAGGGCGGAGAGCCTGTCCCGGCTCGGCACCGAGGTGGCCAGACTGGAGTCCCTCGTGGTCCCGGTGATCAACCTGGGCCAGCAGATCGCGCTGCTCACCGTCCTCATCGGCGGTGGGGCCCGACTGGTCTCCGGAGACCTGGACCTGGCGGACTTCGTCGCCTTCCTCCTCTACCTGCTGCAGCTCACCGCGCCGCTGATCATGGCGGCCTCGGGCGCCTCCACCATTCAAGCCGGGATGGTGGCCAAGGAGCGTTTCAAGAGCGTCTTCGCCCTGCCCGTGGAGAGCGTGGAGCCCGTGCCGGCCGGCCGCCGGACGGCGCTCGCTCCGGCACGGCCCGGAGCGCCCGCGGTGCGGTTCGACCGCGTCAGCATCGGCTACGGCGACCAGCCCGTGCTGCACGAGGTGGACCTCACCGTGCCCGCCGCCGGCCTCACCGCCGTCGTCGGGCTCTCGGGAGCGGGCAAGTCCACCGTGCTGGGCCTCATCGAGCACTTCATGACCCCGCACTCCGGGCGGGTCGAGGTCTTCGGCCACGACCTGCGGCACCTGCCGCTCGGCGAACTCCGTGGACAACTCGCCTATGTGGACCAGGGCTTCACCCTCGTCCGAGACTCGATCCGGATGAATCTGAACCTCGGTCGCGAGGACGCCCTGCCGGACCGGACGCTCATGGAGGCGCTCGCCAAGGTCGGCCTGGAGGAGGAGATCCGGCGGCTCCCGGCCGGCCTCGACACCGTGCTGGGCGGCGCCGAGGACCTGTCCGGCGGGCAGCGCCAGCGGCTGGCGCTCGCGCGGGTGGCCCTGACCGACGCCCGGCTGGTGCTGCTGGACGAGCCGTCCTCGCAGCTCGACAGCGTCAACGAGGGGAAGCTGCGCCGCGTCGTGGACGACCTCGCGGGCGACCGTGCCGTCCTGGTCGTCGCACACCGCATCTCGACCGTGCAGCACGCCGACCAGGTGATCGTCATGGACCAGGGGCAGGTCATCGCCCAGGGCACGCACACCGGTCTGCTCGGCAGCTGCCCCGCGTACACCGAACTGGTCGCCGGCCAGCTCCTCAGCACCCTGGAGACCGCGTGAGCACCATCTCCGTCCTGATGCCGTTCATGCCGACCAGGTCGGAGCAGGCCCTGCCGCTGGCGGCCCTCGTGCAGCACAGCTCGGCGTACCGGCTGTGGCAGGGGCAGGCGCTGGTCGTCGAACCCCACCAGACCTTCAACCATCTGGCCGCCTCCGGCTTCCGGGTGCCCGTAGGCACGGGCGTGACCCTCATGCCGTTCCGGCACCCCTACGAGGCTGCGCTGCAGGCGCGTTCGCTGGCCCTCGCGACCGGCCATCCGGTGGTGGCCGGGTACGGTCCGGGCGCGGCCGTCCTGCAGCGCAGCGTGCTCGGCGCCCCCTACGCCAGCCCGCTGACCGCGGTACGCGAGTACCTGACCATCGTCGGCGGGCTGCTGGCGGGACGCCGGGTCGAGCTCGACGGCGAGTACTTCACCTGCCATGTCGAGCTGGTGCCGGAGCCCGGTCCTCCCGTAGAGGTCGGACTCGGTGTGCTGCGGCCCAGGATGGCCCGGGTCGCGGGGGAGGTCGCCGATGTCGCCATCACGTGGATGACCCCGCCCCGCTACCTGCGGGAGGTCATCGCGCCCGCCCTCCGCGAGGGCGCGCGGGCGGCCGGGAGGCCGGTGCCGCGGCTGGTGGCGATGGTCCCCCTGGCGCTGCGCGCGGCCGACCGCGATCCGGTGGAACTGCTGCTCGCGGGCAACACCGGGCATCTGAAACTGCCGCACTACCAGGACATGCTGCGCCGGTCGGGAATCGACGTCGATCCGGACGACCTGCCCGGGTCGGCCAAGGCGGTGATCGCCGGGCGTGGCTTCGTCAGCGGTGACGTCGACGAGATCCTGGCCGTGCTCGACGAGTACCGGGCGGCCGGCGTGGACGAGATCGTGCTGAACGTCACCGGACTGTGCCGGCGCTACGGACTGCCCGCGGCTCTCGGTGAACTGGAGACGCTCCTGGGCGCGCTCCCGCGGGGCGCCGTGTCCGGCGGGAGTGGCGCCGCGGCGGGCGAGGGCGGCGCACCGGCCGACGCCGGCCGCTTCGCCACGGCCTCGCGCGGGGGTGTGCTGTGAACCACCCCGCGCCCGCCGTCGACGGTGTCCCGGACTTCGGCGTCTCCCGGCTGCTCCTGGTCGGAACCGGGTCGATCTCGGTCTCGGACCTGCCGTTCTGGGCGGAGTGGCTCCGCGCCTCCTACCCCCGTCTGGAGATCAAGACGGTGATCACGCGGAGCGCCGAACGCTTCGTGAGCCGGGCCTCGTTGGCGGCACGGACCGGTGGTGACGTCCTCACGGACACCTGGCCCGAGGACACCGCACACGCCCGGCACGTCGCATGGGCGGAGTGGGCCGAAGCGGTGGTCGTCCATCCGGCGACGCTGCACTTCGTCGCCCGTCTCGCGCTCGGTCTGGCCGACACCCCCGCGCTGCTCGCCGCGCAGTGCACGGCCGCACCCGTCGCGGTGGCGCCCGCGCTGCCGCCCGGTGGCCTGGACAGCGCCGCCTACCAAGCGCACTGGACCGCGCTGACCGCACGGCGCAACGTCGTGGTCGCGCCGCCCCGCTCGGGGGTGAGCGCGACCACCGGGCGGTCCGACGCGTGGGTGCCCGCGCTGATGCCGGACGTCATCGAACTGCTGGAGCGGCGCAGGGTGGAACTCGCCGAGCGGGCCGGAGCGGCGGCGCCCCTGCCGCCGACGGCCGCGCTGCTGGCGGAGGGGAGCCCGGTATGACGACCGAGTTCGCCACCGGCCTGCTCCGGACCACGATCACCCGCCGTGACGGCGGGGGACACCGCTGGACCAGGTCCCCCGGTGCGCTGGCCCCCGCGCCCTTCTCCCCGGTGAACGGCGCCCTGGACAGCACGCTCGCGGTCCTCGAAACCCCCGGTGGCGCCCGGCTGGTGCCGGGCCGGCCGGGCGGCGGGCAGCAGGAGCGCACGTACGACCTCGGCGGCGGCGAATCCGTCGCCGGCTGCCTGCTCCGGGACGGCGCGCACGCCGGTCTGGAGCCCGCGGTGCGCGAGCTGGGCGGCCTGCTCGCCGCCCTGCACGCCGTTCCGGCTCCCGTCACCGGACCGCGGCTCGCCGCGCCGTCGCGCGGACTGGTCCGGCTGGAGCGCTGGCTGAGCGGCCGCGCGCCGCAGGTGTGGGCCGCCCAGGCGGGGGCCATGCTGAAGGACCGGCTCGGGCCCGCCCGCTGGGCGACGTTGCGCGCCTGGTGCGCCCCGGCGTACGCGGACGGGGCCGACCCCGGCGGGGCGACCGAGCCGCTGGTCGTGGCCCATGGCGCGCCCGGACTGGGATCCCTCGTCGTCGATCCCTCCTCGGGTCGCGCCGAACTGCTCATCGGCGAGGACCTGTGCCTGGGACCCTGGCACTCCGATCTGGGCTGGGCGCTCGGGGAGATCGTCGAACTCTCCTGGCAGCTGGGCGGTGATGCGCGGCAGTGGCAGCGCCTCAGCGACGCGCTGCAGGAGGGCTACGGACGGCCGCTGGGCTCCACCTGGCCCCGGCACGCGGCCGTACGGGTCGCCCTCCATCTGCACGACTACATCGCGTACATCGGCTGGCACCCGGTCGAGTTCGAGCGGTTCGCCGCGTTCCTCACCTTTCTCATCGATCTCATTCCCGTCCGCCCCCAGGAGGGCTCCCATGCAGCAGCACCAGCTTTCACTTCCGTCCGGCCTGTACCTGCTGGCGTGGAACACGGATAACCAGAAGCTCACCAGCACCGACACCATCGGCCACGTGGTGCGGGCCGGGGCCCTCGCCGAGCTCGCCCTGCGAGGGCTGCTCACCGACGCCGACGGCAGGCCCGCCGCGGCCGAGGGGGAGCCGACGGGAGAGCCGGCGCTCGACGACCTGCTCGGGCTCATCGCCCGCTCCGGGCCCCTGGCCTGGAAGGGATGGATCAACCAGGGCGTGAAGCCCACCCTCACCGCCGTGCGGGAACGGCTCGCGGAGGCGGGCTTCCTGAGCCTCGACGCCCACCGCCTCGGCGGCCTGGTCCCCGTGACGACCGTGAACCTGCGGTCCACCGAAGCCGGCGACCTCCTGCGGAACCAGGCCGTCCGGGCGCTGCGCGGCGAGGAGCCGGCCGACGCGGTGGCCGACCGCGACGCCGCTCTGGTCACGCTGGCCGCGGCGGGCGGCCTGCGTACCGTCATCAGCGAGGCGGAGACCAAGGCGTACCGGCAGCGGCTCGCAGCGCTGGCCGGCCGCGGCGGCCCGGCCTTCGAGGCGCTGCGCAGGATCCTTCCGGAACTCCGCGAGACGGTGGAGATCGCCCATGCGGGGTGAGCGCCCGCCGCTGCACCGGGTGACCCTGGCCAACGGGCTCCGGGTGCTGCTGGCACCCGACCCCGGCGCCCCGCGCGTGACGGTGTGCGTGCACTACGGGGTCGGATTCCGTTCCGAACCCCCTGCCAGGGAGGGCTTCGCCCACCTCTTCGAGCACCTGATGTTCCGGGGCAGCGAGAGCCTGCCGAACGGCGCGTTCTACGACCACGTGCACGCCTCGGGCGGTGAGGCCAACGGCACCACCCACCAGGACTACACGGACTACTACCAGGCCGTACCGGCCGAGGCGCTGGAGCAGGCACTGTTCAGCGAGGCGGACCGGATGCGGGCGCCCCGGTTCACCCCGGACAGCCTCGCCGAGCAGCTCGACGGGGTCGCACAGGAGATCCACCAGGCGACCGTGGCCCGCCCCTACGGCGGATTCCCCTGGCCGCTGCTGCCCGGCCTGCTCTACGCGTCGCACGCCAACGCCCACGACGGCTACGGGGACATCGCCGAGCTGCGGCACACCACACCCGACCAGTGCGCCGAGTTCTTCGACACCTACTACGCCCCGTCCAACGCGGTACTCACCGTGGGCGGCGGCTTCGGCCTCCGTGCCGGGCTCGAGCTCGTCGAGCGCCACTTCGGGGACATACCCGACCGCCCGGTGCCGCCCCGCCCGGAGCTGGACGAGCCGGTGCCGGAGGCCGACCGGTGGAGCGTGTGCACCGAGGCCGGGGTCTCCGAGACCGCCGTCGCCGTCGGCTACCGCCTCCCCGACCCCGGCCGTGACCTGACCGGCTATCTCGCACACCGGGTGCTGGCCGGGCTGCTGGCCGGCGACGGCGAGGTCGACAGCAGCTGCGGCTTCTTCGGCCCCCTGGACGCGAGGAGTCCCGACACCCTGGTCCTCACCGGCCGGCCGGCGGCGGGGAGCTCGCCGCGGGATCTGCTGGCACGGATCGAGGGGCACTGGCGGGCGTGGGCCGAGGGCGAGGGCCGCGATGACGCCGTGGCCCGGGCCGTCGGCGCACTGGTCCTGGAACACCATCGCGACCACGACGACCTCCAGGTCCGCACGCGCGCGCTGGGCCGGCTGGAAACGCTCTTCGGCCGCGCCGAACTCCTCGACGAGCTCCCGCTGCGGCTCTCGGAGATCGGCCCGTCCCAGGTGGCCGAGGCCGCGCGCGGGCTGCTGCGCGCGCACAAGGCGGTTCTGGTGATCGAACCCGGCCCGGTACGCACCCGCCCGGCGCCGGCGGTCCGCTCCGCGCCCGCTTTCCCCGCAGCGTCCGCGCCCGTGTCCCCCGCAGCGTCCCCGGAGTCGTCACCCGCCGTGGCCCCCGCGATGGCGGTCCGGCCGCACCGCACCGCTGCGCAGCTGGGCAGCAGCCCGGCCGGACCGCGGCGCGTGCCCGTGCCGGAGCCCGAGCCCGAGCGCCCCGTCAAGGACCCGGACCTCGCCGTCAGCGCGGACGCCACCCTGGGGAACGGCCTGCGGCTGGTGGCCGTCCACACCCGCACCCCGGTGGTCGAGCTGCGTCTGAGGAAGCCCCTCGGCGTGCTGGGCTGGACCCGGCCCGACGAGGTGGACGCGCTGCTGCGCCTGCTCAACCAGCGGGCCCGTACGGCCTGGCGAGCCGCATCCGTACGGGGCGACATCCAGTGGTCCACCGACGGCCAGTGGCTGGAGGCGACCGGCCACGTCGCACCGTCGGACGTGGACACCTGGCTGTCCGTCCTGGCCGAACTCGCCTCCGCCCCGGAACCGGCGGCCCGTGAGGGCGCGCGGCCGCGGACATCGGCTGCCCCGCCGGTACCGCGCGGCCCGTCGCTCCTGCGCCCCGCGGACCGCGTGGCCGACGACGCTCTGCGCCGTCGGCCGGCGGACCGGCCCGCGGCCGCCCTGGACGATCCGGCCGCGCTGCACCGCTCGGTCGTGAACCCCGCGGGCGCAACCCTGATCGCCGTCGGCGCGCTGGACGGCGCCCGGCTGGCGGCGCGCGCGGAACACCTGCTCGCCCCGTGGACCTCGGCCGGTGCCGAGGAGGCCCCGGCGGAACCTTCCCGGCCCGACGACGGCGCGGACCTGCTCGTGGTGCGCCAGGACCACTACCCGGGCGCCCACCTCACGCTGTACGCGCCCGCCTCGATGAACGGTCCGGACGAGGCGGCGCGCTATGTCGCGACGGCGGTCTTCGGCGGGTACTTCGGGTCCCGTCTCGCCGCCCGGCTCGCCCGCCGCGGTACGTCGGCCTACGTGGCGCTCGCCGGACGCGATGTCCTCGGGGACCGGCCGCGCGCGTACGTACGGGCATGGCTACCGGAAGCACGGGTACCGGAGGCCCTCGGGGAACTGCGGGCAGAGGCCCTGGCCATGGCCGAGGATCCGCCGGGAACCGCCGAGGTGTCCGCGGCCCGCGCCTTCTGCGCGGGGCAGCTGCTGTCCGTCTTCGACTCGCAGGCAGGGGTGGCGGACGTCCTGTGCCGGACGGTCGCCTATGGTCAGGCGCCCGCCTGGGCCGCCCGGTTGCCGCGCCTGATGCGCGAAGCGAGCACGGCGGACGTCGCCCGTGTCGGGGCCGAACTGTTCGCGGCGCGACCTCTGGCCGGAGTGCTCGTGGGGAGAACGGGCCCGGGGCAGGCGGACGAAACGGAACTCCGTAGAGTGAGGCGCTGAAGTGTCCTGACGGAGGAGAGACCGTGATCCGCGTTGTCGTGGTGGACGACGAGCAGCTGGTCCGCTCCGTGCTGCGGCTCATCCTGTCCTCCGCGAGCGACATCGAGGTCGTCGCGGACTGCAACGGAGGGCAGGCGGTGGCCACCGTCGTCGCGCACCGCCCCGATGTGGTGCTGCTGGACATCCGGATGCCGGAGGTGGACGGCCTGAGCGTGCTGCGCGGGCTGCGGGCCGCCCTGGCTGCGCAGCTTCCCGCCGTCGCGATGCTGACCACGTTCGACGCGGAGGAGTACCTCGGGCCCGCCCTGCGGCTCGGTGCGACGGGGTTCCTGCTCAAGGACACGGACCCGGAGCTCCTGGTCCAGTCCGTACGCATCCTGGCCACCGGGAGCAGCGTGCTGGCCCCCGGCGTCGTCCGTACGGTCATCGACCACTACCTGGACCCCGCGACCGACGCGGATCAACAGGCCGTGAAGGCGGTGCAGACGCTCACGGCGCGCGAACGGGAAGTGCTGGCGCTCCTCGGCGAAGGCCTGTCGAACCTGCAGGCGGCCGAGCGTCTGGAACTCGCGAGCAGCACGATCAAGGACCACATCAGCGTCGTGCTCGCCAAGCTCGGCGGAATCAACCGGGTCCAGGCCGCCGTGGTCGCCGACCGCGCCGGGCTCGTGGACGGCCCGCACCTCGGCCGCGGAGCGTTGAGCTGAGCACCCTTCCGCCGTGGCTGACGAGGATCGGCCCGGTCGCGGCGGCCGCCGTCGAAGCGCTGCTGGTCAACGGTGTCTCGCCCAGTCCCGCACTGGGGCTGTCGCTGTTCGCCGCCGCGGGCCTGCTGCTGCGCCACCGCTTTCCGCTGACGGTGCTGCTGGCCACGCTGCCGGGGCTGTACATCGGCTACACCGTTTTCGCTTCGCTCTTCGCCCTGTACACCGTCGCCTGCCGGCGCGGCGACCGCCGGCTCCTGGCGGGGTGCGCGGTGCTGGTCGCCGCCGCCCACTTCCTGCCCTACCCCATCGGCAACCCGGTGCTGTCCCCGTCCCGGGAGGTCGCGCTGCAGATCATCGACGCGTTCGTGACCGCCGGGGGGCCCATCGTCCTGGGCCTCTTCGTCACCACCCGCCGGGAACTCGCGGCCCGCCTGGCGGAGCTCACCCGCACCCGGGGCCGCGAGGACCGGCTGCTGGCCGAGCGCGTACTGGCCACGGAACGGGTCAGGCTGGCCCGCGAGATGCACGACGTGGTCGCCCACCAGGTCTCCCTGATCAGTCTCCAGGCGGGTGGCCTCACGGTGCTGGCCCGCGACCCGGCGGCCCGGGAGGCCGCGGCGACGATCCGAGAGCTGTCCGTCCGGACCCTGAACGAACTGCGCCAGATGGTGGGCGTCCTGCGTGCGGCGGGCGGGAACTGCGAACAGCTCGGCCCGCAGCCCCGCCTCTCCGACATCCCCCGGCTGATCGAGGACAGCGGGCTCACGGTCGAGTGGGACGTCGCCGAAGGCCTCACGGGCCGGTTCCCGGAGTCCGTGGAGCGTGCCGCGTTCCGGACGGTGCAGGAGACGCTGACCAACGTGCGCAAGCACGCACCCGGCGCCTCGGTGCGGATGGCCATCCGCCAGGAGGCCGACGGGCTGCGCGTGGAGATCCGCAGCGGTCCGCCCGACCCCACGGTCCGGCCCCCGGACCTCCCGCACGGCGGCCATGGCCTGGTCGGGCTGCGCGAGCGCGCCCAACTCCTGGGCGGCGCCTTCGAGGCCCACCCGACGGAGGACGGCGGATTCCTGGTCAGCGCCTGCCTCCCGACGGGCGCCAGGCCGTGAACGGCCGACGCCTCGGCACGCGAACGCGGCGCTGACCGGGACCGCGCGGGAGTCGCCCCGCTTGCCGTGGCCGTGGAGTCTGTCCGGATCCGAGCGCTTGGCCCGGCTCGGGGCGGGGCATTGATCACAGCCATGTGCCGCCTTCGGAGCTGGGCCCGGACTGCGGACTGCCGGAGCGGCTGGGGAGAAGGGCGTGTGGCGGACGTGCGTGGGGAAGTAGTGGACCTGGTCGGTGAGTTCGTTGCCGTGTCCGCCGTGTTGACCGGGTTCGGCGCTGCCGAGCTGGAGGCCCTGGGGCTGGCGGAGGACTATGCGGCCGTCGTGGCGGGGCGGATCGAGGCCGGGGGCATCGGACGGATCGCCGGTGCGCTGGAGCAGGCCGGCGGCCTGGACGGGGTGCGGGACGAGGGGCTGCTGGAGGCGGCCAGGGCGGTCACGCACCTTTGGTACACCGGCTGTTGGCCGGGAGTCGGAGGTGGGGAACCGTTCGTGGTGTCGGCGCGGGCGTACGCCGGGGGCTTGGTCTGGCAGACGTTCGGCGGGGACGCGCCCGGTACCGCGCAGCCGGGTTTCGGGTCGTGGGCCGAGCCGCCCGCTGCGCGTTCCCGGAACGCGGAGGCGGGCCGGTGAGGGGGGACGGAGCCCCGGCCGGGCCGCGCTACGACGTGATCGTGGTGGGTGCGGGGATCGCCGGGTCGCTGGTGGCCAAAGCGCTGGGTGAGCAGGGCCGGCGGGTCCTGGTGCTGGAGGCCGGAGCGGGTGCGGCCGATCCGGTGCGGGGCCACCGCGAAGCACTGGAGACCTACTACTCGGCGACGGCCAAGGTGCCCGGCTCCCCCTATCGGGCCCATCCGGCGGCGCCCTGGCCCGAGGTCACCGACATCGCGGGCCGGGCCGGCGGTGGCTACCGGGCCGAAGGCCATCTGCTCCAGCGCGGTGAACTCCCGTACGGCAGCGGGTACGTACGCGTCAACGGTGGCACCGGGAACGTCTGGACCGGGCTGACCCCGCGGATGCATCCCGAGGACTTCCGGACCGAGGACTTCGGCTACGGCCGCAGCTGGCCGATCGGCTACGACCAGGTGGAGCCCTACTACCGGGCCGCGGAACGGGAGATCGGGGTGGCCGCCGACGTCGAGGAGCAGCGCGTCCACGTCGGTCTGCCGTTTCCGGACGGCTACGTCTTCCCCATGCGCTCCCTGCCCGCCGGCTACCTGGACCGGGTCATGGCCGAGCGGCTCGACGGGCGGTGGGTCAAGGACCCGGCCGGCCGCTTACCGGTCGCGTTGCGGGTGACCGGTACGCCGCACGGGCGCAACGGTGAACCGAACCCCTCGTACGACGGTGGGGCGGGGTACGTGCCCGCCGGCGCGGGGGGCCGGCCGGAGGCGGGCAGCCGCTGCGCGGGCAGCGCCAGCTGCATTCCCATCTGCCCGTCGCACGCCAAGTACACGCCGCTGAAGACCCAGGGCCAGTGGGGGCCGACCGTACGGCTGGTCGACCGTGCCGTGGTCAGCCGGGTCCTCGTCGACGGCAACGGCCGTGCCACCGGTGTCGAATACCTCTCGTACGGCACGGAGGGGGAAGAAGCGGGTGCGGTGACGGCCAGGGCCGCGGCGGACGTCGTCGTACTGGCCGCGCACGCCGTCGAGAACGCCCGGCTGCTGCTGCTCTCGGACCTGGCCAACCGGAGCGACCAGGTCGGCCGCAACCTGATGGACCATCCGGTCCTGCTCACCTGGGGGCTGATGCCCGAACCGGTCGGGCCCTATCGCGGTCCCGGTTCCACCTCGGGCCTCGAGGGCTTCCGATTCGGCCCGGCCCGCCGCTCCCGCGCCCCGTTCCGCGTCGAGATCGGAAACTGGGGCTGGGTGTGGGCGAAGGGGCCGGTCGACGGAGACGTGGCCGAACTGCTGCGGACCGGGGGCCGGGACGGGCGCGGGCTGTTCGGAGCGGAGCTGCGCACCGCCCTGGAGGACCGCGTCGGGCGGCAGTTCTCGCTGCAGTTCGAGATGGAGCAGAGCGCCGACCCGGCCAACCGGATCACCCTCGACCACGAGCGCCGCGACGCGCTGGGGCTGCCCCGTCCCGTGGTGACGTACGACCTCTCGGAGCACGTCAAGGACGGGATGGCGGCGGCCAGGGCGGTCTCCGACCAGATCTTCGCGCTCCTCGGCGCCGAGGACCGCACCGACTACGCCCCCGGCCCGGGCTGGCCGGGCCGCTTCGTCCACGACGGGCGGCCGTACGCCTACCGGGGCGCCGGGCACGCCGCGGGCACCCACGTCATGGGCGGTTCGCCGGCCTCCTCCGTGGTCGACGAGTGGCAGCGCTGCTGGGACCATCCGGGCCTGTACGCCGTCGGCTGCGGCAGCATGCCGTCGGTCGCCACCTCCAACCCCACCCTGACGATGGCCGCCCTGGCCCTGCGGAGTGCCGAACGGATCGAACGGGATCTCGCGGCACGCGACAGGCCCGCCGCCCTCGCAGGCCGGGCCCCCGCCAGTCCGCAGGCCCCGGCCAGTCCCTAGTGCTGTGACCGGAAAGGTTCACCGTGTCACGGCGCCCGGCACGGCACCTCGCCGTGTTGTCGGACCACGACGGTACGTCCAGTACGAGTCGGGGTCCTCCGCCTTGCGATGCACCGCACCGGACACCGCGACCCGGCAAACCTTTCCGGCCACAGCACTAGGCCCCGCCACCCCGCTCACGCCCGCCACCCCGCTCACACCCGCCACTCCCGGAGCCGCCTCATGACCCCCGGTCCGCTGTCCCTGCCGCCCGTCGCGGCCCCCTTCCAGCTCCCCTTCCACTACGGAGCCCTGCACCACATCGGGCTGGACTACCTGGTCGATCCACAGCCGGTGCGCGAACTCCTGGCCAAACACCACCCGGCCCTGAGCGCCGCGGAGTTCGAGGGGCGCGCGCTCGTGTCCCTGAACTACCAGCTCTACTTCGCCCAGTACGCCTTCGGCGGCGGTGTCACGCAGGAGATCGAGTGCAACATCGTCGCCTTCCCGACGGAGGCCCGCGGCCGGCTGCCCCGCCTGACGTACGAGGAGTACGCCCACGGCTACGACCAGACCAAGCTGCTCGGCATCGCCCGCATCCACGTCCTGTGCGACAACCCCTTCGCCATCGATGCCGGGCGCAAGCTGTACGCCGAGCCCAAGTACCCCGGCTGGTTCGAGACGACGATGCCCTCGCTCAACGGACCCGGTGGAGATGCCTGGTCGGTCCGCTGCAAGAAGGCTTCGCCCGCCCCGGACGGCGCGAGCATCACCCGGCACGAGGCCGACCTGCTCTCCTTCACAGCCGACCTGACGGGGCTGGACCACACTCCGGCGAACAACACCCCGATCACCGGCTACGGCACCGATGAGGGAGGCAGGGCACTGGCCGGGCCGATGAACGTCTACCAGCCCTACCGGCAGTACACCCTCGGCCCGGCCACCACCGCCCGCGTCAGGCTCACCCTCCACGACACCGCTGCGGAGGCAGGTCAGGACCTCACCCGGCTGATCGGCGACACCCCCGCGGCCGGGGCGTGGACCTACCAGTCACCGCCGGTCGCCGCTCACAACCGGCCCTACTACCTCGGACCCGCGGCGCCGGATCCCGAGGAGGGGTCGACTGCCGCGGCTCCCTGAGAGGACGCCGCCGGCGGGTTGGGGTGCCGGTCAGGGGTGCCGGTCGGGGAGTCGGGAAGCGGGCAGCAGGGCCAGGGCGAGGAGGAGCGCTGCGATCGCGTACGTGGTGCGGAAGCCCGCCGGGGTCGTGCCCGCGCTGCTCAGGGTGACGGAGAGGAGGGCCGTGCCCGCCGAGGCGCCGATCTGGGAGTTGATGCTGAGGATGGTGCTCGCCGCGGTCAGGCGGGCCCTCGGGAGGTCACGGCTCGCGGTGGTCATCGTGGGCATCAGGACCATTCCGGCGCCGATGCCCATCACCACCGAAGCCGCGGCGAACCGCCAGGGCGCCACCTCCGGGGACCCGGCCTGGAGGGCGGTCAGGGCCATGCCCAGCGCGCCCACCGCGATCCCGGCCCGGATCAGCCGGCGCGGGGAGACCTTGTCGACGCGGCGCGAGGCGATCTGCATGACCAGCCCGACGGCGAGCCCGGTCGGCGCGCCCAGTAGCCCCGCCGCCGTCGCGCTCATGCCGCGGCCCTGCTGCCAGTACATCGGTCCGAGCAGCATGGATCCGAAGTAGCCGCAGGTGAAGAGGGTGAGCGTGGCGATTCCCGCCCGGAAGGTGCGGTCGCTCAGCAGCCTCAGGTCGAGCAGCGGCTCGCGGGCCGTCAGCGCGCGGCGGCCGAAGGCGGCGACGAGCGCGGCGCCCGCCAGGGTGGGGAGCAGGGCGTCGGGCGCGGTGAAGGTGCCGCCCTCCCCGCCCCGGGCCAGACCGTAGAGGAGCAGGGCGAGGCCGGGGGAGAGCATCAGCAGGCCGGGTACGTCCAGCCGGGGCGCGGCGGCCTGCTCGCTCGGGGCGTCGGAGCTCAGCAGCTTCGCGGCGAGGATCAGGGCCACCGCCCCGACGGGCAGGTTGACCAGGAAGATCCACTGCCAGGAGGCGGAGTCGACCAGCCAGCCGCCCAGCACGGGCCCGGCCACCGGCCCGACGATGATGGGCAGCCCGAGCAGGGCCATCACCCGCCCGAGCCGGGCCGGGTCCGCCGTGCGCATCACCATGGCCATGCCGACGGGCATGAGCAGCCCGCCGCCGAGGCCCTGTACCGCGCGGAAGGCGATCAGGCTCCCGGCGCTCCAGGCGCACGCGGCGAGCAGCGATCCGAGCGAGAACAGGGTGAGGGCGCCCAGGTAGGTCCGCTTGGCGCCGAACCGGCCCATCGCCCAGGCCGAGGCCGGGATGACGGCGGCGAGCGCGAGCGTGTACGCGCTGGCGGCCCACTGGATCGTCGCCAGCGGTGCGTGGAAGGCCTCGGAGAGGCGGTGCAGGGCGACGTTGACGATCGTCATGTCGAGCACCGACATGACCGAGCCGACGATGACCACGCCCGCGGTCCGCCGGAGCAGCCGCGCGGATGAAGCCGATGAAGCCGATGAAGCCGATGAAGTCGATGACGCCGACGCGCTGGCCGGGTCGGCGGTGTCGGCGGGCCCCGCGGCGCCCGCGGGCCCCGCAGTCGGTTCGGGGCCGCCGGGTTCCTGGATCGTACGCATCCCCGTGCCCCCCTCAGCCCTGGTACGGGCGGCTCGCGCGGGCCTCGCGCAGCGCCCGTCCCCACCAGGCCAGCTGGCCGACCATGCCCTTGACCGCGCCCTCGGCCACGGCGGTGTCGCGCGGTGCGCCGTCCGGGCCGAGCCCGGACCACGGCCCGTGCAGGCTGACGGAGTCGCGCACGGTCACGGCGTGCAGCTCGGCGAAGACCAGCCGGAGCTGCTCGACGGCGCGCAGGCCGCCGCCGAGGCCGCCGTAGGAGACGAAGCCGGCCGGCTTGGCGTGCCATTCCTCGCGGTGCCAGTCGATGAGGTTCTTCAGCACGGCCGGGAAGCTGTGGTTGTACTCGGGGGTGACGATGACGAAGGCCTCGGCGGCGGCCAGCCGCGGGCTGACCTCCGCGAGGGCGGCGGCCGCCCGCGGGTCCGGGGTGCCGCCCCAGCCGGGCATGACCAGCGGCAGGTCGACGTCGGCGAGGTCGATGAGGTCGAGGTCCAGGCCGCCGAGGGCGCCCGCGGCGCCGAGGAACCAGTCGGCGACGGCGGGGCCCTGACGGCCCTCGCGGACGCTGCCGAGGATGACGGCGACGCGCAGCGGCGCGTCCTCGTGGGGGGCGGCGGAAGCGGTGTCGGAAGCGGTGTCGGGCATGGCAGGGTCCCCCTCGTTGGCGAGGCGGCCGTTCGGTACGGCCGCTCCTCCGGTAAACTACAACGAGCGTTGTAAAAAATGCAACGGTCGTTGTACTTTTTCTGTGGAGGCGAAGTGAGCAGCGGCACCCATGCCAAGAAGCTGGAGAAGCAGGTCGCCATCGCGAGCGCGTCCTGCGGGGTCTTCGGCCGTCAGGGCTACGCCCGGGCCACGGTCGACGAGCTCGCCGCCGCGGCCGGCGTCTCGACCCGCACGCTCTACAACCACTTCCCGGGCGGCAAGGCGATGCTCTTCGCCACCGTCGTCACCTGGACCTCGGGACGGGTGAGCGACGCCCAGATCGCCCAGATCGAAGCCGTCCTGAACCCCGAACGCCCGCCCCGCCCCGAGGATCTGGAGCGCGACCTCGTCGCCTTCGCCCAGCGGATCATCGGCCTCATGACGGACTACGCCGACCACTTCGCCCTCGTCCGCCACATCCACGCCGAGGCCGACCACGTGCCGCCGGAGGTGCTGGAGGCCTGGGTGAACGCCGGCCCCGGCCCGGTGTCCCGCGCGCTCGCGGACGCGATGGCGGGCCTCGACGCCGCCGGGCTGCTCGACGTACGCGGTGACGCGATGCTGGCGGGCGCCCACTTCATGGCGCTGACCGCGCACTCCATCTCGCAGCTCTCGCACTACGGGGTCGTGCCCTTCCCCAGGGAGCAGACCGACCATCTGATCGCGGGCGGCGTGGGCGCCTTCCTGCGGGCCTACCGGGCCGGTTGAGCCCCCGGTCGCCCGGCCCCCGCCCCGGGGCTACGTTGGACGGGTGAGCACGACACGGTTGCGCAGGGCGGCTGTGGGAGCGGCCGCAGTGGGGCTCCTGATGGTGCCCGTGGGGGCCGGTGTCGGGTACGCGGTGGACGTGCCGACACCCCCGGCGGCGAGCAGTCCGGCCGTCTCCGACGAGTTTCCGCAGCTCACCCCCGCGGTGGCGCGCCAACTCGACGACGCCATCCGCAAGGTGATGGACGAGGCGAAGGTGCCCGGGGTTCAAGTGGCCCTGTCGGCGCCGGGCAAGGGAGCGTACGTACGGGCCTTCGGCGTGGCGGACAAGGCCACCGGGGCGCCCATGACCGACGGCCTCAACATGCGGATCGGCAGCGAGACCAAGACCTTCACCGTGACCGCGATGCTGAAGCTGGTCGACGAGGGCAAGATCGGGCTGGACGACCCCATCGGCACGTACATCGAGGGCGTGCCGAACGGCGACCGCATCACGCTGCGCGAGCTGGCGGGCATGCGCAGCGGGCTGTTCAACTACTCGGCCGACGAGGACTTCTTCAAGGCGCTGACCACCGATCCCCGGCGGCCCTTCACCCCGCAGGAGCTGCTCGACTACTCCTTCAAGCACCCGGTGCTCTTCGAGCCGAACGCGCAGTTCGACTACTGCAACACCAACCTGATCCTGATCGGGCTCGTCGTGGAGAAGATCAGCGGGCAGACGCTCGCCGACTACATCACCGAGGAGGTCATCGAGCCCGCCGGGCTGAAGAACACCCTCTTCCCGACCGGCGCGGAGTTCCCGACCCCGCACGCCCAGGGCTACACCGACCAGACGGCCTCGGGGAAGACCGAGGACGCGGCCGACTGGAACCCCTCCTGGGGCTGGGCCGCCGGAGCGATGATCTCCGACCTTCCGGACCTGCGGCGGTGGGCCAAGGTGCTGGCCACGGGCGAGCTGCTCACCCCCGCCACCCAGGCCGAGCGCCTGGATGTCGTACCGGCCCTGCCGGGCACCGGCTACGGACTGGGGATCTTCAACGTCCAGGGGTGGATCGGGCACAACGGCTCGCTGCCCGGCTACCAGTCGCTGGTCGTCTACGACGCGCAGTCGAAGGCCACCCTGGTGGTGCTGCTCAACACCGACATCGCCGCCGAGGGCGAGGAGCCGAGCACCCTGTTCGGCGAGGCCATCACCAAGATCGTGACCCCGCAGCACGTCTACACCCTCCCGGCCCAGCCCGTCACGGGGGACGAGGACCACTGACCATCCGGCGGGCCGCCGCCTCGGCGAGCGCCGGCAGCGCCGAATGGTCGGAGTCGGAGGGGAGTTGCAGCATCAGGACGTGCTCGCCGCGGCGCAGGACCACGCGTCGGCCCCGCAGGTACGCCTCGTCGGCCGCTCCCGCGCCGACCGGGGTCGCCCCGCGCTTGTGCGTGGCGAGCAGCCGACGGCCCAGGGCACTCGAAGCCGTCTGCATGAGCAGGAACCCCTCTCCGTCCGGGGTGTCGTAGGTCCGGATTCCGAGCTGGGGGGAGTGGTCCGACTCGCGCAGATCCGTCCGGAGGATCCGGGCGGCCTCGGCGAGCGGGAGGAACTCCTTCGGGTCGCCCCGCGCGAACAGTGCGGCCACCCCGGCCCAGGGGGCCCCGGGCCCCTCTTCGGTCGCCTCCTCGTCCGAGGACTCGTTGTCGTACTCGTCCTGCGAGTACCCCGCCGGGAACAGCTCGCCCTGTGGCGAAGGCGTCACCAGCACCACCTCGTAGACGTGCCCGAGCACCGGTCCCCGCAGCACCCGTACGACGGCCCCCTCGCGCAGCGCCCCGTACAGCTCGGGCCGTACGGGCCAGGCGGTGACCGAGGTCCGCCCGCCCGGGTCGAGCGCCAGGTGGCGGACCTCCTTCGCGGCGCGCAGCCGCACCACCTCGCCCTCGCTCCAGGCCCGTCGGGACAGGTCCAGCAGGGCGGTGGCGAGGAGGAAGAGGTACCCGAGCAGCGCCGGGCCGGTGATCAGCACCGGAGGCAGCTGTGCCCACGCCGCCTGCGGGGGCACCGCCCAGTGCCCGGAGGCCCGGAGCCCCCCGGTGAAGGCGACGAAGGCGAGGAGGCCGCCGTAGACGTACGCCGCGAGCGGGATCACGGGCCGCCGGCCGGTCCACAGCCAGCGCGAGCCCATGAGCACGCCGATCAGCAGGACCAGCTCCACGACCAGCAGCGGGACGCTCTCGACCGGGAGCCGGACCTCGGTCGGCGGACCCGTGTGCCACCAGGCCACCAGCAGCAGCACGATCGAGGCCGACCCGGCCCGCCGCAGGGCGAGCCGCACGCTCTCGCGCGGCGGGCGCAGGGCGCGCGCCGGGGCGGGGGCGTACCGCAGCCGGACCTCGTGCCAGCCGCCGCCGTACGTCGACCAGGCGCGCCGCTCGTCGCGCGGGCCGAGCGGGAGCACGGCCAGTGCGGAGCGGGCCACCCCGGTGGCGGCGGCGTAGGCGAGGTAGCGGTCCCAGAGGGTCACCGCCGCCGGGGGAAGCCCGGGAAAGGACTCGTCGCGGGCCAGCCACTCCCGTACGCCGAGCCAGTGCGCGCAGGCCTCGACGCCGGCGGGCGTCTCGCGCTCCCCGGTGAGACGGGAGACCAGCACCGAGCCGCAGGCCCACCCGACCACGCCGATGCCCAGGGACACGGACCAGGCGCCGGCCCCGGCGAGGGACAGGAACAGCACGGCCGCCAGGGCCGCGGGAGCCACCGCCGCCAGGGTCAGCCCGGCCTTCACCCGCGCCGGGTAGCGGTCCCGGGCCAGTCCGCGGGCCCGGGCGTCGGCGGCCACGGCCCGGCGAAAGGCCCGCCACCAGCCCCGGTCCTCGTCCTCGGTGCCCCGGGCCAGGGCTCCGACGGGCAGCACCCCGCCCGAGGCCAGGGCGGTGACCCGGTCCAGCACCAGGGCCTCGTAGGGGAGCAGGTCCTCGGCGGTCGCACCGGCGTCCTTCCCCCGGGGAGGCCGGATCCGGACGAGGGTGTCGCGCGGGTCGGGGCCGGTCTGCTCAAGGGCGAGGAACCCGCGCCCGGCCAGGTCCAGGAGCGTCGCGCGCGGGGCGCCGCGGCCGGACTCCCAGCCGCCGGTCAGGAACTCCACCAGCGCGGGCGGCTCGGGCCGCAGCTCCATCGTCGGCCCGTCGGCGGCCACGGGCGCGGGCCGGGTGGCGGCCACCGCCCAGCCGACGGCGGACAGCCACAGCAGGACGGCCACCAGGGCGGCCGCCGCGACGAACCAGGTCCAGGTCACCTAGAACCGGACCTGGACCGGGCCGGTTTCGCCCTCTCCCGCTCCGAAGAACGCGCGGACCCGGAAGCCCAGGGGCCCGGCGATCAGCAGGGCCGGGAAGGCGGAGACGGCGGTGTTGTAGGCCAGCACGGCGTCGTTGTAGTACTGCCGGGCGTACGCGGCGCGGTCCTCGGTGGTCGCCAGCTCCTGTTGGAGGGAGCCGAAGTTGTCGGCGGCGCGCAGTGCCGGATAGGCCTCCGCGAGGGCGAACAGCCCGGTCAGACCGGTGCGCAGGTCGGCCTCGGCCCGCTCCTTGTCGGCGGGGCCGCTCGCCCCGAGGGCCGCCTCGCGGGCCCGCACGACGGCCTCGAAGGTGCCGCGTTCGTGGCCGGCGTAGCCCTTGACGGTCTCGACGAGGTTGGGAATCAGGTCGTAGCGGCGTGTGAGCTGGACGTCGACCTGGGCCCAGGCGTTGTCGACCTGGTTGCGGCGGCGGACGAGTCCGTTGTAGGTGGCGGTCAGCCAGACCGGAACCAGCAGGACGATCACGACGCAGACGATGACGATCGTGCCGAGCGGTGTCATGTACGGCCCCCCGTTGCGGGGCCGGTCCCCTGCCGGCCCGGCCGTAGCGTAGGGCGACGCCGGTGGATTGGGACCCCCCGCGCACAATGGAATCGGCGCGCGGGAGTGGACGAGGGAGAGCGACATGAACGGTCGGACGACACAGGGCGAAGTCCTGGGGGCGGGAGACCCGGACAAGGTGGTCCTGCGCGAGGCGGTCGAGGCGGACCTGGACACCGCCGCCGAGCTGTTCCGCGGCTACCTGGAGTTCTACGAGGTGGACGTGGAGGACCCGGAGCGCCCGCGCGCCTTCCTGGCGGAGCGGCTGGCGGGCGGGGACTCCTTCATCCTGCTCGCCGAGGTCCCGGGTGCGGGCACGGTCGGCTTCACCCAGGTCTACCCGATGTTCTCCTCGCTGGCCATGAAGCCCGCGTGGCTGCTGGGCGACCTGTACGTGGCCCCCGCCGGCCGCCGTACGGGCGCGGGCCGCGCGCTGCTGCGCGAGGTGCTGCGCCGGGCGCGGGAGGCCGGGGTCTCGGGCGTGCAGCTGGAGACGGCGTACGACAACCTCGTCGCGCAGGGGCTGTACGAGGCGGAGGGGTTCGTCCGCGAGGAGTTCCACATGTACTTCCACGGCCTCTCCGAGGCGGGTTCCGAAGCAGTCTGAGATCGGCTGAAACATTCCCGGCCCCCGTCGCGTCATTGGGGTGAGACGACGCGAGGGGGAGCGGATGGGGTACGGACGCAGAGATGGGTTCCGCGAGTTCGCGACGGTCAGATCGGCGCATTTGTACCGGTCGGCCTGTCTGCTGACGAGCGGTGACACCCACCTTGCGGAGGATCTCGTACAGGAGACCCTCGGGCGGATGTACCTGCTCTGGGCGCGCGTGGCCCGGATAGACAATCCGGCGGCGTACGCGCAGACCGTACTGGTGCGTGCCTTCCTGACGTACCAGCGGCGCAGGTCGGCGGGGGAGCGTCCGGTCGGGGATGTCCCCGACGCGGGCGCACCTGCCGGCGGCGATCCCGCGCTGCGGCTGACGCTGTTGGAGGCGCTGGGCGGGCTGGCGCCGAAGGACCGGGCGGTCCTGGTGCTGCGGTACTGGGAGGACCGCAGTGTCGAGGAGACCGCCGACGCGATGAACGTCAGCTCGGCGGCGGTACGGACCCGCAGTTCGCGGGCGCTGGCCCGGCTGCGGGAGCAGCTGGGCGGCTCGCTCGCGGAGTTCGCGGGTCGCTGATCCCGCGCCCTCGTGTGTGCACCTCCTCTTCTCCACTCTTCTCATCCCACGATCCCGGTGAACGGAAGGTCTGATTCCGCATGTCCTTTGAAGATGAGCTTGGTGAAGCCCTCCGGCGTACGGGGGACGGCTTCACGTCCGAGGGTCGCGACCTCATGGGTGCCGGGGAGCGGCGCGGGCGGCGGATGGTGGCCCGT
The DNA here is from genome assembly GCF_056428985.1 of Streptomyces sp. CA189. NCBI lineage: Bacteria > Bacillati > Actinomycetota > Actinomycetes > Kitasatosporales > Streptomycetaceae > Streptomyces > Streptomyces sp. CA189. The sequence goes on along the minus strand of NZ_JBWJVM010000001.1, from coordinate 52,644 downwards.
CGCCGGGCCGCCATGGCCGGCGGATCGGCGCTCGCCCTGGCACTGATCGGCACCGCCGGGGCCTACGCGAACGGGCTGCTCGGACCTGGCTCCGGCGGGGGCCGGGCGAACGTGGCGTCCTCGCCGGAGCCGCCCGCGCTGGGGGCGTCGGCGCCGGTGCAGCGCGACAAGAGCGTCGGAACCGGCGCGGTCTCCGCCGAGCAGCTGAGCGGGGTGCTCAAGCAGCTTCTGCCGCAGGGCACGCTCACCACCGTCGAGGCGCGGGGCACGGACCACGAGCTGGGTCCGATGGTGAGCGCGGTCTTCGACGACGGCGAAGGCAAGAGCAGCGTCGGCTTCGGCCTCTACCGGATCGACCCGAAGGGCGAGAGGGCCGAGGACATGCTCAAGTGCCCCTCCAAGACCACCACGAAGTACGACAGTTGCACGTCGGAGACGCTCGCGGACGGTTCGCGGCTGTTCCTCTACAGGGGCTACGTGTTCCCCGACCACCGGGCTGACGTCAAGTCCTGGCGCGCCATCGTGGTGACCCCCCAGGGGTTCATGGTGGACGCCCACGAGGAGAACGCGGCGGAGGAGAAGGGCGCACCCGTCAGCCGTCCGACACCTCCGCTCACGCTCGCGCAGCTCCAGGCCGTCGTGACGTCCCCGCTGTGGCATCCGGCCCTCAACGACCTGCCGGCCGCCGGCCAGTCCGAGGAGGCTCCGCCCGCCCGCCGGGGGACGAAGGCGGCGGGCATCCTGGAGGAGCTGCTGCGCACGGACGGGATCCCGGTCGTGCTCCGGGACGAGGAGGGGCCCAATCTGGGCTACCTGGTGCTCGACGAGGGCAAGGGCAAATCCCTGGTCAGCCTCGAGATCCAGCCGGACAACCCGGCGGAGCCGGGGACCTGGGCGGACCTCTTCACGTCCGCCGAGACGCTGCCGGACGGAACGAAGATCCTGACCCGGCAGGGGAACGGGGACAAGGACGTGCCCGGCATGGTCGAGTGGCGCGTCGAGGCGCTGCGGCCGAACGGGACCCGGCTGATCGTGTCCGCGTTCAACGCCGAGACCCAGTCGTCGTCGGCGGTGACCCGCAAGGAGCCGGTGCTGCCGCTGCAGCGGCTGAAGGAGCTCGCGACGAGCCCGAAGTGGGCCTCGGAGTACGGGCAGTAGAAGCAACCGGCAGGCAGGCCGCTCCCTCCTTCGCGACCCCCTCCTTCGCGACGCCCTACTTCGCGTCCGCGTAGCACTCCACGACGGCCGTGGTGAAGGGGAAGCGGACGGGGGTGTCGCCGAAGGTGAGGCGGCCTGCCAGGTCGCCCGCCTCGCGGATCGCCGCGGCCACGGCCTGCGCCTCCTCCTCGGGGCAGTGGACGATGACCTCGTCGTGCTGGAAGAAGACCAGCTCGGCCCGCATCCCCGCCTCCGCGAGGGACCGGCGCAGGGCCGCGAGCAGGAGCAGCGCCCAGTCCGCGGCGCTGCCCTGCACGACGAAGTTGCGGGTGAAGCGGCCGCGGGCCCGGGCGTCGGTCGAGGCGTAGCTCGGCACCCAGCCGTCGGGGGCCTCCTCGGCCTCCTCGGGATCGGCCGGCGGCGGACAGGTCCGGCCCAGCCAGGTCCGTACGAGCCGCCCCTCCTCGCCCGCCTTCGCGGCGTCGTCCACGTAGGCCACGGCCCGGGGGAAGCGGCGGCGCAGGGCGGCCAGGTTCTTCAGGCCGTCCCCGGAGGTCTGCCCGTACACCGCGCCGAGCACGGCGATCTTCGCCATGTCGCGGTCGCCGGAGAAGCCCTGGCGGGAGATGGAGGTGTACAGGTCCTCGGGGCGGCCGGCCACCTCCATGAAGGCGGGGTCGCGGGAGATCGCGGCGAGCACCCGGGGCTCCATCTGGTCGGCGTCGGCCACCACCAGCCGCCAGCCGGGGTCGGCGACGACCGCCCGGCGGATCACCTTGGGGATCTGCAGGGCCCCGCCGCCGTTGGTGACCCAGCGGCCGGTGTAGGTGCCGCCGGGGATGAACTCGGGGCGGAAGCGGCCGTCGTGGACCCAGTCCCCGAGCCAGGACCAGCCGTGGGCGGTGTAGATCCGGTACAGCTTCTTGAAGGCGAGCAGCGGCTCCACCGCGGGGTGTTCCAGCTCCTGGATCTCCCAGCGCCGGGTGGACTTGAGCTTGATCCCGGCCTCCGCGAAGGCCTTGACGACGTCGGCGGGCAGCTCGGGCCGTACGCGCCGCCCGAACGCCGCCGAGACCTCGTCGGCCAGCTCCGCGAGCCGGCGGGGCTGGCCGCGGCCCGCGTACCGCTCGCCCAGCAGCTCGGTGAGCAGGGACCGGTGGACGTCGGCCCGCCAGGGCAGCCCCGCGCGGTTCATCTCGGCGGCCACGAGGAAGGCGGCCGACTCGGAGGCCACGAGCAGCCGCATCCGGTCGGGGTGGGCCGTGGCGTCGAGCCGTTTCGCCTGGTCGGCGTGGACGGCCACCAGGGCGTCGAGCGGGACGGGGGCGGGCTGGGGGTCGAAGAGGGAGTGCTGGCTGCCGGGCTCCGCCGCGCGCTGCGGGGGATCGGGCGGGACGGGCGCGTTCGTCAGCCGGGCCCAGGCGGCGGCCGCCGAACGGGGTTCGCCGAGGCGGCCCTCGTGGGCGAGCAGGAGCAGCTCGGCGTCCTCGATGTCGTGGCAGCGCTCGACGCGGGCGCCGGCGGCGAGGAGTCGGGGATAGACGGCCTGCGTGGAGCGCCAGACCCAGCGGGTGCCCGCGGGGGCGGCGCGGATCGCCTCGGCGGGGTCGGTGGTGGTGACCCGGGCTCCGCCCGTGGGCCCGTCGGGCCCGGGTAGGGGCACGGCGTGCCAGCGGCCGTCGCCGTCCTCGGCGAGGGCCCACCGGGGGGTGCGATCGCTCATGAGTGCGAGTGTCCCACCGGGGTCCGACAGCGCCGGGGTGCGCCGCGCTGGCACAGGTGTGCGTGCCGCCGCGTGGGGTGGATCCCCCTACCCGCCCTTCTCCGTTCCCCGGGACTCTGCCCCGGACCCCGGCCGGACGAGGTGGATTTCGGCCGGGCAGGAAGGGAGGCCTTGTAGGTCTACAAGGTTGAGCGCGGGGGGTGCGGCACGAGCCGCGCGGACCTTGGCGAGGGTGGCGGGGGCGTAGACGGAGTCCGTAGCGGAGGCAAGGTCGGTGCCGTAAAGGGCCAGCAGGAGGCGGGTTGTCAGTGGTGGCCGGTAGGTTCGGGTGCCGATCGAGGAGCGAGGTGAGCGGTGCAGCGGAAAACGAAACGGCAACTGCGCGAAATCGACGAGCCGTTCGTAGCCCTCGGGCCGTCCGGGGTGGCGGTACGTGACCGGCTCAAGGGCCTTACGACTGAGGACGAGGACGTGTTGCGTCTCGTTGGTGAGCACCTGGGCGCGCTGGCTTCCCGCGATCTGGTGGCCCGCTGTCGCGATGGTTTGGATCACTCCACGGATAGATGGGCGGCCCGGAAGCAGAGGCTGACCGCCTCCTCGTCGTCGCGGTGGGCCGGGTCGATCACGAAGGCTGCACACGATCAGTGGGCGCTCGCCCGTCGTTGCCAGTCGGCCCACATCCAGAATCTGGAATCTGCAGTCCGTACGCTCATGCACCGGCTGTCCCAGGAGATCGGGGAGAAGGGCAGTAAGCGGGCACCTGGTGGCTACCGGTCCAAGAGCGAGTGGTTCCAGAAGACTCGGCGCCTGGCGATCCTGGACCACCGCCTCGAAACCGCCCGTGGCGACCATGAGGCGGGTGTCGTGCACGTCGTACGTGGCGGCCGACGACTCCTCAACACCCGCCACAACCTGGACGCGGCGCGGCTCACCGAGGGCGAATGGCGTGAACGCTGGGAGGCGGAGCGCTGGTTTCTCCAGGCAGATGGTGAATCCGGGAAACGCTTCGGGAACGAGACGATCCGAGTCGCTCCCGACGGCGAGGTCAGCATCAAGCTCCCCGCCCCGCTCGCCGGCCTGGCCAATGCCGAGCACGGCCGTTACGTCCTTGCTGCCGAGATCGCCTTCAAGCACCGGGGCGTGCAGTGGGCCGACCGGATCGAGGCGAACCGGGCCGTCGCCTACCGCATCCACTACGACGCCCCGCGCGGTCGCTGGTACCTCACGGCGTCGTGGCAACGCCCCGCAGTCCAGACCATCCCACTCGATACGGCACGGGCGAAGGGCTTGATCGGGGTGGACGCCAACGCCGATCACTTCGCCGCCTACCGCCTGGATGTCCACGGCAACCCGGTCGGCGAACCGCACCGTTTTTTCTACGACCTCACCGGGTCCGCGAACCATCAGGACGCGCAGATCCGTCACGCCATCAGCCAGGTGTTGCATTGGGCCAAGCGCTGCGGTGTCGCTGCCCTCGGCATCGAGGACCTGGACTTCACCGCCGAGAAGACCCGAGAGAAACACGGCCGGCGAAAGCGGTTCCGGCGACTTGTCTCCGGCATCCCCACCGGCAGACTCAAAGCCCGCCTCGTGTCGATGGCCGACGAGACCGGCCTGAGCATTGTTGTGGTCGATCCCGCCTACACCTCCCTGTGGGGAGGCCAGCACTGGCAGAAGCCGCTGGTCACCCCACGCCGCAGAATGTCCCGTCACGATGCCGCCGGTATCGCGATCGGACGACGCGCCCTCGGGCACCCGGTCCGGCGACGGATGGCACCGCCCCCGCAGCACCAGAGTGATGCTGCGGGGCATCGGACCGTCCAGGCCGACCGTAGTACCCGTGGGCGTGAGGAAACCCGCCCACCCGCCACGGAGCGTGCACACGATGCACGTCCCCGAGCGGGGACCACCGGAACGCGGGAGCCCAGTCGGATATCCAAAACCGTTCGGGATACCCGCAGTGACCAGGCATGGGTACAAGACCCATTCCTGCTCACTTAAATTGGAACGGTGAGAGACATCGTCGACCGGGCCTGCGAGGCCGCGCTGTACAACCAGGACGACGCCGGGCTGGACGCCGGGGCGTCGGTGCTCGTCGCCGAGGGGGACCGGTGGGGCGGGGTCGGGCAGGCGCTCCTCGCGCGCGGGGAGGCGTACGTGCGCCAGGCCTGGGAGCGCGGATGGCGGCCGGCCGACGTGCTGCGGCTCGTACGCCGGGACCTGGAGCAGGCGCACCTGCGGATCGCCGAGGACCTGATCGCCGCCGAGGCCCGGCGGTACGCGCGGCTGCCCGAGCGGTGGACCGAGGCCGAGGTGTGGTGGGGGGACGACCCCCAGTACGGGGAGCGGCTGGTCCAGCGCGAGCGCACCGACCGGTTCAGCCTTGCCGGGGCCGTCCTGGAGGTGTTCCGGCTGCTGATCCGGCTGCCGTCCATCGAACCGGTCGGGCCGCTGCCGGGGGACCCCGCCGACGTACTCGAACACGCGCACATCGAGCCCCGCATGCTCGGCCGGATCCGGGCGCTGCTCGCGAAGGCCGAGGCGACCACCTTCCCGGAGGAGGCGGAGGCGCTCAGCGCCAAGGCGCAGGAGCTCATGGCCCGGCACACCGTGGACGCGGCCCTGCTCGCGGTGAAGTCCGGCACCGCGCAGATACCCGGCGCCTGCCGGATCGGCGTCGAGGCCCCGTACGAGGAGGCCAAGGCGGTGCTGCTCGACGCGGTGGCGAGCGCGAACCGCTGCCGGTCCGTGTGGAACAGCGCCTACGAGTTCTCCACCGTCGTCGGCTTCGAGAGCGACCTGGAGGCGGTGGAGCTGCTCTACACCTCCCTGCTCGTACAGGGCACCGCCGCCATGACCCGCGCGGAGGCCGGGCAGCGGGCGGGCGGGCGCAAGCGCACCAAGACCTTCCGGCAGTCCTTCCTCCTGGCCTACGCGAGCCGGCTCGGCCAGCGTCTCGCCGAGACGGCCGAGCACACGGTGGCCGACACGGTGGCCGAGGCCCCCGACAACCTGCCGGCCCTGGTCGCCCGGGACGTGGCCGTCACCTCGCGGGCCGAGGAGATGTTCCCCCGGACCACGACGACCCGGCTGCGCGGAGCGACCGACCTCGCGGGCTGGGAGGACGGCACGGCCGCCGCCGACCGGGCGCACGTGGCGAACGCCGGCCGAGCTTCCCTCCGGCAGTAGCCCGGCCCGGGCAGGGCGCCCCAGCTGCCCTGCGGGGGCTGTCCCCTACCCGCCCTTCCACCGTTCCCCGGGCTCCGCCCGGACCCGGTCCTCAAACGCCGGCCGGGCTGAATACATCCAGCCTCGCCGGCGTTTGAGCCCCGGGGAACGGTGGAAGGGCGGGGCGGGGACTTCGCCCCGCGCAGCGGCACGCCCCCGGGGCCGGGCCCCGACGCGCGGGCCGGCCAGGCTCGGGCTCCCGGGTTCCGCCCCCGCCAGGGCTACGCTCGGGGGATGAGCTGGGTCCGGGCGCTGAAGGACACCGCCCGGTCCGGACTGCGGGTCGAGCGGACCCGGCTGCAACCCCTCATCGCGCTCCGCGCCGCCGTCGGCCTCGCCCTCGTCATCGGCGCGGGCCTCGCCTTCCTCGGGCCCGGCTCCGCCGCCAGCTCCGCCTTCGGCGCGTACATGGCGGCCATCGCCACCTTCCAGAAGAGCTGGCGGCCCCGGCCCGTACTCGCGCTCGCCGCCGGGCTGACCCTGGCCGTGTCCACCTTCATCGGCTACCTCGTCGGCTCCTCGCACACCCTGGCCTTCATGCTGCTGCTCGCCGTGTGGAGCTTCGCGGCGGGCCTGATGTGGGCGGCCGGCCCGACCGCCGGCATCATCGCCTCCGGCAACGTCGCGATCATGCTGGTCACCGTCACCCTGCCCACCTCCGTGCCCCAGGCCGCCGGGCACGCCGCGATGATCGCCGCCGGCGGGGTGGTCCAGGCCCTGCTGATCGTCCTCTTCCCCGTCCGGCGGTGGGGCGCCCAGCGCGACGCCCTGGCCGACGCGCTCGCCGCCGAGGCCGACTACGCGCGCCGCCTGCGCCAGGACCCGGTCGCCTCCTTCGACCCGCAGCCGCTGATGAAGGCGCGCGACGCCGCGACCGTGACGGCGCGCCAGGCCCGCCGCCGCCCCGCCGAGCTGCACGGCGCGCGGGGGCTCGCGGAGCGGATCCGGCCCGTGCTGGCCCTGCTGGCCGACCCGGCGGTCGGGGCCCCGGCCGAGGGCCCGGCGCGGGACCGGGCCCGGGACCTGCTCGCCGCGGCCGGGTCGGTGCTGGACGCCGCCGCGTCCGCGATCCGACACGGGGAGGCGGTACGGCTGCCCGGGCCGGCCCTCGCGGTGCTCAAGGCCCCCGACACCGACGAGCTGCTCCGGGGCGCCGCGCTGCGCGCCGCGCACAGGCTGGCCGCCCTGCTGGACGACGTACTCGGCACCGCCGACCCGGGCTCCGGGCGCACCGCCGACCCGGGGGAGTCGATGCTGCGGCCCACGCTGCCGGCGCTCGCGCCGATGGTGCTGGCCGCCGTACGGGCCGAGCTGCACCCCGGGTCGCCGATCCTGCGGCACGCCGTGCGGGTCACCGCCGTCGCCTGCGCCGGCTACGGCATCGGCCACGCGCTGCCGTTCGGCCACGCCTACTGGGCCCCGATGGCCTCCGTCATGGTCATGCGCCCCGATTTCACGCAGACCTACAGCCGCGCCGTCGCCCGCTTCGGCGGCACCCTGGTCGGGGTCGCCCTCGCGACGGCCGTGGTGCAGCTCGCGCACCCGGGGATGTACGTGTCCGGGCTGCTCGCCGTCGTCAGCGCGGGCCTGATGTACACCTTCATGCGCACCGGGTACGCCGTCTCGATGGTCTTCGTCTCCGCCTACGTGGTCTTCCTGCTCGGCATGGGCGGCCTGCGCTGGGACCAGACCGTCCCGGACCGGGTCACCCTCACCCTGGTCGGCGGGGTCCTCGCGATGATCTCGTACGCCGTCTACCCGGCCTGGGAGACCCCGCGACTGCGGACCCGGCTGGCCGACTGGGTGGCCGCCGGCGGGCGGTACGCGGCGGCCGTGCTCGAGCAGTACGCCGACCCGGCCGGGGCGCGCCGCGGCGACGTGCGCGAGGCCCTGCTGGCGACGCGCGACGCCCGGGTCGCCTGGCAGGAGGCGGTGGACCGGGCCGCCGGGGAGCCGGTGCGCCACCGCGGGATCTCCCAGGCCGCCGCCGAGGACGCGGGCCGGGCCCTGGCCGCGATGGGCCGTCACGCGATGCTGCTGGAGGCGCACTTCCCGGACCGGTCCCAGCCCCCGGTCCCGGGCGCGGCCGAGCTGGCCAGGGCGCTGCGCGAGGCGACGGAGGCGGGCGCGAAGGCGGTACGGGAGCGCCGGGTGCCCGACTGGGAGGGGGTACGCGCGGCGCTGGCCGACGGGGACACCCCCGACCCGGGCGTGCTGCGCGGCGCGACGCGGCAGCTGCTGGACTCCCTGGAGGAGGTCTCGGAGGCCCTGCGCGCCCCAGCCCGCCCCGAGTCCATGGAAGGCCGTCACCCTTAGTGGTGCCGTGCCCTCCGTTCGTGCACGTGCATCTGCTCATGCAGGCGTTCATGAACAGAGCTATGATCCGGTGCAGTTGACATCTGCACTATCGGGGGCTTCCTGTGGACCACGCGTACAACGGGATGGCAGCTGCAGAGCTTGACGGGGTGACCTGGCAGAAGAGCAGACACAGCAACTCGCAAGGTTCCTGTGTGGAGTTCGCGAAACTGCCCGGAGGCGACGTTGCCATGCGCAACTCGCGGTTTCCGGACGGACCGGCACTCGTGTACACGCCGGCCGAGATAGAAGCGCTGCTGCTGGGTGTCAAGGACGGCGAGTTCGACCACCTGATCGGCTGAAGACCAGCCCAAGATCAGCCATGCACGTGCAGCGGCCGGGATTGATCGCCATGATCAATCCCGGCCGCTTGTCGTATCTGTGGTGATTCAGTCCGGGAGCGTGAACAGCGCCCAGACCACCTTGCCGGTCAGCCGCCCCGCGAGCGGATGCCAGCCCCAGCTGTCGCTGTAGGAGTCGACGAGGAAGAGTCCCCGCCCCGACTCCAGGTCGCAGTTGCGCTCCGTGGCCTCCGGCGCGAAGTTCCCGCCGGGCCGGTCCTCGCTGGGGTCCCGCACCGCGCACACCAGCCGGGTGCTCCACCGCATCAGGTGCAGGCGCACCGGCGGCTCGCCCTCGCCCGGGGCCGGCCGGGAGTCGTCCGGGAGGGCGTGGCGCAGCGCGTTGGTGACGAGTTCGGAGACGACCAGGGCCACGTCGTCGAACCGGTCGTCGAGTCCCCACTGGGCGAGGGTGGAACGCGTGAAGGTGCGCGCACCGCGCACCGCTTCGAGGCGGGCGGGAAGGGCGCAGGACGCGGACCCGGAGACAGCCGTGGGGTCGACCGGGGGAAGCCCCTGCCGTAACGGCTCGAGCATGGTCGATCCATTCGTCCCCATGCGAGGCACTCCCGGGATTCGAAAGAACTGCGGGGCACGCAGGTGCGCGGGACCATGGTTCCGAATGCCGAAGCCGGATGCAAGGGCAGATGCACGTGCACGCGCCGGACCTGTCCGGTCCCGTGACGGTTCTTGCTCATTTCTTCCTACGCATACTTACGGACTTCTTTTACAGCGAGGCCAAATCCGTTACAGAACGAGTACGGGCAGATGCGTTTTGGTGGCAGACTGCGGGCTTTGAGGGGCGCGGGGGCCCCTGCGACGCAGCCATACGCAGACAAGCACAGCCACACACGCGTTTGGTGTTACGTATCCATCCACGGCATGGGGAGGGGCAGGACTCGTGACCGCAGAAGCCAGTGGTTCTGTGGTGCGCCGCATCCTCCTGGGCTCCCAGCTCAGGCGACTCCGGGAATCCCGCGGCATCACCCGTGAGGCGGCCGGTTACTCGATCCGCGCATCCGAATCGAAGATCAGCCGCTTGGAGTTGGGAAGGGTGAGCTTCAAGGCCAGAGACGTAGAGGACCTCCTCACGCTCTACGGAGTCACGGACGGCGCGGAGCGGGAGTCCCTCCTGGGGCTGGTCCGCGAGGCCAACGTGGCCGGCTGGTGGCACAGCTACGGCGATGTCCTGCCGGGCTGGTTCCAGACGTACGTGGGCCTGGAAGGCGCCGCCTCCCTCATCCGCATCTACGAAGTCCAGTTCGTGCACGGTCTGTTGCAGACCGAGGCCTACGCCCAGGCCGTCGTCAGCCGCGGCATGCCCGGCGCCGGCCGTGCCGAGATCGACCGCCGCGTCGCGCTGCGCCTGGAGCGCCAGAAGGTGCTGGTCTCCGAGAACGCCCCCGTCTTCCACGCCGTCCTCGACGAGGCCGCGCTGCGCCGCCCGTACGGCGACCGGGACGTGATGCGGGGCCAGTTGGAGCACCTCATCGAGATCTCGCAGCGGCCGAACGTGCACCTGCAGGTCATGCCCTTCTCCTTCGGCGGCCACGCCGGCGAGAGCGGTGCCTTCACCCTGCTGCGCTTCCCCGAGTCCGACCTCCAGGACGTCGTCTATCTGGAACAGCTCACCAGCGCCCTCTACCTCGACAAAGACGAGGAAGTGGGGCAGTACGAGCGGGCGATGCTGCGCCTCCAGGGCGACTGCCCGGACCCCGACAAGACCCGCGATCTCCTGCGAGGTCTGCTCCAACTGTCTTGATTCACACGTACTATGACGCCTGGTCAGGCCGTGAAGCCTGATCGGAGCGTGACGACGGCCCACGGGTCTCCGGTGCAGCGCAAGGACGCGCGTTCGACGTAAGGGATGGCATGTCCATATTCGAGGACCTGGCTCACCAGTACATCGACGGCGAATGGCTGGCCGGGACCGGTTCGTGGGACATCATCGACGTCAACCCGTACAACGGGGAGAAGCTCGCGGCCATCACCGTGGCCACCGTCGAGCAGGTCGACCGGGCGTACCGGGCCGCCGAGCGGGCCCAGAAGGAATGGGCCGCCACCAGCCCCTACACCAGACGAGCCGTCCTGGAACGCGCCCTGCGGATCACCGAGGAGCGCGAGAAGGAGATCGTCGAGGCGATGATCGACGAACTCGGCGGGACCCGTCCCAAGGCCGAGTACGAGGTCCACCTCGCGAAGGAGTTCATCCGCGAGGCCATGCAGCTGGCCGTCCGGCCCGAGGGGCGCATCCTGCCCTCGCCGGTCGAGGGCAAGGAGAACCGGGTCCAGCGCCTGCCCGTCGGGGTCGTCGCCGTGATCAGCCCCTTCAACTTCCCCTTCCTGGTCACCCTGAAGTCGGTCGCCCCGGCCCTGGCGCTGGGCAACGCCGTCGTCGTCAAGCCGAACCAGAACGCGCCCGTCGTGGGCGGCGGGGTCATCGCCAAGATCTTCGAGGACGCCGGCCTCCCGGCCGGGCTGCTCAACGTCCTGGTCACCGACATAGCCGAAATAGGCGACGCGCTCCTGACCCACCCCGTCCCCAAGGTCATCTCCTTCGCCGGCTCCGACCGGGTCGGCCGGCACGTCGGCGCGGTCGCCGCCCGCCACTTCAAGCGGACCGTCCTGGAGCTCAGCGGCAACAGCGCGCTCGTCGTCCTCGACGACGCCGACCTCGACTACGCGGTGGACGCGGCCGTCTTCAGCCGCTTCGTCTACCAGGGCCAGGTCTGCATGGCCGCCAACCGGATCCTGGTCGACGCCTCCGTCGCCGAGGAGTTCACCGAGAAGTTCACCGCCCGCGTCCGGGCCCTGAACACCGGCGACCCGCACGACGCCGACACCCACATCGGCCCGCTGATCAACTCCTTCCAGGCCGACGCCCTCACCGCCCTCGTCGACCGCGCCGTCGACTCCGGCGCGCAGGCGCTCGTACGGGGCTCTACGCGCGGCAACCTGGTCGAGCCGACCGTGCTCGCCGGGCTCCCCGAGGACTCCCCGCTGCTCGGCCAGGAGATCTTCGGCCCCGTCGCCCTCCTCGTCGTCTTCGACGGCGAGGACGAGGCGGTCCGCCTCACCAACGCGACCCCGTACGGACTCAGCGGCGCCGTCCACACCCGGGACGTGGAGCGCGGGGTCCGCTTCGCGCAGCGCATCGAGACCGGCATGATCCACGTCAACGACTCCACCATCGGCGACGAGCCGCTCGCGGCGTTCGGCGGGGAGAAGGCCTCCGGCATGGGCCGCCTCAACGGCGAGGCCACCGTCGAGGCCTTCACCACCCAGAAATGGATCTCGGTCCAGCACGGCCGGACGCAGTTCCCGTTCTGACCCGCGAGGGGATCTAGACTCGGGCGGGTCAGGCGAGGACCAGTCCGGGGGAGAGCCGAGTTGAGCAACATACCGGAGACGGGGCGCACGCCCCGGGTCCAGAACCGGCTCGTCATGATCCAGATCGTGGTGTTCTCGCTGCTGCTGACCCTCGGCGGGCGTCTGTGGTACCTCCAGATACGCAACGGCCAGGAGTACACGGACGAGGCGAAGAACAACCACACCCAGCAGGTGGTACAGCCCGCCGTGCGCGGCTCGATCCTCGATTCCCGCGGGATCCCGCTCGCCGACAACGAGACCCGCATGGTGGTCTCCGCCAGCCGCACCGAGCTCTCCAAGATGAAGGACCGTGGCAAGGGCGTCCTGACCCACCTCGCGGGGGTGCTCGGCCTCAACCCCGACGACGTGGTCAACGGCGTCCGGCTGTGCGACGCCAAGACCCCCAAGCCCTGCTGGAACGGCTCCCCGTACCAGCCGATCCCCATCACCGACGAGGCGACGACCGACCAGGTCCTGGAGATACGGGAGCACGCCGAGCAGTTCCCCGGCATCACCGCCGAGCCCACCGCCCTGCGCCGCTACGCCGGCCCCGACGGCGCCAACACCTCCCAGGTGCTCGGCTACCTGTCCCCGGTCACCGACGAGGAGATCACCAAGGCGAAGGGCTCCGACTCCCCGTACCTGCGCTCCGACCAGGTGGGCCGCAGCGGCCTGGAGCGCACCTACGACAAGGAGCTCCGCGGCAAGGCGGGCATCACCCGCTACGAGGTGGACAACCTCGGCCGGATCATCGGCGAGGGCGTGAGCGACAAGCCGCAGGCGGGCGCCAACATCGTGACCTCGATCGACTCGCGCGTGCAGGCCGTGGCCGAGCGCGAGCTGAACAACGCGATGATCGAGGCCCGCAAGGGCATCGACAAGAACAACACGGGCCGCCACTACGAGGCCGACTCCGGCGCCGTCGTGGTCATGGAGTCCAAGACCGGCCGGGTCGTCGCGATGGCGTCCAACCCGACCTACGACCCGAACGCCTGGGTCGGCGGCATCGCCGCGAAGGACTACGCCTCCCTCACCGACAAGGCATCGAACTACCCGCTGCTGAACCGCGCCATCCAGGGCCAGGCGGCCCCCGGCTCGATCTTCAAGGTGGTCTCCTCGACGGCCGCGGTCAACGCCGGCTACCCCTTCAACAAGCTCTACGGCTGCCCGAGCTCGTACTCGGTCGGCAGCCAGGTCTTCACCAACTTCGAGTCCCAGGGCTACGGCGACATCACCATCGGCAAGGCCCTGGAAGTCTCCTGCGACACCGTCTACTACGCCATCGCCGACCAGGAGTGGAAGAAGGACGGCGGCATCAAGCCCAAGGCGCAGCCCGGCGACTGGTTCTTCAAGACCGCCCACGAGTTCGGCCTCGGCAAGCGCACCGGCATCGACCTGCCCAGCGAGGTCCCGGGCCGGGTCCCCGACCGCCAGTGGAAGAAGGACTTCTTCGAGGCGAACAAGGCCGCCTGGTGCCGCGACGGCAAGAAGGACGGCTCGTACGCCGAGAAGATCGCCTACGAGAACTGCCGCCAGGGCAACCAGCTCCGCGAGGGCGACGCGATCAACTACTCCATCGGCCAGGGCGACACCCTCGTCACCCCGATCCAGATGGCCTCCGTCTACGCCGCCATCGCCAACGGCGGCACCCTGCACCAGCCCAGCATCGGCAAGGCCGTGGTCAGCGCCGACGGCGCCTCGGTGAAGGAGATCGCCCCGAAGGAGCGGGGCAAGCTCCCCATGAACGCCAAGCTCCGCAAGGACATCGACGGCGCCCTCGCCGACGTGGCCACCACCGGCAGCGCGGCCTGGCGGTTCGGCGGCTGGCCGCAGAAGCAGATCCCGATGCACGCGAAGACCGGTACGGCCGAGGTCCAGGGCAAGCAGACCACCTCGTGGTTCGCCTCCTACACCGAGGACTACTCGATCGTGATGACCATCTCCCAGGGCGGCACCGGCTCCGGCGCCTCGGGACCGGCCGTCCGCAAGATCTACGAGGCGATGTACGGACTGGACGAGAAGGGCGCCCAGGACCTGACGAAGGCCCTGCTCCCCAAGCCGCAGACGGAACTCCCGCCGGTCCGGCAGGAAAACCAGTGATTCCCGCCCATTCCGCGATTCCGGTGATTGCGGACGGAAGCTGACCGCAAGGGTTCGTAACGTGGTTCTCGTCAGCAGGAGCCACACCACGAAGGCGGTAGGTCAGCATGGTCACTCACGTCCCGGCGGAGTCGTACGGCGACGAGCGCGGCGTGCTCCTGAGCTTCGTGGAGGCCCAGCGCGGGGCCGTGCGCCGCTCGGTCCTCGGCCTGAGCCCCGAGCAGGCGGCGAGCCGGCCCAGCGCGAGCGAACTGTCCCTGGGCGGGCTGGTCAAGCACGTCGCCGAGTGCGAGCTGAGCTGGCTGCGCCTGGCGCAGCAGCGGGTCAACGAGAAGGAGCGCACCCAGGAGACCTGGGGCGACAGCTTCAAGCTCGTCGACGGCGAGTCCGTCGAGGAGATCCTGGCCTTCTGGGACGGGGTCTCGGCGGAGCTCGCGCAGTTCATCGCCTCCGTGCCGAGCCTGGAGGACACCTTCCCGCTGCCCCCTGCGCCCTGGTTCCCCAAGGACGGCAAGGTCTCGATGCGCTGGCTCCTCCTGCACCTGGTCGAGGAGGACGCCCGGCACGCCGGCCACGCGGACGTCATCCGCGAGTCCCTCGACGGCAAGACGGCCTTCGAGCTGGTGGCCCTGGCCTCCGGCCAGACCTGGCCCGCGGCCTGAGCGGGCTTGCACCTCACGCGGCGTGAGGGGCCAGGCTGGGACGCGTACCCGAGAAGAGGAGCGGAAAGCCATGGGCTACTCCGTGGGCCAGGTCGCCGGATTCGCCGGAGTGACGGTGCGCACGCTGCACCACTACGACGAGATCGGGCTGCTCTCCCCGAGCGGCCGCAGCCGGGCGGGACACCGGCGGTACGACGACGCCGACCTCGACCGCCTGCAGCGGGTCCTGTTCTACCGGGAGCTCGGCTTTCCGCTCGAAGAGGTCGCGGTCCTGCTGGACGACCCGGAATCGGACCCGGGGGAGCACCTGCGCCGGCAGCACGCCCTCCTGTCCGACCGGATCGCCCGGCTCCAGCGGATGGCCGCGGCCGTCGAGCATGCCATGGAGGCGAAGAAGATGGGCATCAACCTCACGCCCGAGGAGAAGTTCGAGGTCTTCGGGGATTTCGACCCCGAAGAGCACGCCGAGGAGGCCGAGCGCCGCTGGGGCGACACGTACCGCGAGTCCGCCCGCCGGACCGCCTCGTACACCAAGGAGGACTGGCTGCGGATCCAGGCCCTGGCCGAGGACATCAACCGGCGGTTCGCCGCCCTGCTGGACTCCGGCACGTCCGCGGAGTCCGAGGAGGCCATGGACCTGGCCGAGGAGCACCGCGGCTGGATCAACGGCAGCTACTACTTCTGCACGTACGAGATCCACACCGGACTCGGTGAGATGTACGTCGCGGACGAGCGGTTCACGGCGTACTACGAGGCCGTCCGGCCCGGACTGGCGGTATTCGTGCGGGACGCGATCCTGGCCAACGCGGTCCGCAAGGCTTAGCCGCCGCTCCCTGGAACCAGGCGGGGGTGGTGTGCGTTCATAATTGGACGGACACCCCCACCTGATCCAGGAGAGCCCGGAACCCGTGAATACGCTTGCGCTCGGCCCCGAGTGGATCTCCCCGGAGTATCTGATCGGGCAATTCGGCCTGGTCGGCACCCTGGTCATCGTGTTCGCCGAATCGGGGCTCTTCGCCTTCCTGCCCGGCGACTCCCTGCTCTTCACGATGGGCCTGTTCGTCGCGAGCGGCACCATCAGCCAGCCGCTGTGGCTGGTGTGCACCCTGATCGTGGCCGCCGCGATCATCGGTGACCAGGTCGGATACATGATCGGCAAGGTCTTCGGCCCTAAGATCTTCAACAAGCCGAACTCCAAGCTCTTCAAGCGCGAGAACCTCGACGCGGCGCACGAGTTCATGGAGAAGCACGGCCCCAAGGCCATCGTGCTCGCGCGCTTCGTGCCGATCATCCGCACCTTCGCGCCGATGGTCGCGGGCGCGACCGCGATGAAGTACCGCACCTTCCTGACGTTCAACATCATCGGCGGCATCCTCTGGGGTGCGGGCGTCACGATCCTGGGCTACCAGCTCGGCCAGTTCGAGGTCATCAAGAACAACGTCGAGCCGATCTTCATCGGCATCGTCCTGATCTCGGTCATCCCGGTGGTCTTCGAGGTGCTCAAGTCCCGCAAGCAGAAGAAGGCGGCGGCGGAGGCCGGCGGCACGGAGCCCGGGACCGACGAGGACCCGCAGGGCCCGGGCCAGCAGCGCAGCGGCCGCCACGCGAAGCGCTAGGGCGGCTCGCAGCCCCGTAGCTCCACAGCTCCGTACGATGCCCCGCCGACCGGGATTCCCGGTCGGCGGGGCATCGGCGTTCTAGAACCCGCGGGTGCGCTTCGCCGCGCTGCGCTTGGCCGCACTGGCCGCGCCGGGGATGCGCATGAACAGGCGGGACGTCTCGGAGCCGAGGTTGACGCCGATCGCGATGGCGAGGGCGATGGCCGCGGCGTTCGTCAGCGAGGCCAACCCCTCGTTCAGCCGGTTCTCGGCGATCAGCAGGAGCCCGTAGTACGTGGCCGAGCCGGGCAGCAGCGGGCCGATGGCGGCCGTGACGAAGGGGAGGGCCGAGGAGAACCTGTGCCGGGCGAGGAGCTGTCCGAAGAGGCCGACCAGCCCGGCGGCGATCGCGGTGGACGGCACCGCCGGCATCTTGGCGGCGTAGTGCAGGGCCCCGTAGATCACCCAGGCGATCCCGCCGTTCAGCGTCACGAACCACACGGTGGAACGTTCCTGCTGGAGCAGGATCGCGAACGTGAACACCAGAACCATCGAGGCGACGATCTGGAGCAGCGGCCGCTGCTCGATCTGGAGGACGTCCTCCGGCTGCGGATTGGAGCCGAACTGGACGCCGACGTAGAGCACCACCAGCACGCCCATGATGATGCCGATGAAGAGGTACATGACCTCCAGCAGCCGGGCGGAGGCAGTGATGTAGTAGCCGGTCAGACCGTCCTGCACGGCCGCGACCAGGGCCCGTCCCGGCAGCAGGGCGAAGAGCCCGCCGGTGATCACGGCGGAGGAGCGCACGTCGAATTCGGTGAGCTTCAGCGCCACGCCCATCGCGGCCGGGGGCATCGCCGCGACCACGAACTGGTAGAACTCCGGCAGCCCGCGCCCGGCGCACAGCCAGGCCAGCCGGTCGCCGAGCACCGCCCCGAGTGCGGCTGCGAAGAACACCAGCACGCCACCGCCGACCAGCGTGGAGGCCGCGCCGGCGAGCAGGCCGGCGGCGCCGGTGAGCACCCAGCCGGGGTACGGGTGCCGGTTGCGGCGGATCTCGGCGAGCCGGCGGTAGGCGTCCTCCAGCGAGATGTCGACCTCGTGCGCGGTGATGTCGTTGACGAGGCTGAACACGGCCGAGAGCCGGGTGTAGTCCGTGCCGCGGCGGCGGACGGTGCGGTTCGCCGACACGGGGTCGTCCACCAGAGAGGGCTGGTGGGTGATCGACAGCAGGGTGAAGGTGACGGTGGGCTCGCAGCGGTCCAAGCCGTAGCTGCGGGCCACGGCGAACATCGCGGCTTCCACGTCCTCGGCGCCCTCGCCGCCCGAGAGCAACAGCTCGCCGATGCGCAGCGTCAGGTCGAGCACGCGGCCCACGGCGGGCCCGGTCTCGACGGCCAGCCGCTGCGAGGGCTCCGGCACCGGCCGGACGTCGACCGGCATGCGCAGCACCGTGCGCATGCGGTCCTGCCAGGGGGACTCCTTCAACCGGGTGACGGGGAAGCCCGGGGGGCCGGTGTACGCCGCCGGGGACTGCGAGGCGCTGTAGGTGTGCGGGGTGGCGAACGCGGACCCCTCGGACTCCACGGGCACCGAGGCGAGGCCGTCGGGGACCGCGAACTCCGAGGTCGGCTGGTCCTCCTCGGCCGCCTCCGGCTCCACCCCGACCCCGTGCGGCACGGCGAACGCGCTGCGCGCCTCGTCCGAATTCGGCTTCCGGTCCTCTGTCCCGGTTGCTTCGCCCTCCGCCACGCGTCCTCCAGTCCCTGGCCCGGCCGTATCAGTATGCGGAACGCATTGATCCATCGCGCAGGCGGTACGCGCGGCACAGCCGCCGAATCCAGGCGAAATCCAGCCCCGCCGGCGTTTGAGGCGCGGGGGTCCGGGGGCAGAGCCCCCGGGAACGGACCCGCACCCGGGACACGACAACGGGCGGCACCCCGTTCAAGGGGTACCGCCCGCGATGTCACAGGGGCCGACGGGGCTTCAGCCCCGCCCGCCCTCACCGAGCGGAGCTCAGTGGTGGCCGCCCTGGGCCTCGAGGCGCTTGTACGAGGCCTCGATCTCGGCCTCGGCCTCGGTGCGGCCGACCCAGTTCGCGCCCTCGACCGACTTGCCCGGCTCCAGGTCCTTGTAGACCTCGAAGAAGTGCTGGATCTCCAGGCGGTCGAACTCGGACACGTGGTGGATGTCGCGCAGGTGCTCCACACGCGGGTCGGACGCCGGCACGCACAGCAGCTTGGCGTCGCCGCCCGCCTCGTCCGTCATGTTGAACATGCCGATCGCGCGGCACTTGATCAGGCAGCCCGGGAAGGTCGGCTCGTCCAGGATGACCAGCGCGTCCAGCGGGTCGCCGTCCTCGCCGAGGGTGTTCTCGACGAAGCCGTAGTCGGCCGGGTAGCTGGTCGAGGTGAAGAGGCGACGGTCCAGGCGGATCCGGCCGGTCTCGTGGTCCACCTCGTACTTGTTCCGCGAACCCTTGGGGATCTCGATGGTGACGTCGAACTCCACGTCCTGCTCCTCCATGATCAGCTTCATTGCGGGGCTGCGTCGGTTCACCTGCGTGCGCGGTAGACCCAGCCCTGCCGGGTGGGGTGCCATGCTCGCGGCAAGACGCAATGGTTAAGTGTCCCTCACGCATATGTGTGATCGCGAAAGGGGCTGGTCCGAGGTGCCATTGGTCAAGACCTGGCAGCTCATCGCGGTGTCGGCCGTCGCCGGCCTCGCCCTGTCGGCCGCGACGGTGGCCGCCGCGGGTCCATGGGACTCCGGCCAGCGTAAGGCCGAGCGGGACAAGGCCGCCTCCTGGGGCCGTACGGGTGGCGCAGATCACGGTGCGGACCCCGCCGCCGCGGCCCCGCGGACCGCCCCCAGCGCCCCCGGGGTGCTCGCCGGCGTACGCCCGGCCGGAGCCGGGTCCGGCGGCCAGGCCGGAGCCGTGGACCCCGGCGCCCTCGCCGCCGCCCTGCGGCCGCTGCTCGCCGACCCCGCCCTCGGGACCGTCCGCGGCGCCTCCGTGATCGACACCGCCACCGGGCAGGTGCTCTACGAGTCCGGGGCCCGGGAAGCCATGACCCCCGCCTCCACGGTCAAGATCGCCACCGCGGCTGCCTCCCTCGCCGCCCTCGGCCCCGACCACCGCATCCGCACCACCGTGACCCCCGGCGCCGGACCCGGCCAGATCATCCTGGTCGGCGGCGGCGATCCCTCGCTCACCGCCAAGAAGAAGGCCCCGGCCGGCTCCGGCGGCAGCCTCGTCGCCCTCGCCGCGGACACCGCCCAGGCCCTCAAGGCCGCCGGCACCGACGCGGTGACCCTCGGCTACGACGACTCGCTCTACACCGGCCCCGTCCTCCACCCGATCGGCGAGAACCCCAACCTCGCGCCCGTCACGGCCCTGACCGCCGACGAAGGCCGCCCCGACGAATCCTTCTCCGGCCCCGTCAAGCGCAGCCAGGACCCCTCCCGGGACACCGCGCGGGCCTTCGCGGCCCTGCTCAAGGAGCGCGGGGTCAAGGTCACCGCCGAGCCCGCCAGGGCCAAGGCCGCCACCGGGGCCGTGCCGCTCGCCACCACCCTCTCGACCCCGCTCGCCGGGCTCGTCGAGCGGATGCTGACCCACAGCGACAACGACATCGCCGAAGCCCTGGCCCGCCAGACCGCCCTCGCCTCCGGAGCGCCCGCCGGCTTCGACGGCGTCGCCCAGGCCGTCGGCGCCAGACTCGCCGCCCTCGGGGTCGACACCGCGGGCTCCCGCTTCGCCGACGGCAGCGGCCTCAACCGCGCCGACAAGGTCAGCGCCGGCCTGCTCACCGCCCTCCTCGCCAAGGCCGCCGACCCGCTCCACCCCGAACTGCGGCCCGTCCTCACCGGACTGCCCGTCGCCGGATTCACCGGAACCCTGCGCACCCGCAACTCCGGCACCACCCCGGCGGCCGGCCTGCTGCGGGCCAAGACCGGCACCCTGAGCGGCGTGAACTCCCTCGCCGGCACCGTCGTCGACCCCACCGGCCGACTGCTCGCCTTCGCGTTCCTGACCGCGAACACCCCGGAGCCCGGCGCCGCCGAGAAGGGCCTCGACAAACTCGCCGCGGCCGTGGCCACCGCTTCCTAGGCCGGTCTAGGGATCCCGCCCGCGCGCAGGTCCACGTACGGTTGACGCATGACGAGCTTCGGTGGTGCGGAGATGGTCGACTGGAACCTCGCGGTGGCAACCGCGACCAGGCTCGTGCGGCCCGGCCCGGAGGTTCGCCGGGACGAGGCGCGGGCCGTCGTCGCGGAGCTGCGCAGGCACGCCAAGACCTCGGAACGGCACGTGCGCGAGTTCACCCGGATGATGCCCGAAGGCATGACCCCGGCCGACACCCCCGTCCTCGTCGTGGACCGGGCCGGCTGGGTCAAGGCCAACGTGGCGGGCTTCCGCGAGCTCCTGTCCCCGCTCCTCGGCAAGATGCAGGACCGCCGCGCCGGCACCCCCGGAGGCGCCGTCCTCGGCGCGGTGGGCGGCAAGGTCACCGGCGTCGAGCTGGGCATGCTGCTCAGCTTCCTGGCCTCCCGCGTGCTCGGCCAGTACGAGACCTTCGCGCCCGCCGGCCTCGACCTCCCGGGCTCCGCCACGGGCGGACGGCTGCTGCTCGTCGCGCCGAACATCGTCCACGTCGAGCGGGAGCTGGAGGTGGACCCGCACGACTTCCGGCTCTGGGTCTGCCTGCACGAGGAGACGCACCGTACCCAGTTCACGGCCGTCCCGTGGCTCCGCGAACATCTGGAGGGCGAAATCCAGACGTTCCTCGGCGCCACCGAAGTGGACCCGACGACCGTCCTGGAACGGCTCCGCGAGGCCGCCCAGTCCTTCGCCGGCGCCCGCCCCGACGCGGAGCGCGGAGACGAGGGCCGCTCCCTCGTCGAACTCGTCCAGACCCCCGAACAGCGCGAGGTGCTGGCCCGGCTCACCGCCGTCATGTCCCTGCTGGAGGGCCACGCCGACTTCGTCATGGACGGGGTCGGCCCCGAGGTCGTGCCCTCGGTCGCCGAGATCCGCGAGAAGTTCCAGCAGCGCAGGGCCAGCGGAGCCGGCCGGCTCGACGCCGCCCTGCGCAAACTCCTCGGCCTCGACGCGAAGCTGCGCCAGTACCGCGACGGGGAGCGCTTCGTGCGCGCCGTCGTCGGCCAGGTCGGCATGGACGGCTTCAACCGGGTCTGGACCTCCCCGAACACACTGCCGACCAAGGCCGAGATCGCCAAGCCCGCGGACTGGGTGGCCCGGGTCCACCGCAAGGGGAGCGAGCAGAGCGAGGCGAGCGAAGAGGTGTGACCGGAGAGGCGTGAAGATGTCCCTCTGGGGGAAACAGCGTCACCCGTCCGAGGGACCGTGGGGCGTGGAAGGGCGTGCGATGCTCGGGGAACGGCTCGGTTCTGTCACCATCGTCGCACTCTGAGTGACAGTCCCCACGTGCGGTGGGGAACCGGGCAGCACCCCAGCACCACCTCTTCCAACGCCTCCCCAGCGCCTCCGAGGCATCCGAACTCCACCGAAGGGCACCGGACATGGGTCCCCATCCTGCGGTCGCGGCGATACGCCTGGCGGTCCGCCGCGTACTCCACGACGTCCTCACCGACCTCACCGACCTCACCGACCTCACCGACCGTCCCGCCACCACCCCCGCGCCCCGGGTCGGCCGCCCCGGCCGCACCGTCGGATCCTCGGCCGGTGCCGCCCCCCACGACCCCCTCCCCGACACCGCCCCGCTCGTCCTCGTCGCCTGCTCCGGCGGCGCGGACTCCATGGCGCTCGCCTCCGCCCTCGCCTTCGAGGCCCCCAAACTCGGAATCCGGGCCGGCGGCATCACCGTCGACCACGGCCTCCAGGACGGCTCCGCGCTGCGCGCCGCCGAGGTCGTCGCCCGCATGACCGCGCTGTGCCTCGACCCCGTCGAGTCCGTCGCCGTGCGCGTCGGCCGCGACGGAGGCCCCGAGGCCGCCGCCCGCGACGCCCGCTACGCCGCCCTGGACGAGGCCGCCGACCGGCTGGGCGCCGTCGCCGTGCTGCTCGGCCACACCCGCGACGACCAAGCCGAAACCGTCCTGCTGGGCCTCGCCCGCGGCTCCGGCATCCGCTCGCTCTCCGGTATGGCGGAGGTCTCCGGAGGCCCCGGAGACCCCGGCACCCGCAAGCGCAGCCACCGGTACCGCCGGCCCTTCCTCCAGGTCGACCGGCAGACCGCCCGCAAGGCCTGCATGGTCCAGTCCCTCGCCGTCTGGGACGACCCGCACAACATCGACCCCGCCTACACCCGCTCCCGGCTGCGCCACGAGGGCCTGCCCGCCCTGGAGAAGGCGCTCGGCAAGGGGGTCGTGGAGGCGCTCGCCCGCACCGCCCAGCTCTCCCGCGACGACGCCGACGCCCTGGACGCCTGGGCCGCCGAGGCCGAGAGCGGCGTACGCGACGAAGACGGCCGCCTGGAGTGCGCCAAGCTGTACGCGCTGCCCCCCGCGGTCCGCCGCCGCGTACTGCGCCGGGCGGTCGTCGCCGCCGGTTCCCCCGCAGGCTCCCTCTTCGCCCGCCACATCGAGGAAGTCGACCGGCTCATCACCGGATGGCGCGGTCAGGGAGCCATCAACCTGCCCGGCCGGGTCGAGGCCCAGCGGCAGGGTGGCAGACTGGTCATCCGGCAGGGCTGATTGGTGCTGAAACACGGCTGAGACCTCCGGGGTCACCCCCCGGAGCCCCAGCCGACAACGAAAGTGATGCGGGTGGACGAGAAGGACATGGGCAGCGACCTCCAGTCGGTGCTCATCACCAAGGAAGAGATCGACGCGAAGCTGGCCGAGCTGGCCGCGAAGATCGACGCGGAGTACGCGGGCAAGGACCTGCTCATCGTCGGCGTCCTCAAGGGCGCGGTGATGGTGATGGCGGACCTGGCGCGTGCCTTGTCCACCCCGCTCACCATGGACTGGATGGCGGTGTCCTCGTACGGCGCCGGAACCCAGTCCTCGGGCGTGGTGCGGATCCTCAAGGACCTGGACACCGACATCAAGGACAAGCACGTCCTGATCGTCGAGGACATCATCGACTCGGGCCTGACCCTGTCCTGGCTGCTGTCGAACCTCGGCTCCCGCCAGCCGGCCTCCCTGGAGGTCGTCACGCTGCTGCGCAAGCCCGACGCCGCCAAGGTCGCCATCGACGTGAAGTGGGTCGGCTTCGACATCCCGAACGAGTTCGTCGTCGGCTACGGCCTCGACTACGCCGAGAAGTACCGCAACCTGCCGTTCGTCGGCACCCTCGCTCCCCACGTCTACGGCGGCTGATCCAGAGCCCGACAGGGGAACCCTGGAGCGATTCCCGCCGTTGGAGCATGGAAAGGCGGGTCTGTCAGCCGTCCCATGAGGCCGCGGGTGACAATGCAGGGGTACATTCCGAAGAACAGTCTTTACTCACAGCAGCATTTACCTACGGGCAGGAGGGACGGGGTGCCTAGCGCCCCGTATGGATGGACGTGAAGCGATACTTCCGTGGGCCGGTTATGTGGATCGTGCTGGCCGTCCTCGCCGTGGTCGTGTTGATGAACGTCGTCGGCTCCGGCGGCGGCTACAAGTCGGTGGAGACCAGCGAGGTCATCAAGGCGATCAACAGTGGCCAGGTGGACAGCGCCAAGCTCACCACCGGTGACAGCCAGATGATCAAGATCGAGCTGAAGAAGGACCAGAAGCTCGGCGACAACGACGGCACCAAGTTCCAGGCCAACTACATCGGGGACCAGGGCGTACAGCTCGCCCAGAGCCTCCAGACCAAGTACGAAGCCGGTCAGATCCCTGACGGATACTCCGTCACGCCGGACAAGACCAGCCCGTTCCTGAGCGTGCTGCTCTCGCTGCTGCCGTTCGTCCTCATCGTCGTCGTCTTCCTGTTCCTGATGAACCAGATGCAGGGCGGTGGTTCCCGGGTCATGCAGTTCGGGAAGTCCAAGGCCAAGCTCATCACCAAGGACACCCCGAAGACGACGTTCGCCGATGTCGCGGGTTCGGACGAGGCCGTCGAGGAGCTCCACGAGATCAAGGAGTTCCTCCAGGAGCCGGCGAAGTTCCAGGCCGTCGGCGCCAAGATCCCCAAGGGCGTGCTGCTCTACGGCCCGCCCGGCACCGGTAAGACCCTGCTCGCGCGTGCCGTCGCGGGCGAGGCCGGTGTCCCCTTCTACTCGATCTCCGGATCCGACTTCGTCGAGATGTTCGTCGGTGTCGGTGCCTCGCGTGTCCGCGACCTGTTCGAACAGGCCAAGGCCAACGCCCCGGCGATCGTCTTCGTCGACGAGATCGACGCAGTGGGCCGGCACCGCGGTGCGGGCCTGGGCGGCGGTCACGACGAGCGCGAGCAGACCCTCAACCAGCTGCTCGTCGAGATGGACGGCTTCGACGTGAAGGGCGGGGTCATCCTGATCGCCGCCACGAACCGTCCCGACATCCTCGACCCGGCCCTCCTGCGCCCCGGCCGCTTCGACCGCCAGATCGCGGTCGACCGTCCGGACATGCAGGGCCGTCTGGAGATCCTCAAGGTTCACCAGAAGGGCAAGCCGACCGCACCGGACGTCGACCTGGGCGCCGTCGCCCGCCGCACGCCCGGCTTCACGGGTGCCGATCTCGCCAACGTCCTGAACGAGGCCGCGCTGCTCACGGCCCGCTCGGACGGGAAGCTGATCGACAACCACGCGCTGGACGAGGCGATCGACCGCGTCGTGGCGGGTCCGCAGAAGCGGACCCGGATCATGTCGGACCGGGAAAAGAAGATCACCGCGTACCACGAGGGCGGACACGCCCTGGTCGCGGCTGCTTCCCCGAACTCCGACCCGGTCCACAAGATCACGATCCTGTCCCGCGGCCGGGCCCTGGGTTACACCATGGTCCTGCCCGACGAGGACAGGTACTCGACCACGCGCAACGAGATGCTCGACCAGCTCGCGTACATGCTGGGCGGGCGCGCGGCCGAGGAGCTGGTCTTCCACGACCCGACCACGGGCGCCGCGAACGACATCGAGAAGGCCACGGCAACGGCCCGCGCGATGGTCACCCAGTACGGCATGACCGAGCGCCTCGGCGCGATCAAGTTCGGCGGGGACAACACCGAGCCGTTCCTGGGCCGCGAGATGTCGCACCCGAGGGACTACTCGGAGGAGGTTGCCGCGCTGGTCGACGAAGAGGTCAAGAAGCTCATCGAGACCGCGCACAACGAGGCCTGGGAGATCCTGGTCGAGAACCGCGACGTTCTCGACAACCTGGTCCTCGCCCTCCTGGAGAAGGAGACGCTCAACAAGGAGCAGATCGCCGAGGTCTTCTCGACGATCGTGAAGCGTCCGGCACGTCCGGCGTGGACCGGCTCCTCGCACCGCACGCCGTCCACCCGTCCGCCGGTGCTCTCTCCCAAGGAGCTCCAGCTGACGAACGCGGCGAACGGCACGTCGGCGATCTCCTCGCCGGCCGTCTCGGTGGAGAAGACCCCGGAGCCCTCCCCGGAGGAGCACCCGGAAGCCTGACCCTCCCGGAATGGATGCCGCGCCCCCCAGGTTCTAGCCTGGGGGGCGCGGCACTTTCACATGCCCGCGACTGCACAGACAGGAACGAGGAAGAGATGACCGACCCAGTGACCCTGACCGGTGGCGAGGGCACGATCGGCGAGTTCGACGAGAAGCGCGCCGAGGAGGCGGTCCGCGAGCTCCTGATCGCGGTCGGCGAGGACCCGGACCGCGAGGGGCTGCGGGAGACGCCGGCGCGGGTGGCGCGGGCGTACAGGGAGATATTCGGGGGCCTGTGGCAGAAGCCCGAAGAGGTGCTGACCACGACGTTCGACCTCGGCCACGACGAGATGGTCCTGGTGAAGGACATCGAGGTCATGAGCTCCTGTGAACATCATTTGGTGCCATTTGTCGGAGTTGCCCATGTTGGGTACATTCCGTCCGTTGATGGCAAGATCACCGGGCTGTCGAAGCTGGCCCGGCTGGTGGACGTGTTCGCGCGCCGCCCCCAGGTCCAGGAGAGGCTGACCACCCAGATCGCGGACTCGCTGATGGAGATCCTGGACCCGCGCGGGGTCATCGTGGTCATCGAGTGCGAGCACATGTGCATGACCATGCGCGGCGTCCGCAAGCCCGGCGCGAAGACCATCACCTCGGCCGTCCGCGGCCAGCTCCGCGACCCCGCGACCCGCAACGAGGCCATGAGCCTGATCATCGCTCGCTAGCCGGATTGTCAGACCCGCCCGATAACGTCGTCGATCAGGTGATTCACGCGCTGATCAGGGGGCGGGATGGGCGGGCTGCCGAGCAAGCAGATGGTGCACGGGTGGACGGGCCGGCCCAGGCGAGAACTGTAGGTGTGGGCGACCGGCTCTGGACACTGGATGGGGACAGGACAGTTCACACGGCCGTTCGGGCGGTGACGGCCGTGAAGGCCCGCGAGGTCGTGGACGTCGTCACGGACGGGCAGACGTTCACCTTGGCGCCGGACCGGCTACTTGGTACAGGCGATGGGTGGGTTGCTGCCGCGGACGCCGCTGGCAGCGTCGTGGCTTGGACTCCCGCCGCGCAAACTCTGTCGGACGCTTGACGATCCTGCCCGGCTACGAGTTCGGCTACCTGGTGGGTGCCACCTGTGCCGACGGCACGGTCGGCAAGAACTACACGTCCCTGGTCGTGAACGACGAGGGCTTCGCGGCGACCTCGCCACTTTCGAAGGCTTCCTGGATGGATACGCGGACGGCGACGGCTGCCGAATCAAACGCTGGGGCGCGCGGACGATCACCAGTGCCAATGTTCCGTTCCTGGCGGAGTTGGCCGTGATCATCGGAGCCCGCTTCGCGCCGCTGAGCGGGAAGGCATCGCAGCTGGTCGTCACCGACCGTTGGCAGCGGCGTGGCACCTTCGTGGCTGAGGAGCACGCCATGCACCTCGTGGAGCGCCAGTCGGTGACGGTGTCCGAGATCCGGCCTCACACCGCCACCGGTGCGAAGCCCTTCACCCTCTACACCTACGACCTCGACCCCCACCCCGGGTTCCTGGTGAGCGGGCACCTCGTGCGCGCTCCCGGGTGATGGCTCAGGCCCGGGCTCGGGCCTCCGGGGTGGGGTCTTCGTCGTCCGGGAGTTTGAGGACGTGTTCCAGGAAGAGGGCCGCCGCTACGACCGCCGCGCCCGCCAGGACCGAGAAGCCGGCGTACCAGGTCTGGTCGCGGCGGGCGGGGACGTCCATGGCGGTGGTGAGCAGGAAGACGCCGACGCCGCCGTAGGCGCCCGCGACCAGGGCCGCCACCAGGGCGCTCGCCTGGCCGAAGACCACCGCGCGGGCCGCCATCAGGGGCTCCACGCCCTTGGCGCCGGGTACCCGGTCGCGCTGGGCCTTCAGGCGGGAGCGCAGCGACAGGGCCGTCGCCAGCAGGACCACCGCGATCGCTCCGAGCACGATGGGCGCGGCCACCGGGACGCCGGGGAGCGAGCCGTAGGCGTTCCACAGCCGGGCTCCGGCCCAGGACAGCACCGCGGCGATCGCGAAAATGCCCGCCAGGACCGCCGGCCTCAGTTGCTTCACGTGCGCTTCTCCCGCCATTCCCGCCGCGCCCGCTCTCCGTGCGTGCGTATCCCGTGATCCTAAGTGTTCGACGGCCCCGCCCCGCGGGCGCGGCTCACTCGGGGAGGCGCAGTTCCAGGTCCGTGCGCTGGGTGAGCCCCTGGTGGCCGAGTGCGGCCAGGAGCGCGGCGACGGGCCCGTGGCCCGGGATCTGCGCTTCGGGGTCGATGTCGTTCCAGGGGGCCAGCACGAAGGCGCGCTGGTGGGCGCGCGGGTGCGGGAGGGTGAGGACGGGGTCGGCGGAGACCACGTCGGCGTAGGAGATGATGTCGACGTCGATCGTCCGGGGTCCCCAGCGCTCCTCGCGGACGCGGTCGAAGGCTTCCTCGATGGCGTGGCCGCGCTCCAGCAGGGAGCTGGGGGGCAGGGTGGTCTTCACCGAGATGACGGCGTTGAGGTACGAGGGCTGCGAGCCCGGGTCCACGCCCCACGGCTCCGTCTCGTACACGGGGGAGACGGCCTTGACCCGCAGGCCCGGGGTGTCGCCGAGGGCGTCGATGGCGCCCTGGAGGGTCTCCAGTCGGTTGCCCAGGTTCGCGCCGAGCGCGACGACGGCCCACTTGGGGTTGGACAGGGTGACGTCCGCCGCGTCCACGGCCTCGACCACGGAGGCGGGTACCGGCTGGACGGTGGGGTCGCTCTGGGCGTTCATTCCGTTGTTCACGCGCGGCTCCGGGTGATCGTGATGGTCACGTCGTCGAAGGGGACGGTGATCGGCGCGTCCGGTTTGTGGACGACGACCTCCACCTGGGCGACCGCCTCGTGCTTGAGGCACTGCTGGGCGATCCGCTCGGCGAGCGTCTCGATCAGGTCCACGGGCTCGCCCTGGACCACGTCGACGACTTCTTCCGCGACTACCCCGTAGTGCACGGTCTTAGCCAGGTCGTCGCCCGCCGCCGCGGGACGGGTGTCGAGGTGCAGCACGAGGTCGACGATGAAGGTCTGGCCCTCCTCGCGTTCCCGGGGGAAGACGCCATGGTGCCCGCGAGCCTTGAGGCCGCGCAGCGCGACACGATCCACGCGAATCACTCCTGCTTTTCGTAGGTGCTTCCGGTCCGGGACTCCCCGGATCCATGGCCGGAGCCGAGTGCGGTCGGCGTCGTCCACCTTCGAATTTACCTGCGAAATACCTCGGAGCCCGACGGAGGGGGTCAGGAGGGCTCCTCGTCCTCGTCCTCGTCGGAGTCCGTGAGGACGGGAGAACCGTGGTGCGACCAGAGCCGCCAGCCCTCCGGTGTGCGTCGGAACACATTCGTGGCGACGACGAGCTGGCCCACGAGCGGGCCCAGTTCACCGCCGTCCTCGGCGGGTCCGCCGCTGAGGATGTTCTCGGTGCAGGTCACCAGGGCGGTGTCGCCCATGACGGTGACCTTGGTGTCGGTGAGGAAGAACTGGATGTACTCGGTGTGCGACATGATCAGCGCGTAGGAGCGCAGCACCTCGCCGCGTCCCGACAGCACCGGCCAGCCCGGGTGCACGCAGGAGATCTCGTCTTCGAGCCAGAGCGCCGACAGCGTGTCGAAGTCCCCCCGCTCCATGGCCTCGTAGAAGGCCGTGTTGACCTCTTCGACGGATTCGATGTCGGTACGGCTCACCGTGCCCCTTCCTCGTTGCTACGGGTCGTACGCAGTGCCCCTTCCACGGCGCGGGCCACCCGAACCGCGTCGGCGCTCGCCCGTACCTCGTGGACCCGTACGGCCCAGGCGCCCCGCGCGGCGGCGAGGGCGGAGACGGCGGCGGTGGCGGCGTCGCGTTCGCGGGCGGGCGGCGGGGAGGCGTCGTCGGCGCCGGCCAGCACCCGGCCGAGGAAACGCTTCCTCGACGCGGCCACCAGCAGCGGGAAGCCCAGTGCGCGCAGCTCGGAGAGGTGGGCGACCAGGGCCAGGTCGTGCTCGGCGTTCTTGGCGAAGCCCAGACCGGGGTCGACCAGCAGGCGTTCGGGGGCGATGCCGCCGGTGACGACGGCGTCGATCCGGGTGCGGAGTTCGGCGGTGACCTCGGCGAGGACGTCCTCGTAGACGGCGAGGCTGTTCATGCCGTCGCTGAAGCCGCGCCAGTGCATGACGACGAAGGGCACTTCGGCGGCGGCGACGGCCGGGATCATGCCGGGGTCGGCGAGGCCGCCGCTGACGTCGTTGACCAGGGTGGCGCCGGCGGCCACGGCCCGGGCGGCCACGGAGGCGCGCATCGTGTCGACCGAGACGACGACCCCCTCGGAGGCGAGGCCGCGGACGACGGGGACGACCCGGCGCAGCTCCTCCTCCTCGTCGACGCGGGAGGCGCCGGGGCGGGTGGACTCGCCGCCGACGTCCACGAGGTCGGCGCCCTGGGCGACGAGGTCGAGGCCGCGCTTGACGGCCGCCGTGGTGTCGAACCAGCGGCCGCCGTCGGAGAAGGAGTCGGGGGTGACGTTGACGACGCCCATGACCCCGCAGCGGTCCCATTCCGGCAGCCCTGTGACCCGGCCCCTGTCGGCGGCTCCGCGCTCGTTGTTCATGACTCCAGGGTATGGGCTGGTCCGGAAGGGGCCCTGGACGGCGTCCAGGGCCCGCGTACGGGGCGGCGTACGGGGCCGGGCGTACGGGCCGGGCGTACGGGGAACGCCGGCTCAGGCGGCCTGGACCTCGCGCTCCGACTGGGCGGGGACGGCCGGCACCCGGTGGTGGGCGCAGGTGCGGACCGGCTTGGGGCGTCGGCGGCCGGCGAACAGCCGGGGCAGGGCCAGCGTGACGAACCCCTCGGCCTGCATCGCGGCGAAGCCGATGCGGGGCAGGTCCCGGGTGGTGCGGAAGACCACGAATCGGGGCTCCCAGCGGGGGCGGAACTTCGCGTTGAACTTGTACAGCGACTCGATCTGGAACCAGCGCGAGAGGAACACCAGCAGGCTGCGCCACATCCGCAGGACCGGACCGGCGCCGATCTTCTCGCCGCGGGCCAGGGCCGAGCGGAACATCGCGAAGTTCAGGGAGACCTTCTCGATGCCGAGCGCCGGGGAGGCCTCCAGGGAGGCGACGATGAGGAGTTCGTTCATGCCGGGGTCGGCGGCGCGGTCGCGGCGCATCAGCTCCAGCGACATGCCGTCCTTGCCCCACGGGACGAAGTGCAGGACGGCTTTGAGGTCGCCGAAGGGGGAGGTGTCGCCCTCTTCGACGCGGTGCGCGGTGGCGATGTAGCAGTCGCCGTCGCCGGGGTCGCCGACGCGGCCGAGCGCCATGGAGAAGCCGCGCTCGGTGTCGGTGCCGCGCCAGGCCTCGGCCGCGCCGCGCACCTGTTCGAGCTCGGTCTCGGTCAGCTCGCTGACCCGGCGGACCTTGGTGGTGTAGCCGTTGCGCTCGATGCGCTTCACCATCTGCCGGACGTTGCGCATCGCCCGCCCGGAGAGGGAGAAGTCTTTGACGTCGACGATCGCCTCGTCCCCGAGCTCCAGGGCGTCGAGCCCGGTCTCGCGGGTCCAGACCTCGCCTCCGGTCTCGCTGCAGCCCATGACGGCGGGGGTCCAGGAGTGGGTCTTGGCCTCCTCCATGAACCGTTCGATGGCGCCGGGCCAGGCCTCGACGTCTCCGACCGGGTCGCCGGAGGCGAGCATCACGCCGGAGACGACGCGGTAGGTGACGGCGGCCTTGCCGCTGGGGGAGAAGACGACGGCCTTGTCGCGCCGGAGCGCGAAGTGGCCGAGCGAGTCGCGGCCGCCGTGCCGGGCGAGCAGTTCGCGGAGCTTGAGCTCGTCGTCGGCGGTGAGCCGGGCGGCCGGGTGTTCGGGGCGGAAGGCCAGGTAGATGGTGGTGACGGCGGTGAGCATGCCGAGGGCGCCCAGCGAGTAGCCGACGGTCCAGGACACCCGGCCGGCGTAGTCGACGGGGCCCTCGAAACCGAAGAGCCCGTAGACGACGTGGCTGATCTGCTCATAAACACCCGGATTGCCTACGACGCGGCCGGGGTGCGAGTTGACGATGACCAGACCGAGGCCGATGGAGCCCGCGCTCATCAGCACGAAGTTGGCGAGCGCCTTCCACCGGCTGCGCGGGTCGGGCAGCGCCTTGAACTCGCTCTGGTGGCGCAGCAGCAGCGCGAGGAGCACCGCCGCGATGACCACGCCGAGGATCGAGTGGCGGTACGTGAACTGCGCGACGGCGCCGGCCGGCAGCAGCACCACCGCGGCCCGCCAGGCGCGGCGCTTGCGGCGCTTGAGCCCGTGGGCGAGCAGCAGCAGCAGGACGCCGGCGCTGAGGGCCAGGGCGGCCGCGAAGGGGCCGAAGGAGCCGGGCAGCACTTCGGTGACCGCGTGGATGCGGCTGTGCCGGAACCGCGGGAAGACTCCCGCGGCGATGTCCAGCAGGCCGACGACCGTGACGGCGGTGCCCACGATCCCGGGGACGGACTCCGGTCGTGGGCCTCGGAGGATTCGGCTGAGCGGCTTCGGAACCTGTCCCGACTTATCGCCATCTATCCTGCTAGACATCGCTTCCCGTTGCTCCGCGAGAGATCATGTGGCCGAAGGCCGCTGGAGCCTCCGTTGGGTGGTGCGTCCACTAGGACGACATCGAGGGGGAGCGGGTTCACTCTTCCGTCGAGAAAAAACTAGTCCTGCCATAGAAAGTCGACTGACTGCTCATGGGTCTCACCAGTAATACGGTTCTGGCGCTGGCCATCCTTGCCGGTGTGCTGCTGTTCGCGGCCACGGTGTGGTTCTGGCCGAAGCTCTCGGGCCGCTCCTGGCGCTCGGTCCTCGGCCGGATCGGCCTCCTGCTGGCGACGCAGCTTGCGCTGTTCGCGGCGATCGGTCTCGGCGCGAACAAGTCGTTCCTCTTCTACGGGTCCTGGGCCGACCTCTTCGGCCAGGAGACCTCGATCGGCAAGGTCGTCGACCATTCGATGAGCAGCGCCGACATCAAGGTCGTCGACAAGCAGGAGCTGGACGTGCCCGGCGGTGCCAAGCCGCAGGTCGGCGGGCAGATCCTGAAAGTGGCCATAACCGGCCAGAAGTCGAAGATAACGACCCAGGGCTACGTGTGGCTGCCGCCGGAGTACTTCCAGCCGCAGCACAAGGACCAGAACTTCCCGGCCTCCATCGTCCTCACGGGCTACCCGGGCATGGCGGAGAACCTGGTCAAGGGGCTGGACTACCCGATGACGGCCTACAAGCAGGTCAAGCTGGGCAAGATGAAGCCGATGATCTTGGTCATGCTCCGTCCGACCCCCGGCGCGCGCGACACCGAGTGCGTGGACATACCCGGTGGCCCGCAGACCGAGACCTTCTACGGCCAGGACCTTCCGCAGGCCGTCCAGAGCACCTTCCGGGTCGGCAAGAAGCCCGAGAACATGGGCTTCATCGGCAACTCCACGGGTGGTTACTGCGCCCTGAAGATCACCGCGCACTACCCGCAGACCTTCGGCGCCGCCGCGGGGCTGTCCGCGTACTACGAGGCCGCGGACGACCCGACGACCGGTGACCTCTTCCACGGGGACGCGAAGCTGAAGGCGCGCGCGAACGTGCTGGAGTCGGTGAAGGCGAAGCAGCCGTCCGGGACGTCGTTCCTGGTCACCAGCAGCGAGAAGGGCGAGCCGAACCTCGCCGACACGAAGAAGTTCATCAAGCTGGTCAAGGGCCCGGACCGGGTCTCCTCGATCATCCTCGACAGCGGCGGCCACAACTTCAACACCTGGCGCCGCGAGATCCCGCCGATGCTGGTGTGGATGAGCGGCCGGATCCAGGCGTAAGGGGGGTCGGGGCCGAAGCCCCGGGCCCTCCTCGCTCAGGCCTCCTGGAGCTGGGCCCGGCGCAGGGCCCGGTGCACCCCTTCCGGGGTGAGTACGCCGATCAGCGCGCCGGAGTCGGGGTCCGTGACCCCGATCCGGCCCGAGTCCTCCTGGAGCAGCAGCGCGAGCGCCTCGCGCAGACTGGCCCCCAGCGCCACTTCGGCGGTGGGGGCCTTTCCGTCCCCGGCGGCCGGGTCGGCGAGGTCGGCCAGGTCGGCCCGCGCCACCGCGGTGACCGCGAGCCGCTTCAGCCCGCGGTCGGCGCCGACGAAGCCGGCCACGTAATCGGTCGCGGGGGCGCCCAGCACCTGCGCGGGGCGGGCGAACTGCTCGATGGTGCCCGCTCCGTAGACCGCGATGCGGTCCCCGAGCCGGACCGCCTCCTCCAGGTCGTGCGTGACCAGCAGGATCGTTTTGCGCACGGTCTGCTGGAGCGTCAGGAACTCGTTCTGCAGCCGTTCGCGCACCACCGGGTCCACCGCGCCGAACGGCTCGTCCATCAGCAGCACCGGCGGGTCCGCGGCGAGCGCCCGGGCCACGCCGACGCGCTGGCGCTGGCCGCCGGAGAGCTGCTCCGGGTAGCGGCCCCCGTAGACGGCCGGGTCCAGCCCGACCAGGTCGAGGAGTTCCGCGGCCCGCGCGCGGGCCTTGGCCTTCGGGGTGCCGATGAGCTGCGGCACGGTGGCCGTGTTCTCCAGCACCGTCTTGTGCGGGAACAGCCCGACCTGCTGGATGACGTAGCCGATGCGGCGGCGCAGTTCGACCGGGTCGGCGGCGGCGATGTCCTCGCCGTTCAGCAGGATCCGGCCGGAGGTGGGCTCGATGAGCCGGTTGACCATCTTCATGGTGGTCGTCTTGCCGCAGCCGGACGGGCCCACCAGGGTGACCAGTTCGCCCTCGGCGACCTCGAAGGACAGGTCCGCGACGGCCGTGGTCCCGTCGGGGTAGCGCTTGGTCACGTGCTCGAATCGGATCACCCGGCCATCTTTCCCTACCGCTCCTAGCGATGTTGGCCACTGTTGGCTGAATCGCTGTAAACCGGGCTAGCCGGTTGTCTCCCCGAACGGTCTTGGGAAGCAGGGAACAGTGCGAGTTGGTCGCTTTGGTCCCGGCAGGTCTTGCCACCTTGGTGGGGTGTGCCTGTGGTCCTTGGCGGGCTCGCGGTTCCGCGCGTCCTCGGTGCGGTGACGGTCTGGCCGGTAGTTCTCCGCGCGACGATCCTCTGGTCGTGTGCGGTCACACCTGGCCGACGCCGTGTCCCGTGTCCGAGGGCGCGTCTGCCGATCGCCACCGAGGCCGCGTGGTGGCCGGTGACGAGCGTGGTCTTGGATTGCTGCTGAAGCGGATCCTTCCAGTGCTGGGCTCCCCAGCGGCTGGTGTAGGCGGGGTCGACGGCGATGACGATGAGGCCCGCGTGGTGGGCCATACCGGACAGCCGTACCCGGAATCGTGCGGTCGGAAAGCCTGAGACGGTGCGGCGGAATGTCTTGCCGCGTTTGCCCCGGCCCATGGTCTCGCGGCCGGTGGCACGAGCGTCGGTGAAGCCGAGGTTCTCGATCGCCAGACCGGCGCAGCCGTGTTGGTGGGCGAGGCGGATGAGTTCGCTGATGGCGGTGCGCAGACGTCCGTCGCGCTGGGAGGTGGGGCCGGTCAGGTCGGTGGGGATGGTGATCGGCGGGCCGACGGGGTTGCCGTGGGCGTCTACGACGCAGGCGGCGAGATGGCCGGCGTTGAGGTCCACTGCCAGCAGCCGGGCACCGGTTGCGGCCAGCACAGCAGGGGTCGGGAGCGGTGTTGTCGGGGTGGACCAGGAGGCGTCGAGGTACCAGCGGCCGCGTTCGGGGTCGCACACGATGTCGTAGCGGACGGAACGGTTGGCGGTGATCCGGTCCAGCCACTCGTCTCGCTGGTGGTTAAAGGTGATGGTGCAGGCGAGCCGGTAGCGGCCCCGGGGTGCGTTGGTGAGGTGCCTGAGGGGTTCGGGCAGGACGAGTGTGACCGAGCCGTCAGCGGGATCGACGGTGATCGTGTAGTTCCCGTGCGGCGCCCCGGACTCCCCATCAGCGGTGAGGAACAAGCGCTGCGCGTCCCACTGTTCCCGCCACTGGGCTTCGGTGAGATCGGCGTCGGCAAGGTTGTGCCGGGTCTTGGCGAGCCTTCGGCCGCCGACCACGATCGCCGGATGCCCGGTTTTGATACGCCGCTCCACCTCCGCCAGGCGCCCCGTGAGGACCTGCGACCGACGCTGCTTCTGTGCCCGCTCAGCCCGGCTCGGATATCCGCGCACTCCACCCACCCGGCGGCCGCAGGGGACGGCCAGACGTTGGCCGATCTTTGCGATGGCCCGGCGCAGCGAGGTCCGCTCGTCGAACAGGCACCGCACGGACAGCTGGTACTGATCCTCGCTGGCGCGTGTGATCGCTCCCGCCCACCGGGACGACGACACCCTCGTCAGCACGCGTTTGCGGTCCACCCGCCTGTTCTCTTTCACCGGCACCGTGCCGATGCGGATCCGCTCAGCCAGATCAGCGCGGGCATACCGGCCCAGATGTTCACCGACCATCTGCAAAACCTCGGCATCGCGGATGGTCAGGCGCAGACGATCCCGGATCCGCGCACCCGCAGGCGCCGACACCGTGAACGGAACAGCCAGCACGCGCAGCGCACGCCTTCGACGACCGCCACCACGCACCACCAGCCACCCCCTCCCCGTCCCCACGGCGGCACCAACGTTCCCCACCGACACTGACGTCCCCGCCAAGACCGTGTGCCCGCAGCACCTCACGTTCACCCATAAGAGCTACTCGATGACCAATACGACCCACAACCGAATCAACAGTTCCCTACCCGCGGGGTCCGTTTGTGAAGGGCGTGTTGCCCGTGTGCGAAGGATTCCGGCCATGGTGGGTGCCGGGGGTTATGGTCGCTCCTACGTGCGAGGTGACGGGGGGTGAGGGGTGATGGCCGGGCAGAGCTGCCTGGTGGCGAACGACTGGGTCTGCTGGGAGTACGTCACGTCCCGCTCCCAGGAGCTCACCGACGCCACCCTCGAACACGTGTGGATCACGGGCGTGTCGGTGCTGATCGGCATCGCGGTGTCCGTCCCGCTCGCCCTGCTGGCCCGCCGCGGCCGCCACTGGGCGGCCCCCGTCCTGGGCATCACCACCCTGCTCTACACGGTCCCCTCGCTCGCCATGTTCTCGCTGCTGCTGCCGGTCTTCGGGCTCTCGGCGGCGCTGGTGGTGACCGGCCTGGTGCTGTATTCGCTGACCATCCTCGTGCGCAACGTGCTGGCCGGTCTCGAAGCGGTGCCCGAGGAGGTACGGGAAGCCGCGCGCGGGATGGGGTACGGCCCGGGCCGGCTGCTGTGGCAGGTCGAGCTGCCGCTGGCGCTGCCCGCCCTGCTGGCCGGCGTACGGATCGCGACCGTCTCCACCGTCGCGCTGACCACCGTGGGCTCCATCGTGGGCAAGGGCGGCCTCGGCAACCTCATCGCACCCGCCGTGAACAGCTCCTTCAAGGCCCAGGTGCTCACCGCCTCGGTGCTGTGCGTGCTCCTCGCGCTCGTCGCGGACCTGCTCCTGCTCGGCCTCCAGCGGCTGCTGACGCCCTGGACCCGCGCGACCCGGGCCACCCGGAAGACGCGCGCCGCCCGCACCGCCGACGTCAGCGCGGGAGCCGTCTGATGGGAGTGCTGGGACAGGCCGGGGACTGGCTGGCCGACGGGGCCAACTGGTCCGGGGAGAGCGGGGTCTGGCACCGGCTCGGAGAGCACGTGTACGTCAGCGGGATCGCCCTCGCGCTGGCCTGCGCGGTGGCCCTGCCGGTCGGACTGCTGCTCGGCCACCTCGGCAAGGGCGGCGGCCTCGCCGTCAACGTCTCCAACATCGGGCGGGCCGTCCCGGTCTTCGCGGTGCTGGCGCTGTTCATGGTCTCCCCGCTGCGCAACGCCGGGTACGTGCCCACCATCGCCGCGCTGGTGCTCTTCGCCATCCCGCCGCTGCTGACCAACGCCTACGTCGGCATGCGCGAGGTCGACCGCTCGGTGGTGGAGGCCGCGCGGGGCATGGGGATGTCCGGCCGCCAGCTCTTCTGGCGGGTGGAACTGCCGCTCGCGCGCGGGCTGGTGATGACGGGACTGCGCTCGGGCGCCGTCCAGGTCATCGCCACGGCCACCATCGCCGCCATGGTCGGCCAGGGCGGGCTCGGCCGGATCATCACCGCCGGCTTCAACACGTACAACACCCCGCAGGTCGTCGCGGGCGCCCTGCTGGTCGCGGCGCTGGCGCTGCTCGTGGAGGGCGCGCTGGTGGCGGCCGACCGGCTGCTGCCGGGTGCGGCCGCCCGCTGAGCGAGGCTGCCCGCCGAGCGAGGCCCCCGATACGTTTCCCCACCCCCTGAAGGAGATTGAGATGAGCAAGTCCACGCGCGCCCTCGGCGCGGCCCTGGGTGCCGTCGCCCTGACCGCATCGCTCGCCGCGTGCGGCGGCGACAGCCTGGAGAAGACCAAGGACGGGGGCTCCTCCGCGGCCGCCTCCGGGTCGTCCGAGGGCGGCAAGGGCGGCAAGCTGGTGATCGGCGCCGCCGGATTCACCGAGTCCAACGTGCTGGCCGAGCTGTACGCGCAGATCCTGGCGGACGCCGGCTACAGCACCTCGATCACCACGGTGAACAACCGCGAGCTGTACGAACCCTCGCTGGAGAAGGGCGAGATCGACGTCGTCCCGGAGTACGCGGCGACCCTCGCGGAGTTCCTCAACGCCAAGGTGAACGGCTCCAAGGCGCCGACCGAGAAGCCGGTCGCGTCGAGCGATGTGACGACGACCGTGGCGGCCCTGGAGAAGCTGGCGGCCCCGCTGGGGCTGAAGGCGCTGCCCGCCGGTTCGGCGGTCGACCAGAACGCCTTCGCGGTGAGCAAGGAATTCGCCGCGAAGAACAATCTCAAGACCCTTTCCGATCTGGGCACGTCCGGTCTGAAGGTGAAGATCGCGGCGGGTGACGAATGCGCGGTGCGGCCCTTCTGCGCTCCCGGATTGAAGACGACATACGGAATCGACGTTTCCGGTATTGACCCCAAGGGCGTCGGAACCCCGCAGGCCAAGCAGGCGGTGAAGGACGGCGCGGACCAGCTCGTCCTCACCACCACCACGGACGCCACCCTCGACAGCTTCGGCCTGGTCCTGCTGGACGACGACAAGAAGCTCCAGAACGCCGACAACGTGCTCCCGGTGGTCAACGCCAAGGACGCCGGAGCTCCCGAGATCGCGGCCGCCCTCGACAAGATCACCAAGGCGCTCACCACGGCCGACCTGGTCGAGCTGAACCGCAAGGTCGACGCCGAGCGGGCCAAGCCGGCGGATGTCGCGAAGGCCTATCTGGAGTCCAAGGGCCTGCTGAAGAAGTAGGAGTTGCGCCTTTCGGGAGCAAGGTGCGGTAACTGCTCGGGAACAGATTCCCGGGCGGCTACCCCACACCCTGTCCACGCCCTGTAAATTTCAGGCCATGCCCCGTGGACGCCACCGCAATCCCGAACCCCTTCACCGGCTGCTCACGCCGACGGCCGTCGCCGGTGTGTCCGTCGCCGGCGCCGGCGCCGCCTGGCTGCTCGCGGAACCGATGGCGCTGCGCCTGCTCGTGGCCCTCACCGCGGCCGCCGGCCTGGCCGGCGCCGTCGTCATGCGCTCGTGGGACCTGGCGGCCGGCCGCCGGGTCACCGAGCTCGCGCGCGAGCGGGTCAAGGACGAGTGGCGGACGGAAGAGCGGATAGCCGAGCTCGAATCCGACCTCGAAGAGGCCCGGGTGCTGCGCGGCAAGCTCGACGCCAAACTGCGCGCCAAGCGGGTCGAACTCGCGGGCCTGCGCGGGGAGCACGCGTCGCTGCTGCGCCGGTACGCCACCGCCGAGACCGAGCGGGCGAGCGCCCTGGAGGGGCGCCGGCTGCTGGCCATCGAGGCCGCGGCCCCGGCGGCCCGGGCCGCATCGGCCGAGGCGGGTCCGAAGGAACTTCCCGCGGTCTCCGAGGAGCGCACCAGCGCCGGCGCGGCCACCTCGGTGGGCTTCGCCCGCGCCCACGCCGCGCTGGCGGCGCTGGCGGACAAGACGGCCAAGGCCGCCGACGCGGCCGCGTCCCCGTCCGCCCCGAAGGCGCGGACGGGCTCTCCCGCCCTCCCCGCGGCGGCCTCCGCCCTCCCCGCCGCGCCCGTCGGCTCCGCCGCGCCCGCCGTCCCGGCGAAGCCCGCCGAGCTGGAGTCGCACTCCCGCCCCGCGCTCACCGGCCCGGTGCCCGTGGGCCCGGCGGCCGCCGTCCCCGCGCGCCGGCTCGCGGCCGCGGTGGCCCCGTACGCCGCCCACCGCCGGCCCGCCTCGCGCGTCGAGGGCGGCTTCGACTTCTTCGGTACGAAGACCGCGGCGCAGGCCCGCGCGGTCATCGAGTCCGTCCAGAACGAGGACCTCGCCGATGTCGTCGGCGCCGAGGCCCTCGCCGTCCACAAGGCGGAGTCCGCTCAGGGCGGGACGGAGCCGGCGGCCCTGGTCGGCACCGTCAAGGCGCCCACCGCCGAGCCACGCGCCGTGGGCCAGGTCATCGACCTCACCGCCCACGACGAGACCGAGCCGATCGACGTGGTCCAGCTCCGCACCGCGATCTCCTAGCGCAGCGGGGCATTCGCCGCGAAGATCTCGGCCGCGGCGTTCTGACGGAACCCCGCCCTAGAACAGCGGGAGTTGGCCCGGCAGCGGGGACAGGGTGAAGCCGTCCAGGGTGGGGGCGGCGGCGCCGAGGGTCACGCGGGCGCGGGATCCGGGGCAGGAGACGAGGTCCCCGCGGCCCCGCCCGGCGGGCGGGTCGTGGCGGGCGATCCGCCCGGCGGTGACGGCGCAGTCGCGGCCGCAGGAGGGGCAGGCCCGGCGGGGTGAGAGGGACATCCCCCAAGTCTGCCCTGCCCCGCGGACATCGGCCCGCCCGGCCGGCGGCCCCGGCCGGGCGGGCCGGGCGCTCCGGGGTCAGTCCCCCCGGGCGGCCGCCCAGCTCTCGTGGGCCCGGCTCACCCGGGTCCACAGGGACGTGCGGTCGGTCGGCGTCAGGTCGTCGAGCTCGCGGCCGAAGACGCCCTCCAGCGCGGCGTAGAACTCCTCCGGGCCGTCGAGCACGCGCTCCGTGGTCCCCTTCACCGGGTCGATCCGGCTCAGCACCCGTCCCCGCAGGGCGTCGATGCCGTCGGCGTCGCGCCGCAGGGCCGCGAAGGTCCGTACGAAACCGGAGTCCTCGGAGGTGGACAGCCGGACGTGCTCGGCCTCGAAGCCGGCCGCTGCGGCCGTCCCGGCGGGCTCCGTGCGGAAGTTCACGAGCGGGGCGGAGCTGCCCGGGTGGCGGTAGAGCCAGCCGGTGCCGGGCAGCATCTCCAGGGAGTAGGCGAAGGCCCCCTGGCGGTACGAGCCTTCGCGCAGCGGCAGCGGCTCGTACGGGCCGTCGCCGAGCCCGGTGTCCACGTAGAAATCGGTGGAGCCGGAGGTCCCGGGCTCCGGCACGCGCACGGTGAGCGCCAGGTGGTCGCCGCTCACGCCGCGTGCGGCGGCCTCGGACTGGGATTCCTTGTACACGCCGCCCACATGGCGGGTGACCTCGTAGCCGAGGTGGCCGAGGAGCGCCGCGAAGGCCCCGTTGAGGTGGAAGCAGTAGCCTCCGCGCCCGGCGGCGAAGCGGCGTGCCGACAGCTCGGGGTCGATGCCGGGGGCGCGGCCGAGTTGGATGTCGACGTTCTCGTACGGGACGCGCTCCAGGTGCGCCCGCTGGAGGGCGAACAGCCCCTCCACGGACGGCGCGCCGTGCTCCTCGATGCCGAGCCGCCGCAGGTAGGCGGCGTATATGCCGGGGTGCGGGCCTGCTGATGTGCCGGAGGTCATGCGGGCAGCCTAGGCCGTGCCCTCCGCCGCGAGCCCGGTCACTTGTCGATGTCGCCGACGACGAAGAACAGCGAGCCGAGGATCGCGACCATGTCCGCGACGAGCTGCCCGGGGAGCAGTACCGCCAGCGCCTGGATGTTGTTGTAGGAGGCCGAGCGCAGCTTGAGCCGGTACGGGGTCTTCTCGCCCTTGGAGACCAGGTAGTAGCCGTTGATCCCGAGGGGGTTCTCGGTCCACGCGTACGTCTCGCCCTCGGGCGCCTTCAGCACCTTCGGGAGCCGCTGGTTGATCGGGCCGGGCGCCAGCTCCGCCATCCGGTCCAGGCAGGCGACGGCGATGTCCAGCGCGTTGTGGGTCTGCTCCAGCAGCACCTCGAAGCGGGCCAGGCAGTCGCCCTCGGTGCGGGTGACGACCTTCAGGACGTCCTGGAGCTCGCCGTAGGCCAGGTACGGCTCGTCGCGGCGCAGGTCGAAGTCGACGCCGGAGGCGCGGGCGATCGGGCCGGAGACCCCGTACGCGTGCACGGCCTCGGCCGACAGGACGCCGACGCCGCGGGTGCGGGCGCGGAAGATCTCGTTGCCGCGCACCAGGTCGTCGTAGACGTGCATGCGGGTGTTGACGTCGGCGATGGCGGCGCGGGCCCGGCCGAGCCAGCCGGCCGGGAGGTCCTCCTTGAGGCCGCCGACCCGGTTGAACATGTAGTGCATGCGGCCGCCGGAGATCTCCTCCATGACGGCCTGCAGCTCCTCGCGCTCGCGGAACGCGTGGAAGATCGGGGTGATGCCGCCCAGCTCCAGGGGGTACGAGCCGAGGAACATCAGGTGGTTCAGCACCCGGTTCAGCTCGGCGAGCAGGGTCCGCATCCACACGGCCCGCTCGGGCACCTCCATGCCGAGCATCCGCTCGACGGCCATGACGACGCCCAGCTCGTTGGAGAACGCGGACAGCCAGTCGTGGCGGTTCGCGAGCATCACGATCTGCCGGTAGTCGCGGGCCTCGAAGAGCTTCTCCGCGCCGCGGTGCATGTAGCCGACCACCGGCTCGGCGCTCACGATGCGCTCGCCGTCCAGGACGAGGCGCAGGCGCAGCACGCCGTGCGTGGAAGGGTGCTGGGGGCCGATGTTGAGCACCATGTCGGTGCTCTCCGCCGCGCCGCCGATGCCGACCGTGGTCTCCGTCATGGCGGCATTGTCTCAGCCGGCGGGGGTGACCTGTCGCTCGGTCCGGATCGCGGATCGGAGAGCGGCGGCCGACAGCCGTCGCGAGCCCGGCCCGCGGGACGGGCCGCGCCCCTACGCTGGGGGGATGGACACGGGGACAGAGGGTGAGACGGTTCTGCCCGAGTGGGTGGGCCTGCCGGGCGGGCTGCTGACTCTGCGCAGGCTGGTGCTGGCGCTGTGGATGTCCCTCTTCGCGGCGGTGACGGCCGTCGTGCTGGGGCTGGCCGTCGGACCGGAGTGGGCGGCGGTCGGCGGGTTCTGGCTGCTGGTACTGGCCTGGGGCTGGGTGATGCTCGGACGGAACTGGCGCTCCTGGCGGTACGCGGAGCGCGCGGACGACCTGCTGATCAGCCGCGGCGTGATGTGGCGGGAGCAGACCGTGGTCCCGTACGGGCGGATGCAGCTGGTCGAGGTGACCTCGGGCCCGCTGGAGCGCCGCTTCGGGCTGGCCTCCGTACAGCTCCACACGGCCGCGGCGGCGACCGACGCCAGGATCCCCGGGCTCGCGCCCGAGGAGGCGGAACGGCTGCGCGACCGGCTGACGGAGCTCGGCGAGGCAAGGTCGGCGGGCCTGTGACGCCGCCGGTGGGAGCAGGGGCCGGGGCCGGGGCCGGGTCGGAGGCCGGGGCCGCACCCGAGGCCGCGTCCGCGGCCGGAACCGGGCCCGCCGGGTCCGCGGTCGGGGCGGAGCCCCCGGCGCCGGTGGCCGGCCCCGCCCAGGAGCGGCGGCTGCACGTCCTCACCCCGCTGCGCCGTGCCTGGGTGCCGATCGCGGCGACCATCGGCCTCCTCGCCCAGCAGAGCGAGAACGTCGCCGAGTGGGTGACGGACGTCTCCACCGCCCTGCGGGTCCTCGCGCTCATCGCGCTGGTCCTCGTCTTCGGCACGTACGGCTTCCTCAGCTGGTGGTTCACGCACTACGCCGTCACCGACACCGAACTGCGCATCCGCAGCGGCCTCCTCT
This sequence comes from Streptomyces sp. CA189, assembly GCF_056428985.1. Classification (NCBI taxonomy): domain Bacteria; kingdom Bacillati; phylum Actinomycetota; class Actinomycetes; order Kitasatosporales; family Streptomycetaceae; genus Streptomyces; species Streptomyces sp. CA189. The sequence continues at coordinate 8,655 of NZ_JBWJVM010000001.1, read as the reverse complement.
TCCGCCGCACGGCGCACATCCGCCTCGACCGGATCCAGGCGGTCGACGTCACCCGCCCCCTGCTGGGCCGCATCGCCGGTGTCGCCAAGCTGCGGCTCGACGTCATCGGCACCGAGGCCAAGGACGAGCTGGCCTTCCTCTCGGAGAAGGACGCCGTCTCGCTCCGGGCCGAGCTGCTGGCCCGCGCGGCCGGTTTCACCCCGGCCGAGGCACCGCTCCTGGGCGAGGCACCCGAGCGGGAGCTGCTCCGCGTGGGGCCGCGCGATCTGGCGATATCCCTGCTGTTGACCCTGACGACCTGGGCGATCCTGGCCGGCGGGATCGCCGGCCCCCTGCTGGTGTGGTGGTTCAGCTCCAGCCCGTGGGTGGCCATCGCCACCCTGCTCCCGGTGCTGGGCGCGATGTGGGCGGGGAGCGCGGGCCGGTTCCTCACCGAGTACGACTGGCGGGTCGCCGAGTCCCCGGACGGGCTCCGGCTCGACCACGGAATGCTCGACCGGGCCCACGAGACGGTGCCGCCGGGGCGCGTGCAGACCGTACGGATCGTCGAGCCGCTGCTGTGGCGCCGGCGCGGCTGGGTGCGGGTGGAGCTGGCGGTGGCCGGCTCGAAGAACAACGTCCTGGTTCCGGTGGCCACCCGGGCCGCGGCCCACGCCGTCGTCGCCCGGGTGCTGCCCGGCGTCGACCTGGGCGGCCTCGTCTTCGAGCCCTCGCCCCGGAGCGGATCGCGCTGGGTGGTGCCGGTGTGGTGGAAGGGGTACGGCCTGGCCGTCTCCGCGGACGTGTTCGCGGCCCGCCACGGCCGCCTGTGCCGGCGTACGGAGATCGTCCCGCACGCCAAGGTGCAGAGCGTGCGCCGCTCCCAGGGACCGTGGGAGCGCGCCCGCGGCGTGGCCGACGTCCACGTGGACACCGGCGCGAACGGTACGGTCACGGCCCGCCTGCGCGGCGCGGCGGAGGCCGCCGAACTCCTGCACGCCCAGGCGGCCCGCTCCCGCACCTCCCGGGCCGCGGCCCGCCCGGACCGCTGGATGACCTGAGGCCGGGCGGGCCGCGCCGTCAGCTGTCAGCTGTCAGCTGTCAGCCGTCAGGGGGCGGCGGGCAGCGTGGTGGGTACCGTCACCGTGATGGTGGCGTTGCCGATCAGAACGCGGTGGTCGGAGCACAGCTGGTTCGTCGTACCGTCGCCGGGCGCGCAGGTCGTCGGGATCGACTTGGAGTCGGCGGTGAAGCCCTGGACGGGGTCGGCGAGCTTGTCGGTCCGGGCGAGGATCAGGTCGATCTTCGGATTGCCCTCGTTGGCGGCGCACGGAGCCAGGCCGGTGTCGGGGTCGTTGATCGCCGGATTGTCGATCGCGGTCCACTCGCCGTAGTTCAGGCAGCGGGTATCGGTGCTGTCGAGCTCCGTGTGCGTCGTCATCAGCGAGGCCATGCGGGACATGTCGGGCTCGGCGTTGAAGTCGCCCGCCACCAGGTACGACTCACCGTTGTCCGTGAATCCCTTGAGGATGTCCCGGACGGCGCCGAGCTGCTGGGTGTTGATCTTCGCCGAGTTGACCGGATCGGGCAGGCGCCTGTTCGAGGTGGTGATGTGCGTCGTGCAGAACTTCATGCTCTGCTGGGCCTCGAGCTGCGCGCAGAGCATGGTGCGGTCCTCATGGTAGGCGCCGCTGTCCACCTCCGCCTGCGTGTAGTCGGCGGGCAGGACGAAGTTCTGCGACGTGCGCAGCTGCGCCTTGCTGAACAGGGCGTTGCCGAACTCCTCGCCCTTGCAGACGCCGGTGCCGGGCTCGGCCGCCGGGTCGGGCTTGTGGGTGGCGGAGAAGCGGGCGTAGTTCGTCGCCTGGGTCCAGGCGTTGGGGGCGTCGTTCAGCTGGTCGCGGATCGCCTTGTACTGCGAGTAGCAGATCTCGTTGAAGGAGACGAAGTCCGGGCTCGGGTCCTGGGACTTGATCGAGCCGACTGCCTCGGCGACCATCCCGGTGGTGGCCGACCCCTTGTTGATCTTGTGTCCGGCTACGTTCCAGTGCCACACCGTGTACGTCTCGGCGGTCGTGGCGGCACCCGCCGGCGCAGCAGCGCCCGAGGCGAAGACGGCGGCCAGTGCCAGCGCGGCGGCGGCAGCCGCCCGCTTGATGGATCTCATGGTGATTTTCCTCCCCTGGGCGGGGGCCTGATGCCCGCCGCCCCGACGAGGAGCATTCCATGATCAGGTCTTCCGGCGACGGCCGGGGCCGGGTTACCCCGCCCCGCCGCCCGCGCGGACCAGGCCGGTCTCGTACGCCAGGACCACGACCTGGACCCGGTCGCGCAGGTTCAGCTTGGTCAGGATGCGGCCCACGTGGGTCTTGACCGTGGCCTCCGACAGGACCAGGCGGGCGGCGATCTCGCCGTTCGACAGGCCCTGGGCGACCAGCAGCATGACCTCGCGCTCGCGCTCCGTCAGCCGCTCGACGTCCTTGTTCCGCGGTTCCGCCGAGGTCGACGGGAGCATCGGCGCGAACCGGTCCAGCAGTCGGCGCGTCGTGGACGGGGCGACGACCGCGTCCCCGCTGTGCACCGAGCGGATCGCGGCCAGCAGCTCGCCCGGCGGGACGTCCTTGAGCATGAACCCGCTCGCGCCCGCCTTCAGGCCCGAGAAGGCGTACTCGTCGAGGTCGAAGGTGGTCAGGATGATGACCTTGGGGTGTTCCTCGGGCTCGCAGATGCGGCGCGTCGCCTCGACCCCGTCGAGGCGGGGCATGCGGACGTCCATCAGCACCACGTCCACCTTGGTGGCGCGCAGCACCTCCAGCGCCTCCAGGCCGTCGCCGGCCTCGGCGACGACCTCCATGTCGGGCTGTGCGGCGAGCACCATCCGGAAACCGGTGCGCAGCAGTACTTGGTCGTCGACCAGCATCACGCGGATGGAGGGGCCGGTGGGGAAGGACATGGTCACCTTTTCTTCAGGGGGAGCAGGGCGCTGATCCGGAAGCCGCCACCGGGCCTGGGGCCCGCGTCGAGGGTGCCTCCGACCATACCGATGCGTTCGCGCATGCCGATCAGCCCGTGTCCGGCGCCGTCCGCGCCGCCGTCCGTGTACAGCTCGTGGGCCGCGCCCCGGCCGTCGTCCTCGACGAGCAGGCCGAGCCCGTCGTCGAAGTAGACGAGCCGCACGCTGGCCTTCGCGTCGGGGCCGCCGTGCTTGCGCGTGTTCGTCAGCGCCTCCTGGACGATCCGGTACGCCGTCAGCTCCACGCCGCTGGGCAGTGTGCGCGGGGCGCCCTCGACCTCGAAGTCCACCGTGAGCCCGGCCGCCCGCACCTGCTCGACCAGCACCTCGATCTGCTCCACGTCGGGCTGCGGCACGTAGTCCTCGGACTCCTGCGGCTCGCCGGTGCGCAGGACGCCCAGCAGTCGGCGCATCTCGGCGAGGGCCAGGCGCCCGGTGCCGGAGATGGTCTGCAGGGCCTCCTTGGCCTGGTCGGGGGCCGCGTCCATCACGTAGGCGGCGCCGTCGGCCTGGACCACCATCACCGAGACGTTGTGCGCGACGACGTCGTGCAGCTCGCGGGCGATCCGGGCCCGCTCGGCGGCGACGGCCACCTTGGCCTGGGCCGCGCGCTCCTGTTCCAGGCGCTGGTTGCGCTCGACGAGCTGGGCGTAATAGGCCCGGCGGGTGCGCAGGGAGTCGCCCGTCACCCAGGCGAGGGCGAACGGGATCATCATGAACACGACGAAGAGCACGCTGTCCGTGGTGGAGGAGTTCTTGTCCACGCCGACGCGCAGGAAGTAGAGCGGGGACGCGAGCAGCCCCCAGCCGAGCGCGGTGCGCGAGACCCAGCGCGGCACGTCGGCGGCGGCGACGGTGAAGAGGACGACGAGCATCGCGAAGTCGTAGAAGCTCACCTGCGCGCCGATGGCCAGCTGGTACAGGCCGGTGGCGACGGTGAGCCAGAACGCCTGCACGGTCCGCCTGCGGCGCAGTCCCACGGCAGTGCTCAGCGCGACCACACAGGGGGTGGCGAGCAGCGCGGAGCCGGTGCCCTGGTGCTCCGAGGCGACGATGGCCATCGAGAACCCGAAGAAGAGGACAGCCCAGAAGCTGTCGACGCCCGTCGGGTGTCTGCGGAGGAAATCGTAGAGGCGCTGCACGTAACCCAGAGTAGGGAAGGCCGATGGGTGCTGGAGTCAACCAGAGGGGCGATCCAGGTGACCGGTGAGTACTACCGGAGGTGGAGGCGGCCATAACCTTTCAGCGATGAGCACTCAGGGTGAAGGTACGGAGCAGGAGGGGCCCGTCCGCTGGCGGACGGCGATGGAGCGGGCGCTGTACGGGCCCGACGGCTTCTACGTACGCCCCGGCGGGCCCGGCCCCGCAGGGCATTTCCGCACGTCCGTGCATGCCTCGCCGCTCTACGCGCGGGCCGTGGCCCGGCTGCTCCTGTGGGTGGACGGGGAGCTCGGTCGTCCGGAGGAGCTGGACCTGGTCGACGTAGGGGCCGGACGCGGGGAGCTGCTGGCCGGGGTGCTGGCGGCGCTGCCGCCGGAGACGGCCGAGCGGGTGCGGCCGTACGGGGTGGAGCGCGCGGGGCGGCCCGAGGGGCTCGACGGGCGGATCACGTGGCTGGGCGAGCCGCCCCGGGGGATCCGGGGGCTGCTCTTCGCCAACGAATGGCTCGACAACGTCCCGCTGGACCTCGCCGAGGACGGGCGCTACGTGGAGGTCGCGCGGGACGGTACGGAGCACCCGGGCGGCCTCCTGGACGGGCCGGACCGGGCCTGGCTGGAGCGGTGGTGGCCGGACGCGGGCGCTGACGCGGGCGCTGACGAGGAGGCGGGCGGGGGCCGGGCGGAGATCGGCCGGCCGCGCGACGAGGCCTGGGCGGGAGCCGTCGCGGCGGTGGAGCGCGGCCTCGCGGTCGCCGTCGACTACGCCCACACCAGGGACGCCCGGCCGCCCTTCGGCACGCTGACCGGATTCCGCGCCGGGCGGGAGACGGCCCCGGTGCCGGACGGGAGCTGCGACGTCACCGCGCACGTGGCGCTCGACGCGTGCGCGGGGCCGGGGGCGGTGCTGCTGACCCAGCGGGACGCGCTGGCCGCCCTGGGCGTCTCGGGGGCCCGGCCCCCGCTGGCCCTGGCCTCCACTGATCCGGCGGTGTACGTCCGGGCCCTGTCGGGGGTGGGCGAGGCCGCGGAACTCACCGCGCGGGGCGGCCTCGGCGACTTCGGCTGGCTGGTCCAGCCGGTCGGTGTGGGCCCCTGGCCGGGGTAACGGCAGCCGCTGCGCGGGGTCGTCCCTACCAGGCCGAATCCAGCCCCTCCGGCGTTTGAGGAGCGGGGGTCCGGGGGCTGGCCCCCGGGAACGGCGCCGCACGTGCAACGGGTCCGGGCGGAGCCCGGGGAACGGGCGAACCGGGGTTCCCCCCGGACGGAGTCTGGGGGAGGGTAGGGGACTCGGCGCCGCGCAGCGGCTGCCCCCGACCCGCCCCCCGGACGGACTACTCCGTGTCGCCGACGTGGTCGTGGCCCTCGTGGAGGCCACCGCCACTGCCGCCACCGGTGGTCGGCTCCGAGACGACCGGCCGGCCCAGCGGCGCCAGGTCGAACGCGTAGTGCCCCACCGCGTCCGCGATGACGTCGACGTTGATGTCGAGCGCCTTCTGGTCGATGTTCGCGATGGTGTCGCCCTTGCCGTGGTAGTTCACGTCGTACGCGACCCCGGCCTGCCCGCCGAACTTCGCCGCCTGCTCAGCCGTCTTGATGCCCTCGGCGCCCGTGAACGTACCGCCCGAGGGGATGCCGACCTCGATGAACGGGCCGTAGTCCGAGCGGCCCGAGAAGTCGGTGCCCTCGCGCGGGATGTTCTTGGAGTCGAGGAAGTCGTTGATCCCCTTCTCCAGCTGGGCCGAGCCCTCGGGGCCGGGGCCCGCGCCGACCTTGTCCGAGTCGTCGCCGTCGTAGACGAAGTACGCGGCGTTCGGCGAGGCGATCATGTCGAAGTTCAAGTAGAGCTTGATCTGCTTCTTCTGCTCCTCCGTCAGGCCGGCGACGTACGCCTCGGAGCCGAGCAGGCCGAACTCCTCCGCCGACCACCAGGCGAACTTGACCTTGTTCTTGATCTTGCCCTGGCTGTGCGCGAGCTTCTGCGCGACCTGGAGGATGCCGGCCGAGCCGGAGCCGTTGTCGTTGATGCCCGGGCCGTCCGCGACGGAGTCGAGGTGCGCGCCGAGGAAGACGGTGTTGTTCTCGTCGCCTCCCCGCGTCTCCGCGACGACGTTGTACGTCTTGCGGTTCTCCCGGAACTCGCGGATGTCGAGGGTGACCTCGACCGGTCCCGCAGCCGCGTCGGCGGCGAGCCGCTGGCCCTCGGCCAGCGTGACGCCGCCGGTCGGGATCTTGCCCGCGTCCGCCGAACCTATGGTGCCGTTCAGGGCGCCGTCGGCGTTGTTGTAGATCACCGCGCCGACCGCGCCGGCCGCCGCCGCGTTCTGCTGCTTGACCGCGAAGGCGCAGCCGCCGCGCTTGATCAGCGCGACCTTGCCGGTGAAGGCGCCCGCGGCGAAGTCGCCGGGCTCGCAGCCGTTCGTGCCGTCGGCGTCGACCGGGGCGGCGGCGATCTGCGCCGTCACGCCGTTCGCCGGGCCGCTGGCGGTGTACGTCATCAGCTTGATCGGGACGTCGCGGCCGGCCGGGCCGTTGACCTTCAGGGTCTCGGCGACCGTCTTGACGAAGACGAACTCGAACTCGTTCTTGGTGACCTTGTAGCCGGCCGCGCGCATGACGAGCTCGACGTACTGGGCCGACTGGACGTGGCCCTTGGAACCTGCCACGCGGTTGCCGTCGTTGTGGTCGGCGATGGCCTGGAAGACCTTCAGGTGGTTGTTGGCACCCTTGCCGGTGGAGTCCTTGACCAGCTTTCGGGCCAGCGCGTCACCCCGGGCGGCGTCGCTCTGCGGGCTGCCGGTGGCTCCGGCGGGCCCGGCGAGGAGCAGCGGGGAGACGAGGGCCGCGGCCGCCAGGGCGGCGGTGGCTGCGGCTATACGGCGTGAGGGCATGAAAGTCCTTCCACGGCAGATGCGCGTGCGCATGCGTATGCGTATGGCGTGAGGCGTGTTGCGTGAGGCATATGCGTACAGGGGTGCAGGCGTACAGACGTGCGGAGGCGTGGATGCAGACGCAGGTCATGTGCGTTGCGCGCCGAGTGGGGGAGCGGTGGACGCACGTTAGACACCAAGTGGCGGCCATGGCCAGACTTTTCACTGATTCCGGTTTGTGAAATCCGTATATCGGAGTATCTGAGCCGTCGAAAACGGGCCAGTGCCCGCTCTCCGCGCCCGGCCTACCGCAGGATGCCCTCGATGAAGTCGGAGCCGATCCGTGCGACCGCCGCCAGATCGAGCTGGTGCTGGACGTACCGCCCTTGCCGGCGGGTCTGGATCAGACCGGCCTTCTTCAAGACCGCCAGCTGGCGGGACACCTCCGGGGCGGTGATCCCGTACGCGGCCGCCAACTCGCCGGTCGTGTAGGGAGCGCGCGCCAGACTGCGGCACAGCCGCATCCGCATCGGATGGGCCAGCGCCTCCATGCGCCGCTGCATCAGCTCCAACGACCCCGGGGAGGAGGCCAGTTCGGGAGAGCCGAGCGGGTAGTGGACCACCGGGCGCCAGCCGGGGGCGTGCAGTACCAGCAGGTGGGGCCAGCCGAAGTTCGTGGGCACGAACAGCAGGCCGTCACCTATTCGGGGATCGGTGGCGGTCGTGGACCCGTGGACCATCTTGTCCACCGTGACCGTGGTCAGCCCCTCGTCGACGCTCAGCGCCGAGGAGACCTCCTTCAGCACGGCCGGCAGCCCCTTGCGCCGGAGCACCTCCGTCTTGTGCCGGGCGTCCGCGCTCTGGCGGGGCTCGACGCGGCGCCAGGTCTCCGCGAAGAAGGCCTCGTCGCAGTCCTCCAGCAGGCGGCGCAGCCAGACTCGGACGCCGGCGGTGTCGTCGAGCACGCGCACGGCGAAGGCCAACTGCTGCGGTCCGCGCGCGGAGGCCGTCTCCAGGGCCTTCGCCCGGGCGAGCGGATCCGAGAGCGGGGACGGCCCGCCGCCGTCGTTGTAGAGGGCCAGCCGGCAGTGCTCCAGGGCCGCCGTCACGAACCGCTCGTCGTCCAGCCGGTCGAGTACGTCGAGCTCGGCGGCCAGCGTGGCGGCGGGCAGCCCGGTGCCGCCGGGAATCCCGGCGAAGGCCATGAACAGGTCGGCGAAGGAGCTGCGCCACATGAAATCGCCCTCCAGCAGCCGGTCCGCGAGGCCGGGGTCGAGGGTGGCCGCGGTGGTGGAGGTCCAGGAGGCGAGCCCGGGGTGATGGCCGGGCTGGGAGAGCGCGTGCAACGCCATGCAGAGCTCTGCGAGCGGGGACGGCGCGAAGCCGATCCGCTCCGCGGGGAGCCCTTTGATGTCGATGGTGACGCTCACCGGATCATTCTGCCGCCGCGACGTGCATGCGCCTGCCAGGCCACGCGGCCTTCGCCCACCCGGCCGAGCAGGTGCGGCGCGGCGCGGCGCGGCGCCGTTGCCGGGGACCAGTCCCCGGGCCCCTGCGCCTCAAACGCCGGCGGGGCTGGGGTGGTGGGGGCTGCGTGCGGGGACGGTGCCGGGGGCGGGGTGGGGTGTCGGCCTGG